>DAITAO010000116.1:0-7471 GCA_036824245.1 Gaiellaceae bacterium | reverse complement strand
GCCGCGAGCGGCGTCAGGCGGTGGCGGAGGCCGGCTCCGCCGGCTGGGAGCCGCCGCCGGCGAGGGGCGCGCGTGAGTGAGCTAGGTAGGCACGAGTTCAGGCCATTCAAAGGCCGCCGCAAGGTGACCGTTGTCGGAGCCGGCAACGTCGGCGCCACGTGCGCCCAGGTCCTCGCGTGGAGCGATTACTGCGATGTCGTGCTGGTCGACATCAAGGAAGGGCTCCCGCAGGGCAAGGCGCTCGACATCAACCAGATGGGTGCGGTGCTGGGCTACGAGCCGAACATCAGCGGCACGAACGGCTACGAGGAGACGGCCGGCTCGGACGTCGTCGTGATCACGGCCGGGGTACCGCGCACGGGCGATATGAGCCGGGATGACCTCGTGGCGACCAACGAGAAGATCGTCGGGTCGGTTACCCGCGAAGCGGCGGCCCAGTCGCCTGACGCAATCCTGATCGTCGTCTCAAATCCGCTCGACGCCATGTGCCACGTGGCGAAGAGCGTGTCGGGGTGGCCGAAGAACCGCGTCTTCGGGATGGCCGGCATCCTGGACACGGCACGCTTCTCGACCTTCATCGCCCGCGAAACGGGCTCGTCCGTCAAGGACGTGACGGCCATGGTGCTGGGCGGCCACGGCGACCAGATGGTGCCGGTCGTCTCTGCGACGACGATCGGCGGTGTGCCCCTGCGGAAGCTCGTCGCCGAAGAGCAGGTCCAGGCGATGGTGGAGCGCACGGCCAAGGGCGGCGGCGAGGTCGTGAAGCTGCTCGGCACATCGGCGTGGTACGCCCCGGGTGCGGCCGCGGCGCAGATGGTGGACGCGATCATGCTGGACGAGAAACGCGTCCTGCCCGTGACCGCCTACCTCGAAGGCGAGTACGGCATCGATGATCTCTACATGGGCGTGCCGGTCAAGCTCGGCGCCGGCGGTATCGAGGAGATCATCGAGCTCGACCTGACCGACGAGGAACGGCAGGCGCTCGAGGCCTCGGCAGCCGCGGTGCGCGACGTCGTCGGCGTCCTCAGCTCGTAGACGCGGCCACATGAGCGCCGCGCGCCAGCGACCCCGCCGGTCGAGACACGTCCCAGGGACAGTCCCTCGGGCCTGTCCCGAGCGGACGGGGCGGCGCGCCTCCGAGCAAGCCTGTGAGGGAGCGCCGTGCGGCTCGGGCTGAGCGGACGGACCGCGATTGTCTGCGGCTCCTCGTCGGGGATTGGCCTCGCCGTCGCGGAGGCCTTGATCGAGGACGGCGCCAACGTGGTGATGTTCGCGCGGCGCCGCGACCTGCTACAGCGGGAAGCCGACCGCCTCGGCGCGCTCGCCGTGCGCGGCGACCTGACCATCCCGCGCGACCTGGACAACCTCGTCGACCGTACGGTCGAGGCCTTCGGCGGCGTCGACGTGCTGGTCAACAACGGCGGCGGGCCGCCCCGCGGGCGGGCTGTGGGCCTGGCGGCCGAGGATGTCGAGCGCGCCGTCGAGCTGCTGCTCGTCTCCGCTGTCCGGCTCACCGGGCTGTGCCTCCCCCACCTCCGCCAGAGCCCGGCGGGGCGCATCGTCAACATCGAGTCGAGCTCGGTTCGCGAGCCGGTCGACAACCTCGCCCTTTCGAACGCCGTGCGGCCGGGAGTGATCGGCTGGGCGAAGACACTCGCCCGCGAGCTCGGCCCCGACGGCATCACCGTCAACTCGATCGCGCCCGGACGGATCGACACGGAACGTCTCGCCGAGGTCTACCCGGACGGGCCGAGCGAGCAGGATCTCGCGGCGATTCCGCTGCGTCGCCTCGGCACGCCGCGCGAGATCGGCGACGTGGTCTGCTTCCTCGCCTCGGATCGGGCCGCGTACGTCACGGGCACCGTCATCCCTGTCGACGGCGGCCTGACGCGCGGGCTCCTGTAACGGCCGGCCGCGACTATCCTCGGCGCGTGCGACGACTGCTCTCGCCCGCCCGGCTCGGGGTGCTGGGCCTCGTCGTCCTGACAGCGCTGGCCGTCCTGTACCTGGCGCCGTCGGACGACTACATCTTTCTGCCCGATCGCGCGCGGCCCCTTGCGCCGCAGGTCAAGGTTCAGGGCGAGCGTGCGGAAAAGGACGACGGCGGGATCTACTACGTCGCCGTCGACGTGAAGCAGGCGAGCCTGCTCGAGAGCTTCTTCCCCAGCGTCTACGAGGGCTCGACGCTCGTGCCGGAGGAGCGGGTCAACCCGCCGGGCGTCAGCGAGAGCGTGCGGCGCGAGGCGGAGCTCGACGCCATGCAGCGCTCGCAGCGAATCGCCGCGGCCGTCGCGTTGCGATCGGCCGGCTACCGGGTGCGCGTGCGTTCCGTCGGCGTGCTGATCACCGCCGTCTTCCCCGACGCGCCCGCGACAGGCAGGTTGCACCCCAGTGATGTGGTTGTCGCGGTGGACGGCCGCCCCGTGCATACGCCGGCCGGCCTCGCCCAGGCCATCAGGCGGCATCAGCCGGGCCAGATCGTCCGCCTGCGCGTCCGCCGCGATGGGTCGACCCGCGAGTTCGCGCTCCGGACGGTGGAAGGCGGCGACCCACCTCGCCCGGTGGTCGGGATCGGGATCGAGCAGGCGGCCGACATCCGGCTACCCGTGCGTGTACAGATCGATCTCGGCAATGTGGGCGGCCCGTCTGCGGGGCTCGCCTTCGCGCTCGACATCCTCGAGGAGCTGGGCCGGAACATCGACAGAGGCCAGAAGGTCGCGGCGACGGGAGAGCTCTTGCTCGACGGCTCGGTCCAGGACGTGGGCGGCATCAAGCAGAAGACGATCGGCGCCCGGCGGGCCGGAGTGGACGTCTTCCTGGTGCCCGCCGCTGGGGATAACCTCGCCGTCGCGCGCAAGCACGCCCATGGTGTGAGGATCGTGGCTGTGAGTTCTTTTCGACAGGCGTTGCGGAGTCTGGCAACGCTGGAGCCGGAAAGTTAGTTCTCCCTGCATTTTCGCGGTTTGGAAGTGGCCGGAAATTGCGGCTGTTTCCATCTCGGCAACTCTTGACCGTCCGCGCGAGCGCCCTAGTATGGGCGCCTTCGCCTGGGGGTCGAGGGAGGAGCAAACTAGAGCGTGGGCAAACGTGATAAAGCATCCTGCGAAGATTGCTATTTCCGGCAGGCTGGGCTCTGCGCGCTCCTTGTCGACACGCCCTGCCCGACCTTCCGCGCCTCGGTGCGCGGGCGCATGATCCACCCGCGCCAGGCGCCACTCGTGCCACGGGCCTCCGATCCGCTGGCGAGCCACCCCACGGCGTAGACTCCGCGGCCCATGCGTGGCCGCCTCTTCCGTCCCTCCCGTGAGGTGGACGAGGCCTGGCAGCCACGCCTGTATGCCTTGTTGGTCGGCCTCGCTCTCGTAGTCGCCTACGTGGTCGCGTTCGTGGCGCTGAATGACGACGAGGTGCGACTGCGCTTCGTCTTCTTCACGGCACACGTAGGCCTCATCTGGCTCATCCTGCTGAGCGTCTCGCTCGGGCTGATCGCCGGCGTGCTGCTGTCGCAGCTATACCGGCGCCGAGGTCGCAACGGCGCTCGCCAGGCGGGCGATTCCGGAGGAGACATCTCCGGGTGACGGGAACGAGTAGGCGAGCCTCAGGGACGAGTCGCCGCCCTTGCCCGGCGGGAAGAAGTCGGTTCCTTTGACCACGGCAACGCCCGCGTCGGCGGCGCGGTCGAAGATCTCGGCGGCGGCGGCTCCTGCCGGAAGGTCGAGCCACACGAAGTAGCCCCCCTCGGGCCGGCTCCAGCGGGCACTGTCGCCGAAATGCTCCTCGAGAGCCGCCAGCATCGCGTCGCGGCGCGCACCCAGCGCAGCTCGTGCGCGCGCCAGGTTCGGCTCGAGCAGGTCGCGCCGCAGGTATTCGTAGAGAGCAGCCTGGAGCGCCAGCGTCGGTGACAGGTAGGTGCCGACGGCGCGCGCCTCGACCTCCGGCACGAGGTCGACCGGGAGGATGAGGTACCCGACCCGCAAGCCGGGAGCCACGATCTTCGAGAACGAGGCCGCGTACACGACGCGCTCGCCGCCCTCGAGCTCGAACAGCGTCGGCGGCGGCGGCTGACCGAAGCACACCAGCCTGTAGGGATCGTCTTCGAGGATGAGCAGGTCGTAGCGGCCGGCGAGCTCGAGCAGCTCGCGGCGCGCGCCCTCCGGATAAGTGCGCCCGCTCGGGTTCTGGAAGGTCGGAATGGCGTACAGGAATGCGGGTCCGCCGTTGGCCAGCGCACGTTCGAGCTCGTCGAGGTCGATGCCGCCGTCGCGCAGGGTGATCGGAGTCACGCCGGCCCCGAGCCCGGCGAGGATTCCGAGTGGGCGGTCGTAGGAGGGCGCTTCCACGAGCGCTCGCCGCCCCCGGGCCAGCAGCAACTGAGCAAGGAGCGCGAGACCGGGCAGCGAGCCAGGCGTGAGCACGACGCGGCCGGGATCGACCCCGTGGCGATCGGCGAGCCACTCACGGAGCGGCCCGTAGCCCGCGACGGGCCCGTAGTTGAGGAGTGTGCGGCCCTGGTCGAGCAGCACGTCGCGTGCGCACGCGGCGAGGTCGTCGACCGGCAGAAGCTCGGGTGGCGGCACCCCTCGGGCGAGCGAGATGGTGGTCACACCCGCGAGTCTAGGTGCCCGCCCGGTCGCTCATGCGGTTCCGCCCCGAGAGCCCTACCCGCGGCCGTCAAGTACGGGCGACCGCGTTCGTCAGCGGCCGGCCACGCCCACAGTCTCGGCGACCAGATGGGCGACCTCGGTGGGTGTCGTGCCGACGCGCACACCGGCCGCTTCGAGGGTCTCCTTCTTCGCCTGCGCCGTCCCCGACGAGCCGGAGATGATGGCGCCCGCGTGCCCCATCGTCTTACCCGGAGGCGCGGTGAAGCCGGCGATGTAGCCGAGCACAGGCTTCGTCATATCCGCCTGGATGAAGCGCGCCGCCTTCTCTTCCTCGTCCCCGCCGATCTCGCCGACCAAGACGATGATCTCGGTCTCGGGGTCGGCCTCGAAGAGGCTCAGGACGTCGATGAACGACGATCCGACGACCGGGTCGCCGCCGATGCCGACGATGGTCGAGTTGCCCAGGCCGAGCTGTGTCAGCTCGTGTCCGATCTGGTACGTCAGCGTGCCCGAGCGTGAGACGAGTCCGACGGCGCCCTCGCGGAAGATCTCGGCCGGGATGATCCCGACGTTCGCCTTGCCGGGCGAGAGCGCTCCGGGACAGTTGGGGCCGATCATCGTGATGCCGCGCGGCCGAATGAAGTTGTAGATGCGCAGCATCTCGTGGGCGGGCAGTCCTTCCGCGACGCAGATGACGGTGCCGATCCCGGCGTCGACGGCCTCGTAGATCGCGTCCGCCGCGAAGCGCGCCGGGACGAAGACCATGGTCGTGTTGGCTCCCGTTTCGCGGACTGCCTCCGCAACCGTGTTGAAGACCGGGATGCCCTCGACTTCCTGACCCCCCTTGCCGGGCGTCACTCCGGCCACCACGTCCGTGCCGTAGTCGCGGTTGCGCACGCCGTGGAAAGAGCCTTCGCTGCCGGTCAGACCTTGCACGACCAAGCGCGTGTCACCGTCGACGATGATCGCCATCAGGCGGCCGGTTTCCGGGCCCGCAGCAGCACCTTCGTGTCGACGTAGTGGCCGTTGACCACGTGGCTGCCGAGCAGGTCGCGCACGCGCAGAGCATCCTCCGGGCTCGTTCCCGTGCGCGTGAGCCACGCCACGAAGGGATGGCGCTTCTCGTGTTGCTCGACGTGCTCGACGACGAGCCCAGCGCCCTCGAGAAGCCCTATCCACTCGTCCTCGCCGAAGGAGCGCACATGGGTGGGATCACGCAGCCGCTCGGCCTCTTCGACCTCGTCGCTCGTGAAGAGCGTGTCCTCGACCACGACCAGGTCGCTCGACACGCGCGCCATCTCGCCGACGGCGGCGGGCACGTCGTCGAAGTGGTGCGGCGCGATGCGAGACACGACGACTTCGAAGCTGCCGTCGGCGAACGGAAGAGCCTCCGCTCTGCAGATGACGTCCGGCTTCATGCCCGGAGCCGGGTCGCAGCTCACCACGTCCAGACCCGCCTCGCGTAACCGACGCGCCACATGGCCCCCGCCGGTCGCCACGTCGAGCGCCGTGCGCATTCCTGCGCACCACTCCACGATGCGGTCGAGGTCGTCGCCCTCGCGCTGCTCGACCGCCTCGCGGTAGGCGTCCGCGCGCTCCGACCAGAGATCCGTCATGCCGCCGCCAGCTCCACGGCGCGCCGCGCTGCGTCCAGCATGGTCGGCTCGACGTACAGGTTCCTGTGCCCGGACTCCGAGAGAAGTTGTCGGCCCTCCTCGGCGTTCGTGCCGTCGAGTCGCACCACGATGGGCCGCGCGATGGTCAGCTGCGCGAGCGCCTGAAGGATCCCGCGCGCCACTTCGTCACAGCGCGTGATGCCCCCGAAGATGTTGAAGAGGATCGACCGCACCTGGGGGTCGCCGGTGATCACCTCGAGCGCATCCACGACGCCCTGCGCGTCGCCGCCGCCGCCCAGGTCGCAGAAGTTGGCCGGCCGGCCGCCTGCGAGCGCGATCACGTCCAGGGTCGACATGACCAGGCCGGCGCCGTTGCCGAGAATCCCGACCTCGCCGTCCAGCTTCACGTACGTAACACCCTTCTCGCGCGCCTCGCGCTCCTCGGGCGTGAATGCCTCCAGGTCGACCATGTCCGCGATCTCCGGGTGCTTGTACAGCGCGTTGTCGTCGACGGAGAACTTTGAGTCCAGCGCCTTCACATCGCCCTCGGGTGTGACGATCAGTGGGTTGATCTCGCAGAGCATCGCGTCGGCGCCCGTGAATGCGCCGTAGAGGCGGTCGACGATGCGCACGATCTGCTTTTGCTCTCCAGGATCCTCGATGCCCGCCTCATAGATGAGCCGCCGAGCCTGGTAAGGCTGAAACCCCTCGAGCGGGTCGATGTGCAGTCGCGCGAGCGCCTGCGGACGCTTGGCTGCGACCTCTTCGATATCCACCCCACCCTCCCTGGTGAGTATGAACAGCGGCTTCTTTTCCCCGCGGTCGAACGTGACCGAGAGGTAGTACTCCTTCGCTATGTCAGATGCCTGCTCGACCCAAAGCTTGCGGACAACATGGCCGCGGATGTCCATCCCCAGGATGTCCCGGGCACGCGCCTCGGCCTCGCCGGGTGTGTCGGCGAGCTGAATGCCGCCCGCCTTGCCGCGGCCTCCGGTCAGCACCTGCGCCTTTACGACTACCTGGCCGCCGAGCTCCTCGGCCGCCGCGCGCGCTTCCTCGGGCGTCGTCGCAAGCCGGCCTTCCGAGACGGGGATGCGGTAGTGCCCAAAGAGCTCTTTGCCCTGGTACTCGTACAGATCCATGCGGCGGGGCAGTTTACGGAAGCCCTGCCTTGCGGGGGACGCCCCCGGCTCAGGCACGCCGAGGCCGCCGGCGGCTCCCCAAGACCGCCGGCGGCCGGCGCACGCCGAT
>DAITAO010000048.1:0-23367 GCA_036824245.1 Gaiellaceae bacterium | reverse complement strand
GCTCCCGGCCGGCGGAGCCGGCCTCCGCCACCGCCTGACGCCGCTCGCGGCACGGTGCTCTCCGGGCCCGTATTACCCATACTGTGCCCTCCGGCCCCGCACCGCGACCGGCGCCCGAGGAACGCGCGGGCAGCGACCCAAAGGAGAACTCATGCCGCCGTTCCCTGGACGCGGATGCGCGGGTTGATGAGCGAGTACGCGAGGTCGACGAGCAGGTTGACGACCACGTAGCCGACCGCCGCGACGAGCACCACCCCCTGGAGCAGCGCGTAGTCGCGCTGCGCGATCGAGTCGACGGTCAGCCGGCCGAAGCCGGCGATGCCGAAGATCTGCTCGGTGATCACGGCGCCCGAGATCAGCGCGCCGAGCTGCAGCCCGATGACCGTGGTGACGGTGATCAGGCTGTTGCGGAGCGCGTGCTTGCCGACCACGGACCACTCGCTGAGGCCTTTGGCGCGCGCGGTGCGCACGTAGTCCGCGCCCAGCGAGTCCAGCATCGCCGAGCGCATCTGCCGCATGAGCACGGCGGACAGCCCGGTGCCGAGCACGATCGCCGGCATGACCATGTGCTCGAGATTCCCCAGCGGATCCTCGCGGAACGAGATGTAGCCGCCCGCCGGCAGCCAGTTCAGGTTGACGGCGAACAGGATGATCATCAGGAGGCCGAGCCAGAAGTGCGGCACGGAGAGGCCGAGTAGCGCCACCGTCGTCGCGGTGTAGTCGGACGGCTTGCCACGCCGCACAGCGGCGATCACTCCCGCGGCGATGCCGAGCAGCGTGCCGATCAGGATGGCGAGCGCCGTGAGCTCGAGCGTGATGGGCAGGCGGTCGACGATCGTTTCCGACACTGGCAGCCCGCGGGTGTCCGTGCCCAGGTCGCCCTGGAGGGCGAGCCCGGCCCAGCGGACGTACTGGACGGGCAGAGGGTCGTTCAGCCCGTACTTGTCCCGGATGGCGGCGAGCACCTCCGGGTCGCGGTCCTCGGCGGCGTAGGCGAGCGCAGGATCCCCCGGAAGCGCGCGCACGCCGACGAAGACGAGCACGCTCGCGAGGAACACGACGATCAGGGCGGCTCCGACCTTGCGCAGGATGAAGACGCCCATGATCGTCTATGTCACTACTTGAATTCCGCGAAGTAGGCCCGGATCAGGCCGTCGCCGAACTGCTGCACCCCTTTCACCGTGTTGCTCACTCCGTGCCGGTTCACCGGATGCCACAGGTAGATCAGCGGCAATTGTGAGCGGAGGACGCGGAAGGCGGCCCGGTAGAGAGCCTTTCGCGCCTTGAGCGACGTGGCCTTGCGGGCGTTGTCGAGAATCAGGTCGAGGCGTGGGCTCGACCACCCGAGGTTGTTCAGCGAGCCCTTCGAGTGGACGAACTGGTAGATGTTGCCGTCCGGGTCGACACGCCCTGACCAGCCGATCGCGAAGCACTGGTAGTTGCCCTGGTCCTGGCGCCGCAGTGCGGTCACGAACTCCGTGGGTCGCAGCGTTACCTCGAAGCCCGCCTCACCGGCCATCGACTGAATGACCTGCCCGAGACGCGCGGCGACCTGGTCGGTGCCCGTCATGAGCTCGACGCGCACTGGAGTCTGCGCTCCGGCCTGACGAATCAGGTCGCGCGCTCGTGCGACGTTGCGCGCCGGGCATTTGATGGAACGGTCGTAGTACGGGCTCGCCGGCGGGACGGGCAGGCAGCCGGGCAGAACGGTGCCGCCGAACACGACGCGGTTGATCACCTTGCGGTCCAGCGACAGCTCGAACGCTTGGCGGAGCAGCTGCTTCGAGGCGATCGGCGTGCCGACGTTCTCGAAGGGCTTGCCGAGGCCGTTCTTGTTGCCGATGTTGATCGAAATGCCCTGATAGCCGATCGAGGTTGCCTTGATCACGTGGAGCGTCCGGTCCCGCTGAATGGCGGGCAGGTCCGTGGATGCGATCCGGTCGAGCACATCGATGTCGTGCGAGCGCAGGTTGGCTGCGCGCGCGCTCGTATCCGTGATGATCCGGAAGACAATCCCGTTCAGCTTGACCTTGTTGCGCGCGTAGTAGAACTGCGACTTCGCGAGCGTGATCCGGTCGCCCGTCGCACGGCTGACGTAGCGGAACGGGCCCACGCACACCGGGTTCGTCGCAAACCGGTCACCGAGTGCCTGGATCTGCTGCGGCGACATGATCATTCCGGCTCGGTCGGCGAGCTGGGCCGTGAGCGGCGAGAACTGCGTGTTGAGACGCAGTCGAACGGTCGTCGCGTTTACGACGTCCACCGCAGTAACCGGCGAGAGCTCGCTCGCCCGGGCCGACCCCGTCAATGTCCGGTGACGGTCGAGAGACGTCTTCACCGCCTGAGCGTTGAAGGGGGTGCCGTCGTTGAAGCGGATGCCGCGGCGGAGCCTGATCGTGTACGTCTTCTTGTCGCTCGAGATCGTCGGCAGCGCAGCGGCGAGCTGCGGAACGATCTCGAGCTTGCCGTTCAGGTCGTACAGCTTCTCGCACATATGCAGGAACACCATGCGCCCGACGAACGTCCGGGCGAGCGTCGGATCGAGCGCGTCCGGATCCTCGGCCAGTGCGATCGTGAGTGTGCCTCCGGCCTTGCTCTCGGCGGCAACCGAGGGGCCGGCGCTCGTCGCCAGCATCCCCGTCGCCGCGAGCACAAGCGCAGCGCCGAGTGTCCTCGCGCCGCGGGTGCGAATCCTGTTCATCGGTCGCCTCCTGACGTCCAGGCCAGGTTCTTCTCCCTGGCGACAACTCTCGGCGCGCCCGGTGGGGCTGCGCGGGACGGCGCGGACACTACCAGAATGTATCCAGACGGTGATTGATTGGATCCCAGAGGTGCTAAGGTGCGGCACGTGTCCACGGAGGAGCCGAGCGAGCACCGTGGCGCGGGTTCGGCCCTCGCGAGCCGCCCAGAGTTGCCCACCAGGCGCGTGCAGGTGCCGCCAGACGCGCGACGGACGCGCTTGCGCCTCGGAGCGATCGGGGTCTCAGGAGGGCTCTTCTCGGGCTTGCTGGGCGTCGGGGGCGGCGTGATCATGGTGCCGCTGCTTGTGTTCTGGGCCCACCTGAGGCAACGCGAGGCGCATGCGGTCTCGCTCGGCGCGATCATCCCGATCAGCGCCGCCGGCGTGCTCACCTACGGCGCCGCGGGCGAAGTGCAGCTCAAGGAAGCCGCCGTTTTGGCCGTCGGCGCAGTCGCCGGCGCGCAGATCGGCGCGCGCGTGCTCGCCCGGGCCGACGAGCGGACGCTCAAGCTGGCGTTCGGAGTGTTCCTCATTGCTGTGTCCGGAGTGCTGGCGGTGAGCCGGTGAATGAGCTCGCGTTGCTCGCCGCTCTCATCGCGGTCGGGGTTGCGAGCGGAGCGCTCGCGGGGCTGCTCGGCGTCGGGGGCGGGATCCTGCTCGTACCCTTCCTGGTGCTGGCGGCCGGCCTGTCCCAGCACGAGGCGGAGGCGACGTCGCTGCTCGTCATCGTGCCCACCGCGCTCGTCGCGAGCCTGACCCTGCAACGCCGCGGCATTGGGGACTTGCCGGCGGCGCTGGGCATCGGCCTGGTGGGCGCGCTGGGCGGGGTGGCCGGAGCACTGCTCGCACTCTCGCTTCCCGGCCACGTCCTGCGCACGTTGTTCGCAGTCTTCGTCGCGCTCGTGGGGGCCCGGCTCGTCCGGGACGGGCTGGCCGGCCGGGCTCCGGCGTGACGACGACCGCGATCCGGGAGACGGACGGGTCGCCGCTCGTCGACCGGCTCGCCGCCTCAATCCAGACCGGAGTCCTGAGCGGCGCCATCCCGGTCGGCGCACGGCTGCGCCAGGAGGCCCTCGCCGAGCAGTTCGGCGTGAGCAGGACGCCTGTGCGCGAGGCGCTGCGCAAGCTCGAGGCGACCGGCATCGTCGAGCTGCTTCCGAACCGCGGCGCGGTCGTGCGCGGGCCGACCGTGCGTGAGATCCGGGAGGCATACGAGGTGCGGGCGGAACTGGAGGGCCTCGCCGCCGAGCTGGCTGCAGGCCGGATCAGCGACGGCGAGATGCAGACCCTACGCAAGGCCCAGGCGCTCTTCCGGCGCTCCGTCTCGGCGCTCGTCGCGCAGGGGCAGCGGCGACGCGAGCCGCACTGGCAGGACGAAAGCGCCTGGGTACAGGCCAACGACCTATTCCACCAGGCGCTTCTGGACGCCGCCGGAAACGCGAGGCTGGCAGCGACGATCGCCGACTTGCACCGCAGCTTCCCCCGCGATCTGACCTGGTCAGCGCTGGTCGGCAACTCGCGACTCCTCGAGGAGAACGTCGAGCAACACGAGGCCGTGCTGACGGCCATCGAGGCGCGCGACCCGGTCGGCGCGCGCCGGCGTATGGTGGAGCACGTGCGCAGCGCCGGCGAGCTGGTGACCCGCCACTTCGAGGAGGCCGCGACGGACGGGGCGGGCGGCTAGAGCCGCGACGCCACATGTCTGTCAATTCACCGACGGTGGTCCCCGAGGCGCCGCTCAGGGAGACGAAGTACGGCCTCGTCACGGACGGTGAAGGATGGTTCGTGATCAACGCGCGTGACAGCCGCTGGCGCGATACGGGCCCACTCGGCTTCTACTGCGATTTCGAAGGCAAGAAGCGCTTCCCGGACTTCGGGATCAACCTCAATGTTCTGAAGCCTGGGCAGAGCCTGGCGATCTATCACCGCGAGAACGCCCAGGAAGGATTCCTGGTGCTCGCCGGCGCCTGCGTGCTGATCGTCGAAGGCGAAGAGCGCGAGCTGAAGACGTGGGACTTCTTCCACTGCCCGCCCCAGACCGAGCACGTGATCGTCGGGGCCGGCGAGGAGCCCGCAGTCGTGCTCGCCGTGGGCGCGCGCGGCAAAGGCCGGAAAGGCCTCGTCTACCTGGCCTCCCGGGTCGCGCAGAAGTACGGCGCCGCCGTGAAGAAGGAGACGACGAAGCCGGCCGAGGCGTACGCGGCGTTTCCGCAATCCGAGCGCACGGCGTACGGCGAGGGCTGGCTGCCCGACCGCTGAGCAGCTAGCCGACGCCGGCGAGCAGGAACGCCCGGTTCTCACGCAGCATCTCGCGGGCGATGACGAGCCTCTGGATCTGGTTGGTGCCCTCGTAGATCTGCGTGATCTTGGCGTCGCGCATCATGCGCTCGAGCGGGTACTCCTGCATGTAGCCGTAGCCGCCCAGGATCTGCACGGCGTCCGTGGTGACCTCCATCGCCACGTCCGTGCAGTAGAGCTTGCACATCGCCGAGTACTTGGTCAGCTCCGGCTCGTCCTCGTCGATCATCACGCCGACCTTGTAGAGCAGGCCTCGCGCCGCCTCGCACGTCGTCTCCATGTCGGCGAGCGTGGCCGCCACGAGCTGGTGCTGCGCGATCGGCTTGCCCATGGTTTCGCGCGTCTTGGCGTACTCCAGCGCGTAATCGGTTGCGCCCTGCGCGATCCCCAGGCCCTGCGCGGCGATGCCCGGCCGCGAGCGGTCGAGGATGCGCATAGCGATCTTGAACCCCTCCCCCTCTTCGCCGAGCAGATTGTCGGCCGGCACCCGGCACTCGTCGAAGAAGACCTCGCCGGTGGTCGAGCCCTTGATGCCCATCTTCGGCTCGATCCGCCCGACCGAGAAGCCCCGTGCGTCGGCCTCCACCATGAAGGCCGAAATGCCGGGGTGGCCGGCGCTCGGATCGGTCTTTGCGAAGACGGTGTAGAGCTGCGCGACGCCTGCATTGGTGATGAAGCGCTTGGAACCGTTGATGACGTACTCGTCTCCCTCGCGCCTCGCCTCCGACCGCATTGCGGCCGAGTCCGAGCCCGAGCCCGGCTCCGTGAGGGCGTACGCGCCGAGCCACTCGCCGCTCGCCAGCCGCGGCAGCCAGCGTTGCTTCTGCTCCTCGGTCCCCGCCAGCTTGATGCCCAGCGAGCCGAGCTCCTGCACGGCGATGATCAGACCGCTCGTCGCGCAGACCTTGGAGACCTCTTCGACGGCCACCAGGGTCATCAGCGCGCTCGCGCCGAGCCCGCCGTACTGCTCGTCGTAGAGGATCCCGAAGACTTCGTGGTCGCGGAACAGCTCGACGATGTCCCACGGGAACTCTGCAGACTTGTCGATCTCCGCTGCCCGTGGGGCAATACGCTCGCGGGCAAGCTCACGGATGAGGTCGCGGATCTCTCGCTGTTCGTCACTCAGCGGATCCGCCGTCATGCCCGAAGTCTATGCTGGACGATCTGTCCGTCCTCCGTGTTTGGAGAGGCGGCGAGCGAGGGAATCGACTCCGAGAGATGCGACTGAACGTCATCCCATCAGGAAGCCAGCGCGCTACGGATCCGGTCTTCGCACGCGTCTTCGCCACGCGGTGGCCACGACGGCGCAGCCGTCTCGAGCGTACGGTGTCGGCGGTCCGCGAGAGTGCCCGCGACCTCTGGACACCGCGCCGGACGGTTGCCGCCGTGGGCGTCGTCACCGCTCTCGGCGTGCTGGCCTACGCAGGCCGCCGCCGCGGCTGGCAAGCCGTTGCGTTCGCCGCCGACCTCGTCGAGGAAGCAGCGGACACGGTCGAGGACGCGGCTGAGGATCTCGCTGCCGCTGCGCGCGACCGCTCCGACGGCCCGGACGCCCAGAGCTAGCGGCACAAGCGCGCGCTAGCGCTCGGACCCCCGCGTACGTGCGGGACGGCTCAAGGTTCGGGGACGTCGGGCCGATGTGGCACCTGTGACCGAGATTTCGGAAGGCGCTGCTGTGCGCCGCTGGCTCGCGGTCGGCGAATCGAGCCTCGAAGAGGCCCGCACCGCAGGAGCCGAGGCGTGCCGGATGGCGCTCGAGCGAGACGACGCGAAGCTGTTAGTCGTCTTCTGCTCGGACGACTACGACCTGACGGAGCTGCTCGCGGGCATTCGCAGCGCCGCACCCGGTGTGCCGCTGCTCGGCTGCTCGACGGCCGGCGAGATCGCCACGAGCGGTCCTCGCGATGCCAGCGTCGTGGTGACGGCCCTCGGCGGCCCGGGCGTATCGGTCGTGACCGCCGCTGCGGAGCACGCTTCCGAGCGGTTGCGTGAGGCAGGCGCCGAGGTAGCAGGCTGCTTCGAGCACGTCGACGGCCACCCGCACCGGGTGATGCTCCTGCTGACAGACGGCCTCGCCGGCGACCAGCAGGAGATCGTGCGCGGCGCCTACGGGGTGCTGGGCGCTGGAGTGCCGCTCGTGGGCGGCTGCGCGGGCGACTATCTCCGCATGCAGAGGACGTATCAGCTCTTCGACGACGAGGTGCTCACCGATGCCGTGGTCGGCGCTGCGATCGCTTCAGAGGCACCGATCGGGATCGGCGTGCGTCACGGCTGGCGGACCGTCGGCGAGCCGATGCTCGTCACGCGCAGTGAGAACAACCGTGTTTACCTGCTCGATGGCGAGCCGGCGCTCGACGTCTACCTGACTCGCCTGGCGGCGCCGCCTGAGGCTGCGGACGATCCTGCGGCGTTCACGCGGTTCGCCCTCACCCACCCGCTGGGCCTCAATCGCCGCAGCGGCGAGGAGCAGGTGCGCTTCATCGGCGAGGCCGATTTCGAGGATCGCTCACTCGGCTGTATCGCCGAGGTGCCGCAAGGCGGCCTCGCATGGTTCATGGAAGGCGACGACCGCTCCGTCCTGCAGGCCACCGACGCCGCGTGCGCAGACGCCCTCGCGCCGCTGGGCGACCAGGCCCCGATCGGCGTTCTCGCCTTCGATTGCATCGCGAGGCGCGGCGTGCTCGGTGACGAGGGGATTCAGCATGAGGTCGGCCGCGTGGCGCAGCTTGCAGCAGGCGCGCCCGTCGCCGGCTTCTACACCTACGGCGAGATCGCCCGCACAAGCGGTATCAGCGGTTTCCACAACCAGACGCTGGTCGTTCTCGCGCTCGCGTAGGCGTTAGGCATGCCCAGCTGGTCGACTCAGCAGCTCACCGAGTTCGTTGCGGCGGTCTCCGCCGCCCGCGACGAGCGCGAGGCAGAACGTCGCGCCATCGAGCGCGCTGCTGAGGCGCTGGATGCCGAGATCGCGTCGCTCGTGCGCGAGGAGGCGGTCGTGACGGCGGTTGGCTACCCGCAGGGCCAGAACGCCGATGCGGAACTGATCGCAGTGGCGGCCGGCGATGCGGAGCGCCTCGGCATTCCGGGCGGGCAGGAAGGCGTCGCGCTGGCAGCGCCGCTTGGACACGGCGATCCGGGCGCACTTGTCGTGGCGCGCGCATCTGAACCGTTCAGCGCCGAGGAAGTCAACCTCCTGCGCGGGATGGCCCGCGTGCTTGCCTTGACCCTGCGAACGTTCGGCCTGCTGGCCGCCGAGCGCTCCCTACGACAGCAGAGCGAAGTCCAGGCCGCGGAAAATGCCGAACTGCTCGAATCGCTCCGGACGCGTCAGCGAATGCTCGAGAAGAGCGCCGCAATCCAGCGCTCTATCTCACGCCGCGCGCCGCTGCAGAGCGTCCTCGACTCGATCATCGAGGCTGCGGCTGAGCTGCTGAACGCCGAAGTCGTGGGCCTGCGCATGGTCGACGAGGACGACCCGGACGGGATCGTCGCCGTCGCGCTACTGGGAGTCCCTGCCGAGCTCGCAGGCGAGATCCACCGAGGCCGGGTGGGCGAGGGCGCAGGCGGCCGTGCCATCTCGGAGGGGCGGCTGGTGGTGATGCACGACTACGCCTCGGCCGAGTACACGCTGCGCGGCTTCGCAGAGGACGGCCTGCAAGCGGCGATGGCCGCGCCGGTTCACGAGCGCGGCACGGTCGTGGGCAGCCTGACCGTCGCCTCCTACCAGCCGGGCCGCCGCTTCTCCAGCCACGAGCAGGATGTCCTCCTCGCCTTCGCCGAGCACGTGAGCCTGGCCCTCATGGACGCGAAGACAGTCGACGCCGTGATGCACCAGGCCCTGCACGACTCGCTTACAGGACTCCCGAACCGTGCACTCTTCCTCGACCGGCTCGAGCACAGCCTGGTGCGGGCGGAGCGGCTCCAAACGCCGGTCGGAGTGCTCTTCATCGATCTCGACGGGTTCAAGAACGTGAACGACAGCCTGGGTCATGCCACGGGCGATCAGCTGCTCGTCACGGTCGCCGAGCGCATTCGCACCTGTGCGCGCGCCGCCGACACTGCCGCCAGGCTGGGCGGCGACGAGTTCGCGATTCTGCTGGAAGACCTGAGCGACCGAAACGACGCCGCCCGCCTTGCAGAACGCGTGATGGAGGTGCTGCGGACGCCGTTCGCAGCCCAGGGGCGCGAGGTCATCGTGAGCGCGAGCATCGGCATCGCGTCGGCGGAGCGGCCTGGCGAGGACTTGCTCGGACACGCCGATCTGGCTATGTACCGGGCGAAGCGCGCCGGCAAGGGCCGCTACGAGTTCTTCGAGCCCGACATGCGCGAGACGGCTATGCGTCGCCTCGATCTCGAGGGCGAGCTGCGGCGCGCCACGGAGCGGGACGAGATTCTCCTCCACTACCAGCCGATCGTCGATCTCAGCACGGGCCGCGTCGAGGCCGTCGAGGCGCTCGTCCGCTGGCGGCATCCCACGCGGGGCCTACTGGCACCTGCCGTGTTCCTGCCGCTTGCCGAAGAGACCGGGACGATCGTCGCGATCGGCCGGCAGGTACTGCGCCTGGCCTGCGAGCAGGTCGCCCTCTGGCAGAGCGCGTCGCCGACCGAGCCGCCGGTGGGAGTTTCCGTAAACCTTTCCGCGCGCCAGCTCCAGGAGCCGGGCTTGCCCGGGGACGTGGCCGACGCTCTGGGCGAGCACAACCTGGCGCCACAGAGTTTGATGCTGGAGCTCACCGAGACCGCGCTCATGGATGATCGAGAGCTGGCGGTCGAGCGGCTGCACGAGCTCAAGAGCCTCGGTGTCCGTCTCGCGCTCGACGACTTCGGCACCGGCTACTCGTCGCTTCGCTACCTGCGCGACGTGCCCCTCGACGCGCTCAAGATCGCGAAGGAGTTCGTCGACGGCGTCGCGGGCGACGAGGCGGAGGCCACGCTTGCGCGCGCAATCCTCGAGCTGGGCGCCACCTTCGAGCTGAGCGTGATCGCGGAAGGGATCGAAGAGCCCGAGCAGCTGAATGCGCTACGACGTCTCGGGGCCGAGCTCGGACAGGGCTTCCTGTTCGCCCGGCCGCTGGCCGTCGAGCAGGTTAGCGGCCTCCTCCACAAGCCGATTGCCGCCGCGGTGCAGGCGACGAGCGCCGCTCGGCTCGCGCGCGCGATCTAGGCGCTACCGCCGGACAGGCTCCTTGGCTCGAGATCGCGAGTCGTCGGCCCCTGGATGACCTTGCCCTCGGCGCTGTAGCGCGATCCATGGCAGGGGCAGTCCCAGCTGCGCTCCGCGGGGTTCCACCCCACCAGGCAGTACAGATGTCTGCAGAGCGGCGAGTGCGCGTGGAGCTTGCCTTGCTCGTCGCGGTAGACGGCAGTCTTGCGGCCGCGCACGCGGACGATCCCACCTTCCCCCGGCCTGAGATCGTCGATCCTCGTGTCTGCGCGCCGCAGTCGGTCGGTCACGTAGCGAAGGCCGGTGGCGGTGTTCTCCGCGACGAACCTCGCAAGCGACGCGCGCACGTGCCAGCGCTTCGACTCGAAGACGCCGGCCCACGCGTTGCCCCGGCCCAGAATGCGGTCGGTGAGCAGCATCGCCGCGACGGTGCCGTTCGTCATCCCCCACTTGTTGAAGCCGGTGGCCGCGAAGAGATGATCCGACGTGCGCCGCAGCCGCCCGATGTAGGGCACGCGGTCGAGGGGCATGAAGTCCATCGTCGACCAGCGGTACTCGACCGGAGCCGCGGCGGGCCAGTGGGTGCGCAGGAAGGCCTCGAGCGTGTCGTAGCGCTCCGGCGTGTCGCCCGCGCGCCCTGCCTTGTGACCCTGGCCGCCCACCTGGATGTAGACACGCTCTCCGTCTCGCAGCGTGCGCACCGAGCGCGTCGGCTGACCCGCGTTGATGAACATGCCGTCTGGATCCGGCGCCCCGTCGAGCGGCGCCGCGACGGCGTACGAGCGGTGTGCGTGCGCCTTGGCGAAGAAGAGGCCGCGGTCGAGGATGGGGAGCTGTGTCGCGATTACCACGTCACGCGCCGTCACCGTCCCGTGCTCGGCCATGATCGTGCACGGGTCACCCTCGCGAGCATCCAGCACCCGCGTCAGCTCGAAGACGTGGCTGCCGTCACCCGGCAGCGAGGCGGCCAGCGCGAGCAGGTACTTGCGTGGATGGAACTGCGCCTGGTTCTCGAGCCGGACAGCGCCGCCGACCGCGAAGGGCAGCGGCGTGTCGTTGGTCCAGGACGAGGGTAGTCCGATGCGGCGCTCGGCCTCTGCCTCGTCGCGGAGAGCAGCGCCCTCCTCGGTCGTCTCTCCGTACACATAGTTCGTCTTCCGCTCGAAGTCGCAGTCGATTCCGCCCTCTTCGGCGAGCTGCGCGATGCGCTCGATCGCCGCCTGGTTGGCCTCGGCGTAGAGCCGAGCGTTCTCTTCTCCGAAACTGGAGATCAACTCGCGGTAGACCGCACCGTGCCCCGCCGTCACCTTCGCGGTCGTGTAGCCCGTGGCACCCCGGACGATGCGCTTCGACTCGAGCAGCGCAACGGTTTTGCCCTCATTCTTGAGCAGGGTGGCGGCTGTGATGCCGGTGATGCCGCCTCCTACGACGGCGACGTCGACCGAGATAGCGCCCTCGAGCGACGGATAGCTCGTCTCCGGAGTGGTCGCGATCCAGAACGAGACGCCGCCGTGGCTCACGGAAGCTCGGGCGTGACGACCACGGATTCGGCGGAGCGTCGCAACCGGCCGTGATTGACGACCTCGATGTTGTTGCCGTCCGGATCGAGTGCGTAAGCCCCGTAGTAACCCGGGTGGTAGTCGCGCTCGCCGGGCGCGCCGTTGTCGCGGCCGCCCGCGGCGAGCGCCGCTTCGTGGAAACGGTCGACCGTATCGCGGTCGGGTGCCTGAAAAGCCACATGCAGCCCGGCGGTAGCCGGGCCGTCGTCAGATACGAAGAGCTCGTCCGCGAAGAAGAACCCGTCGCCGCCGCCGCCCAGGTCGCGGCCCAGGGCGCCGAGCACGGCGCGATAGAAGCGCTTGGAGGCTTCGAGATCACGCACGCGGATGTGGACGTGGTCGATCAGCCGGCCGACGTGATACTCGGTCACGACGCATGACCATACTCGCGCGGCACGAGTCGTGGGCCGTTCCCGCACGGTGAGCATCGGTTCGCGCTCTTAGCGAGTTTTGCGAAACCTGCTTCCCGCATGTGCCTGTACGGTGCTGGACGACTTGACAGAGCCTGAACCGCCTGCCGATGAGGCGCTGATTCGTCGCCTACGGGAGGCCATCGGGCCCGAGAGAGCAGCGGACATGAACGAGCAGGATCAGCTCGACGCGGTGCTCCGTCTGCTCCTCGTCGACCCGGCTCCACCCAAGCGCCGCCGCGACTCTCCCGGAGAGCCCGGCCCGTAAGGTGCGGTCACTCCGGCGCGGCAGACAGTCTTCGCTGTTGTTGCCGGCTGGGTTGCTTGCTCTCGGTGTAGTCGTGGACGTTGAGACGGCGTGGTCGACCACGGGGACTCTCCAGCGCGCAGACTAGATTCCCGCGCGTGATCCTCGAGAACGGTGTAGTGCGCACGCTCGACCCGTCGCTGCCCGTGGCCAGGGCGCTCGCGATTGCCGGCGACCGGATCGCCGGCGGTGTGGGCGTGCACGAGACGGCGCTCGCCACGCCGGACCGCGTCGATCTGCGCGGACGATGCGTGCTGCCTGGGTTCAACGACGCACACGTGCACTTCGCGACGTGGTCGCTCGCGCGCCGCGAGGTGCGGCTCGAGGGCGCTCGCTCGCTGGACGAGACGCTGCAGCGTGTCGCCGAGGCGGCGGGCCGCCTGGAGCCCGGCCGCTGGCTACGCGGCCGGGGCTGGCGAAGCGGCGAATGGTCCCCCGCCGAGGAGCCGACGCGACAAATGCTCGACGCCGTCACCCGAGACGTGCCTACGGCGCTTCTTGCGCATGACTCACACTCGCTCTGGCTCAACTCCGCGGCCCTCGCGCGCGCCAACGGCGACCTCGAGGCCGAAGGCGGCGTGGTGGAGCGCGACGCCGACG
Organism: Gaiellaceae bacterium; assembly: GCA_036824245.1. Lineage (GTDB taxonomy): Bacteria > Actinomycetota > Thermoleophilia > Gaiellales > Gaiellaceae > JACVRM01. Next base: position 10,289 of record DAITAO010000048.1, on the reverse strand, counting down.
GCGAGCCCACCGGGGTCCTGCGCGAGGAGGCGGCTTGGCACTTCCGTGACCGCTTCGTGGAGACGAGCGACGACGAGTACGTGGAAGCGATGCGGGAAGGGCTACGCGTCGCGGCCTCGCGCGGCGTGACGGCGGTGCACGACAAGGACGGCTGGCTGGGCGCCCAGCGTTTCTGGCAGCGCCTACACCGCGAGTACGCGCTCACCCTCCGCGTATGGCAGTCGCTGCCCGCCAACCAGGTCGACCGTCTCGCCGAGCTCGGCTTCGCGTCCGGCGTGGGCGACGACCGCTTCCGTGTCGGCTATCTCAAGGCGTTCATGGACGGCACGCTCGGCTCGCGGACGGCGCGTCTGCTCGACGGCTCCGGTGTCGAGATCACGAGCCGGGACGAGCTGGCCGACATCGTGGGCCGTGCGACGCAGGCCGGCTGGCCGGTGGCCGTGCACGCGATCGGCGACCGGGCCAACCGGGAGGCTCTGGACGCATTCGAGGAGACGCGCGACGAGTGGGCGCCGCGCGGGCTGCGCCAGCGGATCGAGCACGCGCAGCTGCTCGCCCCGGAAGACATCGAACGCTTCGCCGCGCTCGGCGTGGCCGCGTCCGTGCAGTTCAGCCACGCGCCGTCCGACCGGGACCTGGCCGAGCGCTTCTGGGCGGATCGCCTGGACGGTGCCTACGCGTTCCGTTCGCTGGTCGACTCGGGCGCGGTGGTCGCGAACGGCTCCGATGCGCCGATCGAGGAGCTCGACCCGCTGGCGGGGCTGCGCGCCGGGGTGCTGCGCACGCTGGACGACCGGCCGGGGTGGCGACCGGAGCAGTCGGTGACCACCGCGCAGGCGCTCGAAGCGACCTGCGTTACGCCGGCCTGGCTCTCGTACGACGAGCGCCGGCGCGGCAAGCTCGTGCCCGGCTTCCTCGCCGACCTCGTCGTGCTCGACCGCGACCCGGTCGCGGGCCCAGCCGAGGAGCTCGCGAACGTGGACGTGGTCGCCACAATGGTCGGCGGCCGCTGGGTGCACAACCCCCCACCCTGGGACTGACCGCGGGACAGACCCTCGGTTGGCTGCCTCGCAGGGATTTACCGGATCCGAACGTAGCGCGAACGGCCTCGAAACACGGCGGCCGTAGGGTCGATGTAACAACTTGGCATCGGAAGGGGGAACTGCATGTCAGGAAAGCGACTCCTCGCGGCGCTCGTCGCGCTCGCCGTGCTCACGCTCGGCGGCTCGGCTGCGCTCTCCGCGCCCGCCGCGGACGCGCACGCGGCCAAGGGGCACAACTTCGTCTTCAGCGGCAGGCTGCTGGCTGACCCGGCCCCGGGCTCCACGGCCATCGTCGTCCAGGTTGAGAAGGGCAACCGGGCGGCGCTCAAGAAGATGGTCGGCGCGAGCCAGAACCAGGCGTTCGCCGTCGACTCGAACACGGTCTTCCTGCGCTGGTCGCAGGGCAAGCCGACCGTGGTGCCGGTCGAGAGCCTCGAGGCCGACGACTGGGTGACGGTCCGCGTTCGTGCCGCCTGGCGCGCGTCGCTGGCAGACATCGTCGCCACGCCCGCCCGGCAGGTCTCCGATCGTGGACCGGATCCGCGCTTTGCCCGGAAGCCGCTCTGGCGGTTCGTGGGCACGCTCCTCGCGCCGGCAAGCGGAGGGCAGATCGCGCTCCGCATCACGAGCGGCAACTGGAAGGCCCTGCACTCGATGCTCGGCCAGCCGCTCGAGCAATCCTTCACGTACAACGCCCGGACGATCTTCCTGCGCTGGACCGGCGGCGTCCCGGCATTGATAGCCCCGGAGCAGCTCAAGGTAGGCGACCAGACCACGGTTCGCATCCGCTCCTGGCGCCACTCCTCCCTCGCTCAGGTAAAGGCAACGCCCGCGGCCCGGGTCATCGACCGGGAGCCGCCGCCTCCTCCCCAGGAGTAGCGGTCAGAGACGGCGGGGGCGGCTACCAGGCCGTCCCCGCCGTTAGGCAACCTCGGCGAACGCGCGGTAGCACTCGCGCGCCGCCTCGGCGCCGAGCGGCAGGTACTCGAGCAGGAGGCGCTCGTTCGGTGAGTGGATCTGGCTTTCCGCGAGCGCCACGCCGGTCAGAACCGTAGGGATCCCTTTGTCGGCCAGCGCGGGCACGATTGGCAGCGTGCCGCCCACCCGCACAAGCAGCGGCCGGCGTCCGAATACGCGCTCGAACGCTCCGAGCGCCAGCTGCACAGGCGGCGCGTCGGGGGAGACAAGGCCGGGGCGCACCGGCGAGTCAGTTGTGAGCTCGACCGCGGCGCCGGGCGGAGCCGCCTCCTCGATGAGCCGTTCGACAGCCTGGCGCACGGTGTCGGGGTCCTGTCCCGGCGCAAGCCTGACGCTGAAGTTGGCTTGCGCGAACACCGGCAGCGTTGTGTTGCGCAAGCCGGGTTTGCCACCGAGGATCCCGTTCAGATCGATGGAGGGCTCAGCAGTCGTGCGGAGGTAGAACTCATCGGCGGCGCGCTCGTCGTAAGGCGCCACGCCCTGGTCTGCCAGCATCTCGGAGCCCGGCGGCAGCTCCGACCAGGAGGCGCGCTCGGGCTCGGTCAGCGGTGCAACGCCGGCACGCATCGGCTCCGGCAAACGGCCGTTCTTCGGAAGGACGGCGCTCAGCGTCTGGATGAGCGCATGGATCGCATTGAGGCCGGCGTTCCCGTACATCCCGGAGTGCAGGTCGCGCACGCCCGTGCGCACGCTGATGTCGAAGGGGAGCATGCCGCGTGTCGCCACGTTGAACTCCGGCACGCCGCGGCGTGTCATGCCGCCGTCGAAGATCAGGCAGACGTCGGCGCCGCGTTCGTCCCGCGCCAGGAAGTCCACTATCGAGTGCCCGCCGATCTCCTCCTCGCCGTCGCAGGCCACACGCACGTTGACCGGCAGCTCCCCGGCCGCCGCCAGCTCGGCCGCCCCCTTGAGCAGCACGTAGAGCTGCCCCTTGTCGTCGGCCACACCGCGTGCGACCAACCACTCGCCGTCCACGGTCGGCTCGAACGGCGGACTGCGCCACTCTTCGAGCGGCGCCGGCGGCTGTACGTCGAAGTGGCCGTAAACGAGCACCGTGGGCGCTGCGTCGGCGTTTTGAGACGCGCGGATCTCACCGATCACGAGCGGCTGAGCGTCACTCTCGACGAGCTCGGCCTCGCCTCCGGCGCGGCGCACGAAGTCGCGCACCCACTCGGCGGCCCGCCGCACGTCCGCCGCGTGCGCAGGGTCGGCGCTCACGCTGGGAATACGCAAGAGCTCGTAGAGCTCTTCCAGGGACTCCTGGTCCACGGCAGGCGAGTCTATGCGAGGGGCCCCACCACCTCGACCTTGCCAATATCCGCCGCCGATGCCGGCTTTGCCGGCGTCGGCCGCTACGGCTGTCCGCTAGCGGCAAAATCCGCTCGAAGTCGTCATGGCTTCGGCGGAGCCGAAGCCGGACTTCGAGCGGAAACTTCGGCGCAGCCGAAGCCGGATTTCGAGCGGGAACTTTGCCGGCGTCGGCCGCTACGACTGTCCGGCAGCCACAAAACCGCGCGAAGTCGTCATGCTGCCGGCGTCAGCCGGCAGCGGACTTCGCGCGGAAACTACGCGACCTCGCGGAGCTTCTGGGCGTCCGCGAGCGCGCGCAGCTTCTTGAGCGTCTGGTTCTCGATCTGGCGGATGCGCTCGCGGGTCACGTTGAACGTCCGGCCGACCTCATCCAGTGTCCTGGGCCGCTCGCCGTTCAGGCCGTAGCGCAGCTGCAGGACCATCCGCTCGCGCTCGGACAGCATGCCCAGGATCTTCTTGAGCGTGTCCTTGCGGAGCGTCTCCTCGACGGCCTCGTCGGGGAGCGGCTCCGTCTCGTCCATCAGGAAGTGGCCGAACTCCGACTCGTCGTCGTCGCCGACGGGCTTCTCGAGCGACACGGGCACCTGCGACGACCGCCGGATCTGCTCGACCTCGTCGGTGCTCAACTCGAGCTCGGCGGCAATCTCGGCGGCGGTGGGCTCGCGGCCCAGCTCGCCGCGCAGCTTGCGCTCGGTGCGCACGATCTTGTTGAGCTTCTCGACCACGTGTACGGGCATGCGGATCGTGCGCGCCTTGTCTGCGAGCGCCCGCGCTACCGCCTGGCGGATCCACCACGTCGCATAGGTGGAGAACTTGAAGCCTTTGCGGTGATCGAACTTCTCGGCGGCGCGTACGAGGCCGATCGTGCCCTCCTGTATCAGGTCGAGAAACGGCAAACCCTGGTTGCGGTACTTCTTCGCGATCGAGACGACGAGGCGCAGGTTCGCCTCCACCATCTCCTGCTTGGCGCCGTGGTCGCCGCGCTCGATCCGCTTGGCGAGCTCGACCTCCTGGGCCGCGGTCAGCAAGTCGACCTTGCCGATGTCCTTGAGGAAGAGCTGGAGAGCGTCGGTGGAGACCTCTTTGGCGGTGGCGTCGAGATCGGCCTCGACCTCGGTCTCGATCTCGACGATGTCGATATGCAGCTCCTCGAGCGCCAGGTAGAACTCTTCGATCTGGCCCTCGTCCAGCTCGAGGCCGTCGAACGCGAGCTCGATTTCGGCGGAGTTGAGGGCACCGTGCTCCTGGGCCGCTGCCAGTAGGCCGCGCGCCTCTTCCGTCTCCAGGATGTCCCCCACCAGCCCCCCTTGCTTGGGCTCGGCTGCCTCAGCGTTCACTCGGCCCCCCTCCGGTAACGCCTTCCTCACGGTACCTATGCCATGGTGCGCCGTCAACGAGGGGGCCATCTTCGCTGCTCGAAGGCGGTTTCGTCATGGGCCGATCGGCTCATCTTTGGGTGCGCCGAGTCCTATCTTTCCGGTCAGGGCCGGCCCCCTTCCAGACGGTCGAGCACGCGGTCAGCTTCCCGTCCCAGCGGATCGTCGGGATCGATGCGCGCCGCGCGCTCGAACTGCTCTTTCGCGGCCTCGGTGCGACCCAGCCAGGCGAGCAGCAAGCCGAGGTGGAAGCGCACGGTGGGCTCGTTCGGGAAGCGTCTGGCGAGCGGCCCCAGGCGCCCGAAGGCGCGCACCGGGCGGCTCTTCGAGAAGCGTGCCACGGCAACAGCGACCTGCGGCTCGGAGGCGCTCGGCGCCAGCCGGGCGGCGGCCGCGTAGAGGCGTTCGGCGGAGCGTTGCCGGCCCAGTCGCTGCAAGGCGAGCCCGTAGAGGAGCTTGGCGCGCACGTCCGGGCGACGGGCTGCGCGGCGGGCGGCCTGCAGCCAGTCCGGATCCAGCCGGTTCAGTCCTGGCGGCGTCGGAAAACTCGGGACGAACTTCGGGACACCGGGTGCAGTGTCGGGGTGCAGGAGCCCATCCGCCGTGACCGAGTAGGGGGTGTCGGGCTGTGCGTCCCGCGCCTCGATGAGTGCAGCGGCGGCGCCACGCTCGTCGCCGTTCCAGAGACGGGCCAGACCCAGATGTAGCAGCACGAGCGAGTCGCGCGGCCGCCGCTCGGCGAGTCCCTCGACAGTCGCGAGGGTGCCGCGCGGCCAGCGCGCGAAGGCCGCTCCGACCTGCGCTGCCGGGGAGTCGTAGAGCTCGAAGATGCGCGCGGCCTCAATCCGCTCGTCGTCCACGTACAACCCGGCCGCCCGGCGCAGCGCCAACGTCTCGGAATCGGTGCGCAGGCCGAGGTCGAGCGCGAGCGGCGGCGTTCCCGAACGTGCACCGCCTCCTCCGTCGTCGTCGCCTCGCTTCGCCACCAGGACGGTGGTGGCGGCCAGCGCGGCAGCCGCGGGCAGCAGCAGGACGAGGACGCGACCACGGGCGCTCATCGCTGCGACGATAGCGGCGCCTCGGTCGACAGCGGCCGCGCCGCTATTCTCGCGGTCGTGGAAGTGACCGACGAGAGCATCGCCGAGATCGACGTCGAGGAAGCGCGTGTGCTGCTCGCCGCGGACGAGGCGCCCGCTCTGATCGACGTTCGGGCTCCCGCCGAGTGGAACCAGGGACACCTGCCCGACGCGACCCTCATACCGCTCGGCGAGCTCGAGGAGCGCATCGGGGAGGCAGTGCCGGATCGCGAGCGCCCAGTGCTGCTCTACTGCCGCACCGGCAGCCGCTCGCGCCGCGCGGCCGAGGCCCTGTCAGCTCTCGGCTATGCGCAGCCGATGAACCTGCAAGGCGGGATCGTGGCCTGGGAGGAGCGCGAGCTCCCCACAGTTGTGCCGAGCACGCTCGATCCCGACAAGCTGCGCCGCTACAGCCGCCACCTTCTGATCCCCGAGCTCGGCGAGGAGGGTCAGCTGCGCTTGCTCGAGTCGCGCATGCTGCTGGTCGGCGCCGGCGGCCTGGGGTCGCCCGCAGCCCTCTATCTGGCAGCGGCGGGCGTGGGGACCTTGGGGATCGTCGACGCCGACGTCGTGGACGACTCGAACCTCCAGCGCCAGGTGCTCCACTCCACCGAGGCGCTGGGCACCTCGAAGGTCGAGTCCGCCAAGGGGCGCATCGAGGCTCTTAACCCCGACGTGGACGTGGTGGGCTACGAAGAGCGGCTCACGTCCGAGAACATCGACGCGATCCTCGGCGAAGGATGGGACGTGATCGTCGACGGTGCCGACAACTTCCCCACTCGCTACCTCGTGAACGATGCATCCGTCTGGCACGACCTGCCCGTCGTGCACGGCTCGATCTTCCGCTTCGAAGGCCAGGTGACGGTCTTCAAGCCTCACGAGGGGCCCTGCTACCGCTGCCTGTTTCCGCAGCCGCCGCCCCCCGAGCTGGCGCCGAGCTGCGCGGAAGGCGGCGTGCTCGGCGTGTTGCCGGGCGTGATCGGCTCCATGCAGGCGAACGAGGCGCTCAAGCTGGTGCTCGGCATCGGCCAGCCCCTCGTCGGGCGCCTGCTGTTGTACGACGCGCTCGAGGCGTCGGTCACCGAGGTGGGATTGCGACGCGACCCCGAGTGCCCGGTCTGCGGACCGAACCCAACCATCACCGAGTACATCGACTACGTCGAATTCTGCGGCGCGTCATGAGTGTCAAGGTGCGCATTCCGCCGACGCTGCGTGCGGAGGCCGGGGGCGAGCGTGAGGTCGCAGCCTCCGGCGCGACACTGCGTGCCGTGCTCGGCGACCTAACCGGGCGCTACCCGGAGCTCGCGGGCCGTATTTACGACGACGGAAGCCTGGCGCGCTTCGTGAACGCCTACGTGGACGGCGAGGACGTGCGCACGCTCGACGGACTGGAGACACCGGTCCGCGATGGCGCAACCGTCATTCTCCTGCCGGCCATGGCCGGCGGCGTCGGCCGCCGCTAAACCCCGTGGCCCAACGCGTTCCCGTGCAGGGCGCCGTCGCCGAGTCACTCCTCGACCTGGTCGGCTCGACGCCCCTGGTCGAGCTCGCCCGCCTCTCGCCGAAGCCCGGCGTCCGGCTCTACGCCAAGCTCGAGGGCCAGAACCCGACAGGATCGCTGAAGGACCGCGTCGCGAAGGCCATGATCGAGGCGGCCGAGGCGAGCGGAGAGCTGCAGCCGGGCCGCGAGCTGCTCGAGCCGACGAGTGGCAACACCGGCATCTCGCTCGCCATGGTCGCCCGCCTCAAAGGCTACGGGCTCACGTGCGTGATGCCGGCTAACGCAACCGACGAGCGCAAGCGGCTGCTCACCCTGCTCGGCGCGTCGATCATCGAGTCGCCTCCCGATGAGGGCACCAACGGCGCGGTGCGCATGGCCGTCGAGCTCTGCGAGCGCGAGCAACGCTACTTCATGCCCTTCCAGTACGAGAACGAGGCTAATCCGCGCGCGCACTACGAGGGCACCGGCTCGGAGATCGCGGCAGCGCTCGACCGTGTCGACGTGTTCGTCGCCGGGCTGGGCACCGGGGGCACGCTGATGGGCGCGGGAGCACGGCTGCGGGAGGTGTTCCCGGACGTCGTCGTAGCAGGTTGCGAGCCGCTGCTCGGCGACCCTGTGATCGGTCTGCGCTCCCTCGAAGACGGCTACATCCCGCCGATCCTCGACGTCTCTCAGCTCGACCGCAAGATCCTCGTCTCCAACGAGGACTCGGTGGGCGGGGTGCGCGCGCTGCTCGAGCGGGAGGGCATCTTCGCGGGGGTCTCGTCGGGAGGCGTCGTGCACGTCGCGCTGCGGCTTGTCGAAGAGCTCGACGACGGCGTGGTCGTGTGCGTGCTCGCGGACGGCGGGTGGAAGTACCTGTCGGCAGCGTTCTGGGCTGCGGACGACGTCGAGTCGGCCATGGAGCGTGGCGTCTGGTGGTGATGCGCCCCGCCGTGCGGCAAGCGCTGGAAGAGCACGCCCGGCGGGAGCTTCCCAACGAAGCTTGCGGCGTAGTGGTGCTGCGCGAGGGCGTCGCAGAGCGATATGTCCCCGGGCGGAACCGGAGCACTTCGCCGTATCGGTTCGAGCTCGAGGTCGACCCCGAGGTCTGGTTCCTCGAGGACGAGGGCTACGAGCTCGCCGTGTTCCACTCGCATCCAGAAACCGCACCCCGGCCATCGCGCACAGACGTGGAGTCGATCGGGCTCTGGCGGGACCGGCCCTACGTGATCATGCGCGCCGACACGGGCGAGCTGCGCGCGTGGCGGATTCGCAACGGCGAGTTCTCCGAGGAGCCGCTCGAGTAACGACCTTCCGGCGAGGGATACTGCGCGTGTGGAGAGAGCCGCTCCGCAGGGCTGGAGCGTGGTCGACGGAGCGCTCGACCGTGAGTTTCGCTTCCGCGACTTCGCCGAGGCTCTCGCGTTCGTGAACCGTGTTGGCGAGTTGGCCGAGGCGGCGGATCACCATCCCGACATCGAGATTCACTGGAACCGTGTCCGGCTGCGCTGGTGGACGCATACGGCCGACGCGATCACCGAACGCGATCGCCTGATGGCCGAGAGGACCAACGAGCTCGCCTAGGCGGTGCGCGACGCGTTCAGGCCCGGAAGAGCTGTCATCGCATGCCGTATAGGCGAAGGCTGACGGGACAGTCCCCTGCGGGGACAGTCCCTGCTCAGCGGCGCACCGCGCTCGTGGCGGCCTCGCGGATCCCGGCGACGATGTCGTCGAGCTGCGCGTCCTTCGATAGGCACGCGACCGCACCAGCCGCCTGCACGGCCTCCATCTCGCGGAGCGTCGCCGAAGCCGTCAGGCAGACGATGGCCGAGTGCGGGCAGCGCTGGTGGAGCGCCGCGGTTGCCTGCACCCCGTCGATTCCGGGCAGTCGGTAGTCCAGCAGGATGACGTCGGCGCGCCAGTCATCGCATTGCTCGATCGCCTCCTCACCGCCGGCCGCCGAGCCGACGATCTCCAGGTCGCCCCGCGAGTTGAGCAGGATCTCGAGCGCCTCCCGAAATACGTCGTTGTCGTCGACAAGCGCGACGCGAATGCGTCCGGTCACCGACTTCACTGTAGGGACAGGCGCCGACGGCGCGCCTGCGGGCCACGGCTAGACGGCTTTTTCGACCTTGCCGGCCTTCAGACAACGCGTACAGACGTAGGCGCGCGTCGCCTTGCCGGCGAGCACCACGCGTACACGCTGGAGGTTCGGCTCGAACCGGCGCTTCGAGGCGACCATCGAGTGGCTCCGGGAGTGACCGAACGCGGGCTTCTTGCCGCAAATGGCGCAGACGCGCGACATGGCCCGCGAGTGTAGCGGAATGCCTCGTGACTTCTAGCGCCCCGGCGAGGCTGCCGCCACCCGCAGCTGCGAGAAGGCGTCGGCCATCTCGAGTGCGCTTCGCACCGCATCGGCAGCACGGTCAATGCGGGCCAGTGCCTGCCCCGCGGTTTCGCAGGTGAGCACGCCGAACGCGACCGGCACGCCGGTCTCGAGCGCCGCCAGCTGCAGGCCGCTCGCTGCCTCGCCGGCCACGTACTCGAAGTGAGGTGTCTCGCCACGGATCACGCAGCCGAGCGCCACCACGCACGCGAAGCGTCGGGTCTTCGCGAGCGCCATCGCTGCCAGCGGCAGCTCGAAGGCTCCGGGTACCGGCATCACCGTCACCGCCTCGCGGGCAACACCCTCGTGCTCGAGCGTGTCGAGGGCACGTTCGAGCATGCTGCTCGTCACGTCGCCGTTGAAGCGCGACACGACGACTGCAACGGCACGTCCGTCACCGTTGGGGGCACCTTCGACCACTGTGTAGCCGGCCGGTATACGCAGCTCTCCCGCCGCATGCTCCGACGTGCGTCCGTCCGGGCCCACCGGGTCGCCGGGCGTGTCGTGGAGGATCGTCTCGTCGACCGCGTCGAGCGGCGCGCCCGGCGAGAAGTCGGCCTCCGGGACCCTGTCGCTCACGCGCGCCCCTCGCCGGCGCTCTCGCCCCTGGCCGGCGAGCCCTCCCGGCCGGCGAAG
>DAITAO010000115.1:0-7655 GCA_036824245.1 Gaiellaceae bacterium | reverse complement strand
TCCGTGTTGCCCACACTGTCCCCTCCGGCCTCGCACCGCCAGCGCCGCGCCAGGAGCGAGAGAGAGCGGCTCCCGGCCGGCGGAGCCGGCCTCCGCCGACGCCGGCGAGGGGCGAGCGAGCAAAAGGCAGCTGACGTGGCAACCTCACGGTGCTCCCGCAGCGTCAGGGCGGAACGGGTCGACGTGGCACGCGAGCAGGCGGCCGTCCACGGCCACGAGCGTCGGGACCTCCTCGCGCGAGATGGGCTGGGCGTACGGGCAGCGCGGGTGGAACGCGCAGCCGGGTGGGATCTGGCGCGGCGAGGGCGGCGCGCCGGGGATGGCGACGAGCGGCGCGGCCGCCGCTTCCGGGTGCGGGAGGGCATCGAGGAGCCCCCGCGTGTACGGGTGTCGCGGGTGGCTGATCACGTCGGCGCGGCCGCCCACCTCGACTATTCGGCCGGCGTAGAAGACCGCCACCCGGTCGGCGACGGCCGACAGCACGCCGAGGTCGTGCGTGATCAGGACGATCGCCAGGCCCGACTCGTGCCGGAGCCGGTCGAGCAGACGGATGATGCCGGCCTGCACGGTGACGTCCAGGGCCGTGGTCGGCTCGTCCGCGATGAGCAGCCTCGGCCGGCAGGCGAGCGCAATCGCGATGGCGATGCGCTGACGCATACCGCCGGAGAACTGGTGTGGGAAAGCGTGCACCGCGCTGTCGGGATCGGGGATCCTCACCTCGCGCAAAAGCTCGAGGGCACGGTCGGCGGCGTCTCGCCGCGCGAGCCCCAGGTGCCGGCGCACGTGCTCCGTGAGCTGTGTCCCGACGGAGAGCATGGGGTGCAGCGACGTGAGCGGATCCTGGAAGACCATCGCCAGCTTGCGGCCGCAGATCCGGCGCAGCTCCCGGCGCGGCAGCCGCAGCAGGTCGCGCTCCTCGAAGACGGCTCGCCCATCGACGACGGCCCCCGACGGCAGGAGCCCCATCACCGCGAGTACGGACATGGTCTTGCCGCTGCCGCTCTCGCCGGCGATGCCGAAGACCTCACCCGTCTCCACCTCGTAGTCGATCCCGTCGACGACGGTCGCCGGACCGGCAGCGGTCGGAAGCCGGACCCGGAGGCCATTCACCTCGAGGAGCGTTCTCACATGCGCTCCCGCGACTCGCGCGCGGTGCGCGGGTCGAAGATGTCGCGCAGGCCGTCGCCGATGAAGTTGAACGCGAGCACGGCTGTGAAGATCGCGAGGCCCGGAAAGGTGCCCATCCACCAGAACTGGAAGTAGGGGGTGCCGGAGGCCACCATCGAGCCCCACTCGGCGGTGGGCGGCTGGGCGCCCAGGCCGAGGAACGACAGCCCGGAGAGCAGCAGGATCGCGTTGCCGACGTCGAGCGTGGCCAGCACGAGCACCGGGCCGACCACGTTCGGGAGCACCTCGCGCAGCAGCGAGCGCCGCGCGGAGGCGCCGAGCAGGCGCGTGGCCCAGACGTACTCCGAGTCGCCGACCGACAGGACGAGGCTGCGCACGACGCGTGCGTAGGACGGCCAGGCGACGATCACGAGCGCGAGGACTGCGTTCGTCAGGCCGCGCCCGAGCGAGGCCGTTACGACCATCGCGAGGATGATCGCCGGGAACGCGAAGACGAGGTCGGCCACGCGCATGACCGCGCCGTCCACCAGCCCGCGAAAGTAGCCCGCGAGCGCGCCGAGGGTGCCGCCGATCGTCGACGCAAGGATGACGAGCAGCAGGCCGAGCGGCAGCGAGATGCGGGCGCCGTGGATGACCCTCGAGAGCACGTCGCGCCCCAGCTCGTCCGTGCCGAACGGGTGGTCCGCAGACGGCGAGGAGAACGGCACGAACGACTGCTCGAGCGGATCGTGGGGCGCGATCACCGGCGCCAGAAGGGCGACGAGGAACCAGGCGCCGGCGATCGTCGCGCCGGCGATGGTGAGCGGCTGCCGCCAGGCCGGTCGCACGCGGCGCGGCGCGGGACGCGCGAGCAGTGGCTCGTCTGGCGCGACCGTCGTGCTCATGTCACACGGATCCGCGGGTCGATGATCCCGTAGAGGACGTCGACGACGAAGTTGATGCTGATGTAGACGACCGCGACGAACAGGCTGACGCCCATGATCGAGGGCAGGTCGAGCGTCACGGCACTGCGGTATGCGTACTGCCCGATCCCGGGCCAGGCGAAGATCGTCTCGACCAGGACCGTCCCTGTCAGCACGTTCGCGAAGACGAGCCCGATGACCGTGACGACCGACGGCAGGGCGGCACGGAGGACGTGACGGCGGAGCACGCTCGCCTCGGGAAGGCCCTTCGCGCGGGCCGCACGTACGTAGTCCTCCCCGATCACCTCGAGCACGGCCGAGCGCGTGTAGCGGGTCAGCAGGCCGACGTTGTAGGCGGCGAGGACGAAGGCGGGGAGCATGAGGTGATGGAAGGCGTTCCACGCCGTGTCCCACTCCCCGGCCGCCAGGGCGTCGATCGTGTACATGCCCGTCTTGTGCGGCGGCGCCAGGATGCCCGGATCGAGCCGGTCGCCACCCGGGAACCAGCCCAGGCGGAAGAAGAACACATAGAGCGCGACGAGTGCGATCCAGAACGTCGGCATGGAGATGCCGGCGAGCGAGATGACACGTAAGAGATGGTCGGTGGCCCGATTGCGGCGCACGGCGGCTGCGACCCCGAAGACGACGCCGACCAGGACGGCGATGACCGTGGAGAGGATCGCCAGCTCCGCCGTCGCGGGCACGTACGTCGCGAGGTTCTCCCGGACGGGCTGGCGGTCCTGGAGCGACTCGCCCAGATCGCCGTGCAGCACGTTGGTGAGGTAGCGCCAGTACTGAACCGGGATCGGCTCGTCCAGGCCGTAGCGCTCCTCGAACGCCTGCACGGCGGCCGGGTCGCCGGCGGCCTGCTCGCCGAGGTTGGCGGTTACGGGATCGCTCGGGACAAGCTGGCTGAAGCCGAACGCGACGAGCGTGATGCCCAGGCTCAGCAGGACGAGCGCCGCCGCGCGCCGGAGGACGAAGCGGACGAATGGCGGCAACGGGATGCGCAATGCGAAGACCGACAAGGCGTCGATCGTAACGAGGCCCTTCGTGGCGCCTTTGGCGCTCCGGCTGCGACGGCGCTACAGGGTGACGAGAATCTCGTCCACAGACTTGCGCTCGAGGCTCGGCACGACGGCGTCCTCGGCCGGGTAGCCGACCGGAATCAGAACGAACGGTCGCTCGTTGGACGGGCGCCCGAGAATCCGGCGGAGGAAGGCCATCGGGGCGGGGGTGTGCGTGAGCGCGACGAGGCCGGCCACGTGCAGGCTCGCCAGAAGCAGGCCGACGGCGATCCCGACGGACTCCTTCGCGTAGTAGTGCTTGTGCTTGGCGCCGTCCGCACCCAGCCCATAGGCCTGCTCGAAGACGGCGATCAGGTATGGGGCGTCCGTGAGGTGCTGCTTGACGAAGTCGGTGCCGAGCGGCTGCAGGGCGTCTAGCCAGTCGGGGGGCGCGAGCCGGTCGTAGAACTCGCGTTCCGCCTCTTCGGCCGCAATGCGGATCCGGCGTTTGAGGTCTGCGTCGTCGACGACGACGAACGTCCACGGCTGCTGGTGGGCGCCCGAGGGAGCGGTGCCGGCAGTCTCGACCGCGTTGCGCACGAGCTCGAAAGGCACCGGCTCGGGCGAGAACATGCGCACCGAGCGCCGCCCGCGCATCAGCCCGAGGAGCTCGCGTGAGCGGGTGAGGGCATCCTCGGACGAGAGACGCTCATGGATGAGCGGCACGGGCCGATAGTCGGCCATCTCCCGAGGATACGGCCGCAGCCGACTTTAGTGGCTGTGAGCCACGAAGCTCGTCAGATCAAAGGCTGTCCCGGAGAAGCCGAAGACTCAGTAGCTCTGGACGGTGAAGTACGAGACCACGAGCGCGGCCAATCCGACCGCTGCGACACCGGCGAAGCCGAGCAGCCCGGGCTGTCCGTACGCCACGTGCGCGCGGCCGAAGCGCGAGAGCGCGAGGCCGCACGCGGCGCCGCCGATCAGGCCGCCGACGTGGCCTCCGATGGAGATGTTCGGGATCGTGAAGGTGAAAATCAGGTTCACCAGGATGATCGACAGCGCGCTGCCGCCCAGGACGTACATGCGCTGCCGCTCGAAGACGAGCGCGGCGCCGAGAATCCCGAAGATTGCGCCCGACGCCCCCACCGTGACATCACCCGGGTCGGTGAGCGCGAGCGCGCCCGCGGCGGCGCAGAGGCCCGACACGAGGTAGAGGACGATGAAGCGGCCGCGTCCGAGCGCCTCCTCGACGGGCGCGCCGATCCAGAAGAGCATCAGCATGTTCAGGCCGAGGTGGAAGAGTCCGCCGTGCAGGAACGCCGACGTGATCAGCCTCCACCACTCACCCTCCGCCACGCCGATGAGCTGTGTGCCGTCAAAGGCGCGACCGATGAGCGCTCCGTCGATGAACATCTCGCCGCCGTTGCGCGACAGCGACGCACCCTGCGCGAGGTTGAGCATGAACACGCCGACGTTCAACGCGATCAGCACCTTGGTGACGATTGCACCCGTGCCCTCGAAGCTGGCGCGCCGCACCTCGCGGGAGACCCGTGCGGCTCCCTTCGTCTGCCCGGCGTGGTCCGGGCAGCGGATCCCGACAGGTGCAAAGACCATGCAGTCGGGGCAGATGCCACGGCCGCATTCCGAGCAGGAGACGCCGGTCTCGCGGTCGGGATGGCGGTAGCAAGTCAGCATCTCGGGCACGGCGAGTAGCGTAGATGCGCGATCGGAGTCCGGCGCCCGCAGCGCTCGGGCGCCGGGCGGGATAGGTTGCGCCGTCGTGCGCGTGGACGTCGCCTTCACGCCGGCCGAGCAGGCGGCCGCCCCGGTCGCGGTCGTGGTCGACGTGATGCGCGCCACCTCGACGATCGTGCAGGCGCTCGCTTCAGGCTATCCCCGAGTGCTCTGCGCGCCCGGGATCGACGAGGCGCTGGCACTGCGCGAAGAGCTAGTTGCCGGGGTGCTGGCCGGGGAACGGAACGCGGTGCGGATCGAGGGCTTCGACGCCGGTGCGTCACCCCGCGAGTTCGTCGAGCCGCGCGACGAGCCGATCATCTTCTCGACCACGAACGGCACGGCAGCCATACTCGCCGCCGCTGGGCGGTCGAAGATCGTGTTACTCGGCAGCCTGCTGAACCTGTCGGCCGTGGCGCGGGAGGTTGTCGAGCGCGGCGAGGACGTCGCCGTCATCTGCGCGGGCTTCCAGGGCGCGTTCGCGCTCGACGACGCCTACTGCGCCGGTCGCATCGTCCAGCTCCTCGAGGCCGACCGCGGCGACGGCGCCAAGGCGGCCGAGCTGATCGCGCGGGCCTATCCGGAGGCGATCGACGGCATCAACGCGCGCACTTATGGGCCACCGGGGCTCGAGGAGGACATCGCCTGGGTCGTGCGCGTGGACGCGCTCGACGCCGTGCCGCGGCTGCAAGGCATGGTCGGCAGCGCGGCCGAGATCGTTCTCTAGCGGGGGCTAGGCGCCCGGCTGGTCGGGAGGTGCCTCGGGGCGTTTGATCTCTCCGAAGACGGCCTCGTAGCGCGTCATGTTCTCGTTGAGAGCACGCAGCACGTCGAACAGCACCGTGACCGGGATCTTCACCCGCGAGACGACGCGGCACGCGACACGCACGGGCTCGTCGGGGTCGTCCGGATTCTCCATCTGAGGCGGCTGCGTGACACCGAAGTCGAGCGTGAACTCGTAAGCCGTATGCCACACGCTCAGAAAGTTGCCGTAGACACCGGCCTCCAGCTCGGGCGGGACCTGGATCTGGAACTCGGTCGGCCGCTCGCCCTCGTCGCTCTCGCTCATGACGCGGGGACCGTAGCGGGTCGGATCAGGGCACGCGACCCGGCGGCCAGTACGTGAACATGACCGGCCCGATCAGGTTCTCGCGCGGCACGGTGCCCCAGCGGCGCGAGTCACAAGACTGGGCCCGGTTGTCGCCGAGCACGAAATAGCCGTCGGGAGGGACGCGTGGCCAGGTGCCCGACTCGGAGCCGCGCTGCGCGGGGCTCAGGACGTACGTCTCGTCGAGCGGCCGTCCGTTCACGAACACCTTCCCGTCGTCCATGGTCACCCGCTCACCCGGCAGTCCGACGATTCGCTTGACGAACGTCCCTCCGGCCTGGCAGGCCGCGGCCGCGCGGGCCGGTGTGTCGAACACGACCTCTTCGCCGCGGCGCGGGTCGCGGAAGCGGTAGGCCAGCCGGTTGACCAGGACGCGGTCCGAGAAGCGCCCCCGACACCCGTCCACGGGCTTCGCGCAGTGCAGCGTGGGCTCCATGGAGGACGAGGGGATGCGGTACGGCTTGGCGACCCCGGCCTGCACCGTGTAGACGACCGTTACTGCGATCGCGATCGTGACGGCCCAGTCGAGAGCCGTGCGTACCGGGCGCGGCAAGTGGGATGCCGAGCGGTCGAGCAGCCGTTTAACGAACATGGGCTCAGATTAGTGTCAGCCGTTCAGCCTGGCGCCTGCATGCTGAGGTACCACGCGCGGGATCCAGTCCTGTACCGCGGCGGACACCGCCTGGAGGTCCGTCCTGAGGCTGTGGTCGCCCGGCACTTGCACCACAGTGCGCCGAGGGCTCGCCGGCGGAATACCGAACGGGTCCCGCGCACCTTGTACAACGAGCATCGGCACCGTCACTTCGTCGAGCTCGGTTAGGCGGCTCTGTGCCGGGCCGCCGCTGGACCGGCGCGGCGGCTGCAGCGGGAAAGCGAGACAGAGCACCGCGACGGCGCCGGTCTCCTGCGCGGTGCGGCAGGCTACTCGCGCGCCCAGTGACCGACCTCCGACGATGAGCGGCAACCCCAGCAGCTCTCCCGCGAGCAGGTGGTCGACGACCGCCGTCCACGCAGCGTCGAGCTGGCGCGCCGGAGCAGGAGAGCGTCGCCCGGCGACGCGGTAGGGCTGCTCGACGAGCGCGACGGTGATTCCTGCGGAGCGCGCGACGTCGGTCACCGCCACCAGATCTCGCGAAGACACCCCTCCGCCGGCTCCATGACCGAGGACCAGCGCCGCTCGTGGCTCAGCGGCGGGGTGCAGGTGGACGTTCGCCCGGCCGTGCGGGGTATCCACCTCGAGCAGATCACGATCGCGGTGCGGCATCCCGTGAGCTTAGACCGGCGAAGCGGGACTACTTGACAAGGGAACATGTGTTCGTGTAGAACACACGTTCGTATGGTCGCCTGCATCGCAATCCCCGGGTTCGAGCTGCGCGCCGCGCTGCGCGACCGCCCTGGACTGACACGGCGGCCTGCTGCGCTCGCCCCGCTGCCCGGCCGGGAGCCGCTGATCGGCGCGGTGACGGCAGCCGCCGAGGCGGCCGGCGTCAAGCCCGGCATGCGCATGGGTGAGGCGCTCGCCACCTGTCCGTCGCTCGTGCTCGTCGAGCAGGATCCGGCGCGCGCCGAGGACGAGTGGGAGACGATCGTGCGGCGGCTCGAGGACGCCGGCTTTGCGGTCGAGCCGAGCGGGCTCGGCACTGCGTACTTCGAGACCAAGGGCGTGGAGCGGCTCTACGGCGGCGTCAAGGCGTCGCTGCAGCGGGCGCTCGCGGCCGTGGGCGCGGGTTGGGACGCGCGCGCTGGGGCAGCCGCGCGACGCTTCGCCGTGATCTG
>DAITAO010000114.1:0-7695 GCA_036824245.1 Gaiellaceae bacterium | reverse complement strand
GCAGCGCGGTCAGGACGGCCGGGCCCGCCACGCCGTCCCGCGGCAGCCCCGCCCAGCGCTGGAACTTTCGCAATGCAGTACCACTTCGGGAGCCGAATGCGCCGTCCATCGGGCCCGAGGGGAAGCCATGGCACGCCAGCATGAACTGCACGGCCGCCGCGTCCCATCCGACCGCGCCCGCGGCAACGGCCCTGCTGCCGAGGAGGTGCCGGCCGTACGAGCCGAGCGCCACCCGTGTCCGGGCTCCGAGGACGCCCTCCAGCGGCAGTCCGGCGCTCCGCTGGAAGGAGCGGACAGCCTGCACGGTGGCCGGCCCGGACTTGCCGTCCACGTTCCCGCTGTAGACCCCGCGTGCTCGTAGCCCGACCTGGAGCGCCGCCACGTTCGGGTCGCCCGCGGAGGCTGCGCCGGCCGAAGCGAGCGTCAGCGCGGCGAGCAGGAAGAGAACGATCGTGGGGCGCATACGACCGTCTGCTGCATCGGCCTGACAGGCGGGCTCGGAACACCCTCTAACGAGGGTCGAGGACTCCCACAGCGGACCGGCGAAAGCCGCTTGTCATCCATTCCAGGCCGCAGCCGGCTCGATAGCGTGGCGGCATGCGACGCCTGCTGGTCGTTGCCGCCGCCGTCGTGTTCGTCGACACGATCCTGTACGCAGCGCTGACGCCGCTCCTGCCGCGCTACGTCGACGAGTACGAGCTCACCAAGTCGGGGGCGGGCCTCCTCGTCGGCGCCTACGCCGCGGGAGCATTGATCGGCGGTCTACCCGGCGGCATCGCAGCCGCGCGCCTCGGACCCCGCATCGCGGCCGTCGCCGGGCTGCTGACCGTGGCGGGCGCGAGCATCGTCTTCGGCCTGGCCGGAGACCCCTGGACGCTGGGCGTGGCGCGGCTCGTACAGGGCTTCGGCAGCGCCTTCTCGTGGGCGGGAGCGCTCTCGTGGCTGGTGGCGGCCGCGCCCCGCGAGCGGCGGGCGGAGATGCTGGGCACCGCGCTCGCCGCCGCGATCGTCGGAGCCATGCTCGGCCCGGTCCTGGGCGCCGTTGCGGAGCTGATCGGAGAGGCGCCCGCGTTTGCCGGTGTGGCAGTACTCGCCTGTGCGCTCGCCGGCGCAGCGCTGCGCATTCCGGGCACCGAGCCAGAGCGCGCCAATCTCGGCACCCTGTTCAGGGCGCTGCGCGGGCGCCAATTGCTCGCCGGGATGTGGCTCGTGACGCTTCCGTCGCTCCTCTTCGGGATGCTGGCCGTGCTGGCACCGCTCGAGCTCTCCGAGCTCGGCTGGAGCGCCGTGGCGCTGGGCGGGCTCTGGCTAGCCGCGGCAGCGCTGGAGGCGGGACTGAACCCGCTGCTCGGCCGCTTCGCCGACCGGCGCGGGCGGCTGCTCCCCGTGCGGCTGGCGCTGCTCGGCTCGATGGCCGTCGCCTTCGCCTTAGCATGGGCTGATTCGGCAGCGCTCGTCGCAGCTCTCGTGCTCGCCGCGGCGCTCACGTTCGGCGGGCTCTTCACCCCCGGCATGGCGATCGTCTCCGACGGCGCCGAGCAGGCCGGGGTCGCACAGGCGATCGCCTTCGGCGCCATGAACGCCGCGTGGGCGATTGGGAACATCGTCGGCCCGGCCGGCGGAGGCGCGCTGGCCCATACCGCCGGCGACGCCGCCGCCTACGTGGTGGCCGCAGCCGTCTGTGCGGCGACGCTGGTCGCTCTCAGCCGCTCGGCTGCACGGCCTGTCGCCCGCCCGAGCTCTGCCGCTCCCTGATCGCTTCGGCGTGCTCGAGGAAGGCGCCGCACAGCGTGCGCCCCAGCGCCTTCCAGCCTGCGATGCGCTCCCGTGTCTGCGCCGGAAAAGCGTCCGGGTCGTCGACCTCTTCACGCCGCCACGCAAGCCAGCGGTCGAGCTGCTCCTCGCTGACCTCGGGATGGAACTGAACTCCCCAGCTCCCGTCGCGGAGCCGGTACGCCTGCGTGCAGCGCTCGCTGCGGGCCAGCTCCACTCCGTCGGGCGGCAGCTCCCAGGTGTAGACGTGCGACTCGAAGGCGTCGAAGCGGCGCGGCAGTCTCCGAAAAACCGGGTCGTCCGCTGCCGGGGGCGACAGCTCGACGGGCGTCCACCCACGTTCGGGCTGCTCGGCCGGCAGCACCCGCCCGCCGCCTGCTTTCACGATCAGCTGTGCACCGAGGCAAACGCCGAGCATGGGCACTTGCTCGTCGAGCAGGCGCCTCAGCAGCTCGAGCTCGTCGGCAAGCCACGGGTTCTCATTCTCTTCGTCGGGATGTGTCTTCCCGCCGAGGACGAGCAACGCGTCGTAGTCGCCGGCCGGCGGTGTCCCGAGCGAGCTTTCCCAGTCGACGAGCTCATGGCCGCGCTCCCGGACCAGTTCGCCGAAGAGCGATGACCCGAACCAGACGCCGTGTGCCAACGCGAGCACGCGCACGCCTCGTAGTCTGGACGAAGTCCTAGCCGACGCGCAGCAGGTGGCGCGCGGCGCCGGCGCGGTAGCGGTAGCTCCCCGCCCGCAGCCTCGTACGCCAGGTCACCGTGCCGCGGAAGCGCTCCCCCCGGTCGCTTCCGCACGCCTGGACCCGACAGCCGAAAACCAAGTGCGCGCGACTGGTCGCCTACCGTCAGGATGTCCTGGCCCCCCGGGAGGGCACGCGCCGGCCGGCCGGCGACGACGCCCCGGGCCCGGTCTAGCCGGGCGTGATCGTGAGCGCGCTCGGGTAAGCGGCGGTCATTGCGACCCACATGTCGTTATGGCCGTTCATCAGACGAATGCGCAGCTCCCGGCCCGCGGCAAATGTGCGACTGACAGAGCCGACCGTCACGTCGTGGTAGACCCACGTGGCGAAGAGGCCGTTCCAGTTGTCGATGTGGACGCTCGCCTGCTTCACAGGCACACAAGGCGACCCGCCCGCTGCGCAGTCAAAGAGCCACACGTGTGGGTGGGCGTCTTCAAAGAGGGAGAATCCTTCGATCGTGCCCCAGATCCGCAGCGTGACCGGGCCGTTCAGGACGAGCGGTGAGGGGGCGACGTACACCCAGTCCTGAAGCTTGTCGTCATCCGATTCGTTCGGGGCGCCGTCGCCCGCATCGATGGTCAGTCCGGGGTCCCCATCCCCGTCGTAGTCCGGGACCAGAGCGGACGCAGGCGGCGGAGTCGTAGTCATGTCCCAGACCTCGCTCGACGGACCGGTCGAGCGCAGGTAGAGGATCGAGGGCACTACCGGAACGCTGGCCACCGTGATCGTGACCGTGGCGTCGCCGGTGCGCCCTGTGGTGTCGGTGACGCGGTAGGTGAACACGTCGGTGCCCGCGAAGCCGGCGTTCGGGGTGTAGGTGAACGAGCCGTCGGCGGCGAGATTGGCGGACCCGCTCGCAGGTGGCACGACGAGTGCCGTCTGCGCAGTTAGCGAGTCGCCGTCCTCGTCCGCGTCGTTGGCGAGCACACCCGGGGCGGGGGTGACCAACGGAGCGTCCTGCATGGTCGTGTAGGCGTCGTCTCCGGCCAGCGGCGCGTCTGGGACAGGATTGACCGTGATGATCGCGGTGTCGGTGTCGGTGCCGCCGTTGCCGTCGCCGACGGTGTAGGCAAGCGTCTGAGTACCGGCGAAAGACGGTCCGGGCACGTACGTGAAGCTGCCGCCGCCGTTGTGAGTGAGCGTCCCGTCGGAGGCGGCTGACGCGTCGAAGGAGACCATGGAGAGCGTGTCCCCTGGATCGGCATCGCTGTCGTTGGCGAACACGTCGAAGGTGACGCCGGCGGCGTCTTCGTCGACGGAGACATTGTCCTGGCCGGCGACAGGCGCATCGTTCTGGGGCAGCACCGAGATCGTGAACGTGCTGGGAGCGCTGCCGTCGATGCCGCCGTCGGCCGTTCCTCCGTCGTCGACTGCGCGCACGGTGACGACGGCCGTGCCGAACGCATTCGCCGCGGCTGTGAAGGTCAGCCGGCCGCTCGCCGACACCGCGGGCTGCCCGCCCGCGGCAAACAGCGCCGGATTGCTGTTCGAGACGGCGAAGGTCACCTGCTGAGCCGATTCGTCGGGCGGGCCCGGCGCAATCGCGCCGGCCCAGCCGTCGGCCGTCTGCGGCCCCGCATCCTCATTGACAGTCTGATCCGGTCCTGCGACGAAGCTCGGCGGGGAGTTCACCGGCGTGGCGGTGATCGTGAAGCGCTGAGCGGGGCTCGCATTGCGGCCGCCGTCGGCCAGTCCGCCGTCGTCTACCGCGCTGACAGTCACGAGCGCTGCGCCGTTGCCATCGGCCGCCAGCGTGTACGTCAGCGTGCCGTCCGGCGAGACGGCCGGCTCGCCGCCTGGCCCAAAGAGGCCGGGGTTGTCGCTCGAAACTCGGAAGGTGACCCGCTGGGCAGCCTCGTCCGGCAGTCCCGGCTTGACGTCCTTCGCCCAGCCGGGGACGGCGTGTGACCCGGAGTTCTCGCGAACGGTCTGGTCGGGTCCCATCGAGAAGGTCGGCGGCGTGTTGACACCGCGCACGGTGACCGTGAAGCGCCGCACGGCGCTCGCGTCGACTCCGCCGTCTGCCTTGCCGCCGTCGTCCACGGCCCAGACAGTGATCGCCGACGAGCCGCGCGCTCCGTCCGCCGGCGCGAGACGCAGCGTGCCGTCGGCGTCGACGGAAGGCCGGCCTCCTGGCGCAAAGACGGTTTCGTTCTCGGTTGCGACCGCGAACGTGACACGCTGCCCGCTTTCGTCTGCCGGGCCGGCGGAGATCGCCGTCGCCCAGCTGCGGAAGACCTGGGGGCCTGCGGTCGAGGGGAGAGTCACCGCGTCGCCCGCCTTGAAGCTGGGAGCGTCGTTCACCGGGCGGACGCGAACCTCCACCGAGCCGCGAACGGTCTCGCCCTGCCCGTCGCCTGCGACGTACGCGAAGGCGACGCGTCCGTTGGCATCGCGGTCGGGCGTGTATTCGATCCGGTCGCCGCGTACCCGCGCGGTGCCCGCGGCAGGGCTCTCCACGGAGATGAGCTCCAGCGCGTCGCCGTCGCGGTCCACGTCGTTTGCGAGCACGGGAATCACGACAGGGTTGTCCTCACCGGTCGACGCACTATCGGGCCGCAGATCCGGAGAGTCGTCGCGCGGCTCCACGACGATGCGTAGGCGCGCCCGGTCGCTGCCGCCGTGCCCGTCATCAACCTCGTAGTCGATCGTCGCGCGACCAAAGAAATCCTGCGGCGGCGTCCAGACGAGCTTGCGCCTCTGCACGACGGCACGCCCGACCGCGGGCCGCTTGCTCAACGAGATCGTGAGCGCATCGCCGTCGGGGTCGACATCGTTGGCCAGGACGTCGGCCACGACCTGGGCGTCCTCGGCCCCGTACTCGAGGTCGTCCTTCGCGCGAGGCGGGTCGTTGACCGCGCGGACGACGATGTTGATGACGCCCTGATCGCAGCCGCGGCCCTCCCAGCACACGCTGTATCGGATGGGCGCTCTGCCGTGGAAGCCCGGCGGAGGCGTGAACGTGATCGCACCGCCCGGCGTGACCACCGCGCGACCCGCCGAGGGCCCGTCGACGATGCGTAGTGAGCCGGGAGTCGCCGAGGCTGCAAGGTCCTGGAGCTGCACGACGAGCCGGCCGTCCTCCTCGACAAACCGCTGGACGCTCGCCGCGGTCGGCGGCCTCGGCACGGCAGGCCTGGCCGGCTGCACGTTGACGGGAGCGGGGGCCGCGACGGCCGGTGCGACGCGCACCGGCGGCGCACCCACCAGGCCTGTGGTTGCCGCGGCGACAACGGCAGCGACCGAGCTCGACACCGTGCTGACCGCCGGCGTGAGCGGTAGGCGCGCCAGAATCGGAGCGTGACTCAGCCACGACAGGGGTCCCATCGCGAAACGCAGCCGCCCCAGCGAAACGTTGAGGAAGGCGCGCACGACCCGCGGGTCGAACTGCGTGCCGGCACAGCGAGCGAGCTCGGCGCGGGCGTCTTCGGGAACCGAGGACGTCTTGTACGAGCGCGTTGAAGTGATCACGTCGAAGACGTCGGCGACCGAGACAATCCGTCCGGGAAGGCCGATCTCCTCGCCCGCCAGGCCGGCCGGATACCCCTGGCCGTCCCAGCGCTCGTGATGCTGTGTGACGGCGCCCGCCCACTCGCCCAGCCATTCGCGAAGCGGAGCGACGATCGCCGCCCCGTACACGGTATGCAGCTTGATCTGGCGCCACTCGTCCTCGGTGGGTTTGCCCTCCTTGTTCAGGATCTCTTCCGATACCTGCAGCTTGCCGACGTCGTGAAGCAGCGCGGCCCAGTTGAGCAGGTCGATCTGCTCCTTGGTGAGCCGCAGCTCCTCGCCGATCATCCGGCTGTAGGCGCGCACTCGCTCGGAGTGTCCGCGCGTTACCCTGTCGTGCGCGTTCAGCGCTGCGACGAGCCCCAACAGGCGCTCCGCCGCCTCGACTGGAGTCTCTGTGGATCGTCCTTCCTGTGCTGCGGCGAGTCGTTCCTCGAGCGTTCCGACGCTGCCCACCCGCAGCGCCGTCTTGAACCGCGACGGCGCACTGTCAGGGAAGACGAGCGACAGCTTGAAGAGCGCAGCGAGCGGCAGGAGCCGCCGAGTCAGCCGATCGATCCCGATCAGGACAACCGTCGCGGCTGCGCTGATGCCAAGCCACCAGAGGAGGAAGAACCACAGCGAGCCGGTCGGCATCGGAACGACGCCGCTCGCAAGGTGCACGAAGATGAGCGAAGAGGCGATCGGGACGAGAAACGCGACCGCGCGAATCAGTACAGCCTGAACCGGCCGCGCCCGCCAACGCTGCGTCTCCCCGCTCGTGATCATGCCCTGAAAAGGTCATCGGCGGCTACGTGCTGCGGCTTTACCCCTGTTGGGGGCGCAAAGCAGGCCGTGCAGACACCGCCGTGCGAGGGGATGCGGAACCGCTGCGGAAGCGCCGGTGTACGGTGGATGAATGACCGCTCTGCGGCGCACGGCGATCGTGAGCACCGCGGTGGCGATGGCTGTCGCGGTGGCCCTGGCTACCTCCGGCCGGGCCGAGACGGCCGATCCGGCGAAGCAGACCGCTACACCTAAGGAGACGCTTGCAACGTCGCGCCCTGCAGCCAGGGAGCGCCCGCGTGGCGCCGTCGAGGACTGTTCGACGCAATCGGGGGCGAGCTTTCCCGGCGCTTTCACCAACCGCCGTAACCTGGTCGTCGGGCCGCTGGCCCTCATTGGCGCCGGCGGCACGCCGGTGTTCGTCGGAGGGTCTTTCGGGGGGCAGAAGTTCCCACTGCTCGTCAAAGCTGGCCACCGAGTGACCGTTGAGCTATCCCGGCGCACCCGACTGGGCGCCGGGCTCGCCTACGGCCCGCTTCCGCAGGGGAAGGTGCGCCTTCGAGACGCCCATCGGGTCGTCACCTTCATCGCGTGTCGGCGGGACGAGCGCTCGTTGAGCAGCGCCGACGGGCGGCTCGTCACGTTCTGGTCGGGTGGCGTGCTGGCCCGCTCGCCCCGGTGCGTGCCTCTCCTTGTCTGGGTGGACGATGAGCCCTCGCCCCGCCGCGCGGTCATCCGCCTCGGCGTGCGGGACTGCGGATAGCGCACCCGAGGGGGTCGCTCCTCGTGCTCTCCGTCGACGGCCGGCCGGAGTCTGCCTACTCGTCGTGTTTCGCTTAAAGGCCGTCACGCCCAAGGTTTGCGCAACGTCCGAAGGAGTGGGCCGTGCAGGAATCGAACCTGC
>DAITAO010000047.1:0-23819 GCA_036824245.1 Gaiellaceae bacterium | reverse complement strand
CGTAGAGGCTGCCGTCCGGTCCGAAGTCGATGTCCATGATCGCGGTGAAGCCGGTCCGGAAGATCTGGGGCTCCTCGCCCGCCACCACGCGGTAGACGTTCGCTCCGCCAACGGGGAACGGGCCGCCGGTCAGCTCGCCCACGTACAGAGCTCCGTCGGGGCCGCGCTCCACAGCCGTCGGCACGGATTCCTTGTCGCCTGTGACACGCGAGGGGAACACGGCGAGCAGCGACAGGCGCCCGAAGGGGTCGACCGCGAGCAGCGAGTTGCCCGCCGCGTCCGTCACGGCGCGCGCTCCCGGGGCCAGCAACCCGTACGGGTTGCTCTCGAGGGCGGCGCCGTCGGGGTTGAACGCCCGCTCGAACGCAACAAGGTCGCTGAACACCTGGCCGCCGTGGCCGGAGATGAAGCGGACCAGACGTCCGAACCAGAACGAGCCGCGTGGGCTCAGTGCCGTACGGGCGTCGATAACGGCCGGGTTTCCGATCGTCGTGAAGCCGTAGGCCCCACGGAAGGCAACGTCATGTGGGCCGGTCGCAGCAAAGCCGTCCGCGCCGGCCAGGGAGGGGAGGTGGGTCAGCACCCGCTCCTGCACCCCGTCCCGCAACCGCGAGATCGCTCCGCTCGGGCCGTAGCACTGCGACGCGCCCTCGAACTCGATGCACGGTCCGATTCCTCCAACGCCCGCCTCGGCGACGTAGAGCGCGCCCGCGTGCCAGGTCAGGCCGCGCGGATTGTCCAGCCCGGTCATCACCACCGTCGGCTGGGCCGCGGCCGGGCCCGAGAGCGCGGCCGCGCAGAGCAGCGCGCCCAGCGACGTCAACCAGACCCTTGGCCGCCTCCACCACCTCCGTGCCGCAGTTGAGGTGCTCACGTGAGTCTCCTTTCCTTGGCTGGCGGCCGCATTATGCGACCCGGCGACGCACGCCTACAAGCCTCGCGTCATACAGTCCTCTAGCTGCAGAGCGATGTCCTGGCGCTCCGCGTGGCAAGGACGCTACGAAACGCGCCGTCGGCGCCAGCGCGAACCCCGGGCCGCCTCGGCGCTCTCGCCAAGCAGTCGGGCCGCTGTGCTGACGTCCCCCGCCGTAAGCGCGGCAAGCTCGCTCCGCCCCAGGTCCGCAGGCGCGGCTGCCCGGCGCAGCCGGAGCGCCTGTGTATTGAGCGCCTGCTCGAAGAGCGTCCGGGCGAAGCGGGCGTTGCCGAACCCCTCTCCCCGGCGTACGCCGTCGAAGACGGCGCGTAGCGCCGCCCGGGCCGCCTCGTCTAGGAGGTACTCATGCTCAGCCGCGAAGAGCGACGTAATGGCGAGCAGCTCGTCCGTCGAGTAGTCGGGAAAGGTGATTTCACGGGCGAAACGGGAGCGCAGGCCGGGGTTGGAGTCGAGGAACCGCTCCATGAGGCGTGGATAGCCGGCCACGATGACGATCAGGCGGTGGCGGAAGTCCTCCATGCGCTTGAGCAGGGTCTCGACAGCCTCCGGGCCGAAGTCCTGTCGCACTTCGTCCGGCGCGAGCGCGTACGCCTCGTCGATGAACAGCACGCCGTCCAATGCCCGCCGGATGACGCGCTCCGTCTTGATGGCGGTCAGACCGACGAACTGGCCGACGAGTCCCGCCCGGTCGACCTCCACGAGATGACCCCGCCGCAACAGGCCCATCGCGCGGTACATCTGCGCGAGCAGACGCGCGACGGTCGTTTTCCCGGTACCAGGATTGCCCAGGAAGACGAGGTGCTGGCTCGTTGCGACCTCGGCGAGGCCTGCCCGCTTCCGTAGGCCCTGCACCTCGAGGAACGCAACGAGCGCATGAACCTGCTCCTTGACGGTCTCGAGTCCGACCAGGTTGTCGAGCTCGGCCTGCAGGTCCTCGAGCGTTCGTGCGTCTGGGCGACGGACGCCCTGGAGCTGGTCGCTCAGCCAGTCGACCGCGGGCTCGGACCCGGGAGCGGTGGCGCGCAAACGCTCGCCGAGCATGCGCACGCGCGCGCGGACCTCGTCGAACGGACTGGACACGTCGACAATCTGCCCGGCGCCGTCAAGCGCAAACCGGTGCCATTGGCGCGACTCAGTAACGAGACTAACCATATTTGTTAACCTGATGAACGATGCAGGTGGTCGCGATGGACACGGTCGCGCTTGCCAACCGGCTCCGGCCGGTCCTGCTCCGGCTGAATCGTGAGCTGCGTCGCGAGCTGTCGGCCCTCGGCGTCACCGGCGGCCAGGCGACGCTGCTCTGGCTCATCCAGAGGTCGCCGGGTGTCGGCGTTCGCGAGCTCGCCGCCCGTGAGGGGATGTCCGCTCCGGGCATGTCGGGACACGTCGACCGGCTCGAGGCCGCCGGCTTCGTACGGCGCGTCCCGTCGACGCTCGACCGGCGCCGTGTCGGTCTGGAGCTGACGGATCACGGCCAGCGGGTGCTCCGCGCCGTGCGGCGACGCCGCACTGCCTGGCTCGCTCGCCGCCTGGGTCGCCTGGAGCCGGCCGAGCTCGAGGCGGTGGAGCGCGCCGTCGAGCCTCTGCTCAGCCTGCTCGAGGAGCCGGCGTGACCGCCGCCGTGCTGGCGGCCGGTGCGCGCACGTTCGCCAGCCTGCGCATGCACCGCAACTACCGGTTGTTCTTCTCGGGTCAGGTGGTCTCGCTGACCGGCACATGGATGCAGAACACCGCGCTCGCCTGGTTCGTCATCGAGCTGACACACGATCCGGTCGCCGTGGGGTTGCTCGCCTTCTGCCGCTTTGTGCCCTTCTCGGTGTTCGGGCTCTTCGCCGGCGTGCTCGCGGATCGTTTCGACAACCGGCGACTGGTCATGTCGACGCAGCTCTTCTCGATGCTCGTCTCGGCGGCGCTTGCGGCGCTGGCCCTGTCGGGCGCCGCCGAGGTCTGGCATGCGTACGGGCTCGCGGCTCTCGGCGGCACGGCGCTCGTCTTCGACGCTCCCTGCCGTCACGCGCTCACCTTCCAGATGGTCGGGCGCGAGGAGCTCCCCAACGCGATTGCTCTCAACGCGAGCTTGTTCAACGCGTCGCGCGTCATCGGGCCGGCCTTCGCGGGCGTCGTGATCGCCGCGGCCGGCGTGGGGGTCTGTTTTGCGCTGAACGCGCTCAGCTTCCTCGCCGTGCTGGCCGCGCTTGCCGCGATGCGCGACGACGAGCTTGTGCCGCTCGAACGCCGGGAGCGGCCCACGTTGCTCCGGGGCGTCGGCGAGGGCCTGCGCTACGCGGCGGACGTCCCGCGTGTCCGGGCTGTCCTGCTCATGACTCTCGTAGTCAGCACCGTGGGCTTCAACTTCCACGTTCTCGTCCCGGTCCTGGCCTCCGAGACCCTGGGGGTCGGCGCCGGGGCATTTGGCCTGCTTTCGGCGTGTTTCGGTGCCGGCGCGCTGCTGGGAGCGCTGCTGACGGCCGGCCTCGGGCGGGCGAGCTACAAGGCCCTGATCGCCGGTACGGGCGGCTTCAGCATCACGCTGCTCGCGCTCGCGCCGCAGCACACGGTGTGGGTCTGCGCAGCCTTGCTGTTCGTGACGGGCGTGTGCTTCACGCTGTGGACATCCAACAGCCAGTCGATTCTGCAGCTCACCGCGCCCGACCACCTGCGCGGGCGGGTAGTCAGCCTCTGGCTGCTCTCCTTCGCCGGCTTCGCTCCGCTGGGCGGCCTGCTGGCCGGGTGGCTGGCGGATGTGGGCGGCACCGACCTGGCGTTCTCCGTGGCAGGTGTGGCAGGCCTCGCCGTGACGGTGGTCGGCCTGACGCTGCGGCCCGCGATCGCCCGCCCCACCGCGGCCTGAGAGGCCTCGGTTACCAGCGCACGACGAGCCGCCGCTACGTCGAGCGCCTCCCCGAGTAAGCGCCAGTCTGTAGCTAAGTGCTCTGGACGGCGGCAAGCACCGCGTCCCAGGCGAGCTCGGACGCGATGACCGCGAGGCTGATCGGGTCGAGGGCGGGGTTCTCGACCTCGCCGGTGGTCACCGCGTAGAGCACGTCCCCGTCCACGAGCGCGTGGAACGGGTGGATGGCGCGGCTCATCGATGCGTGCACCTGCCGGCCGAGCTGGCGGAGCGAGCGTGTATCGAGCTGCTGATTCGTCACCACGACCGTGAGCGTGGTGTTGCCCGGCAGCGGGCTAGCCGGCTGTGCGCCCGCGAGACGCTGCTCGACGCCGGCCACGAGGGCCATCCGCGATCCGGTGGCGCGATCCAGGTGGCCGCGCACGACGTTGCCTTCCCGGTCGACGATCGCCCCGACGGCGTTGACGACCGTGAAGACGGCCACTCGCGTCTCGCCGAGCGCACGGAATGCCGCGCCCTGCCCGGAAGGCTCGCCCTGCGAGTACTCGAAGGTCTTGCCGACCGTCGCCGATCTCCCCGCTCCGCGCGGCCCGAGCGGGAAGACCCCCTCGTGCGCCGCCCGCACCGCGGCGCGGCCGAGCGCCTTGTCCGGGTAGACGGCGTTGTCGCGAGGCCCGTAGTCGAAGATGATCGCGCCGGAGACGAGTGGAATCTCCGTCCAGCTGGTCGCGTAGCCGCGTTGCGCGAAGAGCTCGGCCGCGACGCCGGTGGCCGCCTCGAGCCCATAGAGCGATCCCCCGGCCAGGCAGATCGCGTGCACCCACTCGTAGCCGCCGATCTGGCCCGGCGAGCCCCCACGTACGTCCGTAGCGGCCGCGGCGCCGTTCGGCTGGAACTGGAAGACCGTACAGCCCGTCGGCCCTTCGTCGTACTCGGCCACGCCGATACCCAGGCCGGGAAAGTCGAATCGCAGCGCCGGCCCGTCATGCTCGGTGCGCGGGGCGAGCTCGGAAGTGTCGTTGGTCAGCCGCATCGTGCGAGATTTCCATTCCACCACGTCTTGATCCGGGGATATCCGCCGGACGAAGATGACACGACCCCAACTACAGGAGGGACCTATGGCGCAAGTCATGAAGCTGCGCTGGGACGGCGTGCGGCCCGAGCAGTACGACGCGGTGCGGGCGAGCGTGCAGTGGGAGAGCGACATTCCCGACGGTGCCATCTTCCACGTCGCCTGGTTTCGTGACGGCGGAATGACGGTCGTGGACGTCTGGGAGACGCAAGAGCAGTTCGAGCGCTTCTTCCAGAACCGGCTCGTGCCGGCAGTCGAGCAGGCTGGCATCCAGGGGGAGCCGCAGATGAACTGGCACGACGCTCACGCATACTTCAACCCCGCCGCGCTGCAGACAACCAGCGCTCGGTGAGTGAACGGCCGCGGACGATTCGCGGCTTGCCGGTCGCGGAGTTCGCCTTCCCGGGCGAGCTCCGCGACCGCCTCGTAGCCGCCATCTTGAGCGGTGAGAAGACGTCGACCTCTTCACTCGCCCTCGAGTACGAGCTGGAGGGAGAGCCATTGCCGCGCGTCGGCGACCGCAGCGTCGTCGTCGACTCCGACGAACAGCCGGTTGCGGTCATCGAGGTCACCGAGGTGCGCGTGATCCGTGTCGGCGATGTCGAGGACCAGTTCGCTCGAGACGAGGGCGAAGGGTTCGACTCGGTCGCGGACTGGCGCGCCGGGCACGAGCGCTTCTGGTCGAGCGACGAGTTTCGCGCCTCGATCGGCGATCCGGCGTACGGGGTCGGCGACGACACGCCGATGGTGGCGGAACGATTCCGCGTGGTGGAGCGACTGGCCTAGGTGGGCTCGCTCTCCAGGATCCAGAGCCCGCCTTCGCCGCATCGCACCAGCACCGCATCATCGTGGCGCCGGACCACGGAGCCGGGCGCTCCCTCCGCGGCTTCGTCGGGCCGGCTGCGCAGTACGCGGACGGTCGTGCCGTCCAGCTCGGCGAACGCGCCGCGCGGGTCGCCGAACGTTGCGCGCCACGCTCGCACCTGGTCGTGTATCACCGCGGCCGGGCGGCTCCAGTCGATCGTCGCGTACTCCTCCTCGAAGCGGCCGGCGTAGCTCGCCGCCGTCTCGTCCTGTGGGTCGCCCGGATCGCCCGCCGCCACGCGATCGAAGACGCGCGGCAGGAGCTCGGCGGACAGCGCGGCGAGCTTCGGGATGAGATCCTCGAGTGCGTCGTCTTCTTCTATGGGTACGGACCCTTGCGCCAGGATCGCGCCGGTGTCGAAGTCGGCATCCATGCGGTGATAGGTCATACCCATCTCGCGGTCGCCGTTGCGGAACGCCCACGCGAATGGCATCGGGCCGCGGTACTTCGGCAGCAGGGAGGGATGCGCGTTGACTGCGCCGAGTGGCGGGAGCGAGAGCACCTCGGGCGGCAACCGCCAGGGAAAGCCGGCGCACAGAATGAGGTCGGGCTCGAACTGCGCAATGACCGGCATGAGCCGCGAGCGGTCATGCGGGATGACGATGTCGAGGTCGGGCGGCGCCTCGTTGACGAGCCGATTGAAGAACTCGTTGCCGCCCGCCGAGCGCTGCTCCCCCCGCCCTGCCGGGCCTGACGACGTGATGAGCCCCACCGGAAGATGGCCGAGAGCTCTGGCGAAGGCGTCGAAGCCCTGCACGGCCGGAAGCGCCTGGGAGACGAAGAGGATTCGCCAGGGGGCGGGCAGCACGGTGCGCATCATCGCTCAGGCTAGAGTGGCGTCGTGAGCGCCGAAATGCTGCAGGGCTTGCTGAACCAGGCTTTTCCGGATGCATCGGAGCTCTCTGTCGAGGACCGGACGGGCGGCGGCGATCATTTTCAGGTGACGGTGGCGAGCCCCCGGCTACAAGGCCTCTCGCTCGTCGAGCAGCACCGGCTGGTCTACGACGCACTGGCCACGCCGCTCGCCGACGGCACCATTCACGAGCTGCGTATCAAGACGAAGGGAGAGTAATGGAGCTTCGCGATCAAATTCGCCAGGTGATCGAAAACGAGCCGGTCGCGCTGTTCATGAAGGGCACGCCCGCCTTCGTCATGTGCGGGAACTCCGACCGCGCACTGGGTGCGCTGCGCGCCGCGGGCGCGCCGGTCACGGCTGTCGACATCCTGCCTGACCCGAGCTTCCGCCAGGAGCTGTCTGCGCTGTCTGGCTGGCCGACCATCCCGCAGGTCTTCGTCAAGGGGGAGCTGGTCGGAGGAGCCGACATCGTCGAGGAGCTCGCCCAGACCGGCGAGCTCGAGAGCAGGCTCGCTGCCGCCCTCGGCGAGGACTATCGCGAGGCGCGCGAAGAACGCGTCGTCGCTCTCAGCGCGTAGATCCGATCCGACTAACGCTCAGGCGTCGTATGCCTTGGCGCTGACCAGCTCCTGCAGCTGGTCTTCCGACAGCTCACCCATCTCGGGATGCACGTCACGGATGTGCTGGCGGGCGTTCTGCTTCAGCTCGTCGTCGTCCTGGCCGCGAACGGTATGGCCGCAATCGCAGTCGATCTGCCGCATCTTGTCCTCCGTGATCGCTTGACGGTGCGAGCTTATGACAGGAGCCTGCGCGGGTGAAACGCGCTCGCTTCCACGGTGCGCTGTCTGAACGGCAGTTCCGGCGGTACTTCTTCGGACAGGCGACCTCCTACCTGGGCGATGGACTGCTGCCGGTGGCGATCTCGTTCGCTGTGCTCGACCTGACCGGTTCTGCGTCCGACCTTGGGCTCGTGCTCGCCGCGCGCATGGTGCCCGTCGTGCTGTTGCTGCTCGTCGGCGGCGTGTGGGCCGACCGGCTGCCGCGGCACCTCGTCATGCTCGCCTCCGACATCGGGCGCGGGGTGGTGCAGGCCGTGCTCGCCGCCCTCTTGATCACGGGCAACGCGGAGCTCTGGCACCTGCTGGCGCTCCAGGCGCTCTATGGGGGCGCGGAAGCGTTCTGGCGGCCGGCCTCGACCGGTCTGATGCCGAGCATCGTCAGCGCCGGTCTCCTGCAGCAGGCCAACGCGATCATGGCCGTCACCGTCAACAGCGCCTACATCGTCGGCCCGGCCGTGGCAGGCGTCCTCGTCGCTACGTTGGGCGCCGGCACCGCGATAGCGGTCGACGCGGCGACCTTCGCGGCCAGCACTGCCTCCCTCTTCCTTCTGCGCGTTCCGGGGTCGGTTGAGCAGGCCGTACGTCTCTCGTTCCTCGCCGACCTGCGTGAGGGCTGGCGCGAGTTCGCGTCCCGCACGTGGCTCTGGGTGACGGTGGCCGTCGCGTCGCTCTACCTCCTGGCCGTTACGGCGCCCCTCATGGTGCTGGGGCCCGTTGTCGCGGATCGCAGCCTGGGAGGAGCAGGTGCGTGGGGTGCCATTGCGGCGGCCATCGGCCTCGGCACGCTTGCAGGCAGCGCGCTGTCCGCGCGCGTGCGCCCTGCACGCCCCATCCTGGCGGTCGCCGTCCTCCTCTCCGGGCCGGCGCTGACGGCGCTCGCCCTGGCCCTCACGTTGCCCACGCCTGTGATCGCGGCGCTCGGGTTCATCGCCGGCGCCACCGAGGGTTTCCTCGAGGTCGTCTGGATCACGGCGCTCCAGCAGCGAGTGCCCCGCGAGTCCCTTTCGCGGGTGAGCGCCTACGACACGCTCGGCTCATTCGTGTTCATGCCGGTCGGCTTCGCGCTCGCGGGGCCCATCGCTGACGCAGCCGGGACGAGGGCGGCGCTGCTCGGCGTCGCAGCGTGTGCAATCTTCGCGCCGCTGGTGCTCGCGGCGGTGCCGTCGGTGCGTGCCGTACGGCGAGAAGAGCCGACGATGGTCCGGTTGTAGTGCATATCCCGGTTGAAAAGGGGGTAACGGCCTGGTAAGCAAGCGTCCCCACCCCAGGAGGCTTCTCTGGCCACAGTCAGTTTCGAGCAGGTCAGCAAGATTTACCCGGACGGGACACGGGCCGTCGACCGAATCGATCTCGGCATCCAGGACGCCGAGTTCATGGTGCTCGTCGGTCCTTCAGGATGCGGCAAGACGACCGCCCTCCGCATGGTCGCGGGCCTCGAGGACATCTCCGAGGGCGTCGTCAAGATCGGTGAGCGCGTCGTCAACTATGTGCCGCCGCGCGACCGCGACATCGCGATGGTCTTCCAGAGCTACGCGCTCTACCCGCATCTGTCCGTCTACGACAACATCGCGTTCGGCCTCAAGCTGCAAAAGCTGCCCAAGGCCGAGATCGACAAGCGTGTTCACGACGCGGCGCGCGTCCTCGATCTCGAACCGTTTCTCAAGCGCAAGCCGCGCGCTCTCTCCGGCGGCCAGCGGCAGCGGGTCGCGATGGGCCGGGC
The DNA here is from genome assembly GCA_036824245.1 of Gaiellaceae bacterium. Taxonomy (GTDB): domain Bacteria; phylum Actinomycetota; class Thermoleophilia; order Gaiellales; family Gaiellaceae; genus JACVRM01. Next base: position 14,682 of record DAITAO010000047.1, on the reverse strand, counting down.
GATCGTGCGCCAGCCGCAGGCTTTCCTGATGGACGAGCCGCTCTCCAACCTGGACGCCAAGCTGCGCGTCCAGATGCGCGCCGAGATCAGTCGGCTGCAGCGCGACCTCGGCGTGACGACCATCTACGTCACGCACGACCAGGTCGAGGCAATGACGATGGGCGACCGCGTCGCCGTCATGCGCAAGGGCGAGATCCAACAGGTGGATTCGCCTCAGGATCTCTACGACCAGCCGGTCAATCTCTTCGTGGGCGGCTTCATCGGCAGCCCGGCGATGAACATGGTCGAGGCGACTCTGGATCGCCAGGACGGCGCCCTGACGGCCGTGGCCGGCTCGCAGCGCATCGTGCTCGACCATGAGACGCTCGCGGCACACCCGGCACTCGAGACGTACGCCGGCCGCATGGTCGTGCTCGGCATCCGGCCGGAGGACCTGGAGGACGCCGCACTCGCGGCGGACGCCCGCGACGAGGCGCGCCTGCGCGGGAAGGTCGAGCTGCGCGAGGCGCTCGGCGCCGAGCTGATGGTGCACTTCAGCGTCGACGCTCGGCCGGCCATCACCGAAGACGTGCGCGAGCTCGCCGAGGACGCCACAGGCGGCGAACAGCGCGTCGCGGCGGCGGCAACCGCCGAAGAGGGTCGCACGATCATGGTCGGCCGTTTCAGCCCGCGCTCGCGCGCACGCGAGGGCGAGCAGGTCGACGTCGCCGTCGATACGCGCGCGCTGCATTTCTTCGACCCCGATACGGGGCTCGGCATCTACGACAACACGAAAGGAGCCACACAATGACCCGGCATCGCTGGCGGTGGCTTGCCCTTCTCGCTCTTCTCCTGACGGCGCTCGTGGCCGGCTGTGGAGGTGACGACGACGAAGACGAGGGGGCGGGTGGCACCACGGCCGCCGAGGATGTCTCGGGGTCGATCTCCTTCTCGGGCATCTGGATCGGCGAGGAGCAGGCGTCCATCAAGGCCGTCATCGACGGCTTCAACGAGCAGTACCCCGACGTGACCGTCAAGTACAACCCGGCCGGCGACAACCTGCCGACGATCCTGACCACGGCGGTTGAAGGCGGCAACCCGCCCGACATGGCGGCCATTGCCCAGCCCGCCCTGATGACGGAGTTCGTGAACAGAAACGTGCTCAAGCCGCTCGACTTCGCCAAGCAGGCGACGCTCGACAACTTCGGGCAGTCGGTAGTCGATACCGGCTCCGTGGACGGCAAGCTCTACGGCCTCTTCTGGAAGGCGAACACGAAGTCGACGGTCTGGTACAACGTCAAGGCCTGGAACGACGCACTCGGCGCGGATGCCGAGGCGCCCGCCGACTGGGAAGCGTTCCTGGAGACCGCCGACACGATCAAGGCCTCGGGCCTTCCTGCATTCTCGATCGGCGGAGCGGACGGATGGACGCTCACCGACCTCTTCGAGAACATCTACATCCGTACAGCGGGAATCGAGAAGTACGACCAGCTCGTAGCCCACGAGATCAAGTGGACGGATCCCTCCGTCAAGGAGGCTCTGCGCGAGATGGCCAAGGTCTTCGACGACCCTGAGAACATCGTGGGGGGCACGGCGGGCGCGCTCCAGACCGACTTCGAGACGTCCGTCGGAAACGTGTTCTCGAAGAATCCGAAGGCCGCGCTCGTCCTCGAGGGCGACTTCGTGCCGGGCATCCCGAAGGTGAAGCTCAAGGCGGAGACGGACTACAACGTCTTCCCGTTCCCGTCGATCAACGACTCACCGCCGTCAGCTGTGACCTCCGGGAACCTGGTCATCGCCTTCACCGACAACCCGGCGGTGCGCGCGTTCGTCAACTATCTGACGACACCCGAGTCGGCCGAGATCTGGATCAAGCGCGGCGGCTTCTCGTCCCCCAACAAGCAGGTCGACGCGGCGGCCTACCCGGACCCGATCGTCCGCGAGACGGCGACATCGCTCGCCGGGGCCGAGGCGCTCCGCTTCGACCTGTCGGATCTCGTTCCGTCCGCCTTCGGCGCGACGGTGGGGCAGGGAATGTGGAAGCTGCTTCAGGACTTCCTGCGCAGCCCGCAGGATGTGGACGGGATCGCGCAGCAGCTCGAGCAATCGGCCGCCAAGGCGTACAAGTAGGCCTCTCGAGCGAGGCGGTCGGATGGGCAGCGGCCAGTCGGTCGTAGGGGAGCCTCCGGTACACGAGGCTCCCCCGTCCGCCATGCCGGGCGCATGGCGACGGCACGCGCTGGCCGCCGGCTTCCTGGCGCCGGCCGCCGTTCTCCTCCTGATCTGGATCGTCTATCCGACGATCCGCACCGTCATCCGCAGCTTCTACAGCGCGGACGGCGACGAGTTCGTCGGCTTCGACAACTACGAGGAGCTGTTCACGAGCGACGTGCTCGTGACGGCGATCAAGAACAACGCCATCTGGATCGCCCTCGTCCCGGCGCTCGTGACGGCCATCGGACTGATCTTTGCCGTGCTGACCGAGCGCATCAGCTGGTCGGTGGCGTTCAAGACGGCCGTGTTCATGCCCATGGCGGTGTCCGCCTTTGCGGCCGGGATCACCTGGCGGATCGTGTACGTCAAGGATCCCGACCAGGGCGCCCTGAATGCAGGCATCGCGGTCGTCAAGGACGCGTTCAGTCCGGCTGGTGTGCTGGCTTCTGCTCGGCCCTCGACCGACGACGTGCAGCCCTCTGGCGGCGGCCTGCAGCTGCAGGACGCCGTGCAGCCCGGCGACGTGGCACGGCTTGGGCTGACCGCGATCCCCACGAGCGAGGTGCCTCAGGGAGCGGTGCAGGCTGTGCAGCCGGAGGCCATGCAAGGCGGGATCACAGGGGTCGTCTGGCGAGACTTCAAGCCCGGAGGCGGCACAGCCGGCCAGGTCGAGAGCGAGGAGCTCGGCCTGCCCGGCGTGACCGTGGAGCTGAAGGATGCCGGCGGCGGCACGGTGGAGACCGCCAAGACGGAGAACAACGGCGTCTTTGCCTTCGAGGGCGTCGACGCCGGTGACTATCGCGTTGCGATCGGTGCGGACACGTTCGCCGAGCCCTTCGAGGGCGTCTCCTGGCTCGGTCCGGACTTGATCACCCCGGCGGTCATCATTGCGTACATCTGGATCTGGGCCGGCTTCGCGATGGTCGTCATCGCCGCGGGTCTCGCTGCCATCCCACGAGACGTGCTCGAGGCGGCGCGCACGGACGGCGCGTCGGAATGGAACGTGTTCCGCCGCGTCACTGTGCCGCTGCTCGCACCCGTCTTGACAGTCGTCTTCATCACGATGCTCATCAACGTCCTCAAGGTGTTCGACATCGTGATCGCCGTGGCGCCGGGCGCCGTCCAGGACGACGCGAACGTGCTGGCGCTCGCCATGTGGCGAACGGCGTTCGCCGGCACGAGCGACTTCGGTGTCGGCTCCGCGATCGCCGTCTTCATCTTCGTGCTCGTCATCCCCGTGCTGCTGCTCAACATCCGCCGTTTCCGGAGGGAGGCCTAGCCTTGGCAGTCGCAGAGGCTGCCGGAGCCCCGCCCGCGGACGAGCGCCTGGCGGCGCGCATCCTGCGAGTGCTAAGCAACACGCCGGTCCACCTGGTGTTGATCTTCGTGGGCCTGATCTGGCTCGTGCCGACCTTCGGGCTCTTCCTCACGTCGCTGCTCGGCGCGCAGGACCTCCAGACAGAGGGCTGGTGGCAGGTCTTCACTGCGCCCAGCAAGCTGACGTTCGAGAACTACGACGGCGTCTTCGCCAACGACGACATAACCTCGTCGCTCTTCACGACGGTGTACATCGCGGTCGGAGGGACGGTGCTTCCCATCCTGGTCGCCTCCTTCGCCGGCTACGCGTTCGCTTGGCTCGAGTTTCCCGGCCGCGATTGGTTCTTCATCATCGTCGTGGGGCTGCTCGTCGTGCCGTTGCAGATGGCGCTGATCCCGATCTTCGACCTCTACAACCGCGTCGGCATCTTCGACACGGTGCTCAGCCTCGTGCTCTTCCACACCGCCTTCGGGTTGCCGTTCGCCATCTTCCTCTTACGGAACTTCTTCATCGGCATTCCGAAGGACCTCATGGAAGCGGCGCGCATCGACGGGGCGTCGGAGCTGCGCATCTTCCTGCGAGTCGTGCTGCCGCTCGGACTGCCGGCGATTGCCTCGCTGGCCATCTTCCAGTTCCTGTGGACGTGGAACGACCTGATCGTCGCGCTGACCTTCGGGCGCGACACGCAGCCGATCACGGTCGCGATCTTCTCCCAACTGCGCGCCTTCAGCACGACGATTGACCTGATCGCCCCGGCGACGTTCGTCTCGCTCGTCATCCCGCTCGCCGTCTTCTTTGCGTTCCAGCGCTACTTCGTGGAAGGGCTGCTCGCCGGCTCCGTGAAATGACTCGCCGCAGCCGCCTCAACCTCGCGTTCTTCGGCGTCGTCGCGATCATGGCCGCGCACCAGGGCGAGCACGTCGCCCAGGTGGTGCAGAAGGACGCGGCGGCCGAGAACTGCCCGCGCGACTGCAGGGGTCTGCTCGGCTTTGCCTTCGACATCGAGGAAGTGCACCTGGTCTACAACACACTTCTCTTCGCGGCTCTGGCGGCGCTGTGGTTCGCCTACGGGATGTGGAAGGCGGAGTGGCGGCGCCGGGTCATCCCTTGGGTCGCGCTCACCGCGGGCATCTTCTTGGTGCAGGGCTACCACGTCGTGGAGCACGTCGCCAAGATCGACCAGTGGCTGGAGAACGGCCATGTGTCGCCGACGCCGGGCTTGCTCGGGCAGCTGCTGGATCCGCCCCGCGACCAGAACTTCAGCCTCGTCGAGCTGCACTTCGTCTTCAACACGGCGGTCTTCGTGCTCGTGCTCGTCGGCTACTTCGGCTTCCGGCTGTATCGCGGTCTCGCGATCGGCCGGCGCTCGCTCGCCTGGGCGCCGGCGCTGGTCGTCGCGCTCGCACTCACCACATCCGCCGCGGCCGCGTGGGAGCGCCAGACGCCGACCGTGCGCCTGGCTGCCGGCGAGCACCGCGGACCGCTCGTGCTGGACCGCGCGCAGAAGCTGGTCGGAGAGCCTGGGGCGGTGGTGCGTGGCGGCATCCGGGTGACGGCCAACTTCGTCACGGTGCGCGATGTAACCGTCGTGGGCGGCGAGAACGGCATCTCGGTCGAAAACGCGCGAGGCGTCATCCTCGACGGCGTGCGCGTGGTCGGCGCCGAGCTCGACGCGATCGCGCTTCGCCGCTCGAGCGCACGCATCTACGACTGCGTCATCGAGTCGCCCGGCGGCGAATACGTCCAGGGCATCGACATCTCGTTCTCTATGGACCTGCCCCCGACGCTCGTCGACGGCTGTCGCATCGAGGGTGGCCTCGAGGGCATCGTCACCCATTCCGCGAACGTGATGCTGCAGGACAACCGTGTCCGCGGCACGACGCTGCGAGGCATCACGGTCACGGAGATGTCGATGGGCTCCGTGCACGACAACGAGGTCGACGACGTCCTCGGCGTCGGCATCTTCTGCGGCGACTACTCGCACTGCGATATCGACGGCAACCGTGTGACGAACACGCGGGTCGACACCTCATCGGACAATGAGCTGCGCCACGGCATCGGCATCCTCGCGCACTTCGGCGCGATTGCGACGCTCAGCAACAACGAGCTGGTCGACAACCACCAGCGCGTCGTCTCCCACTACAAGGCGACGATCAAGCCTGCGGACGACTAGAAACTCGCTTCAGAACGAAGCGCTGTGCCGACGGGTCGCACCGGACGGCGCGATTCGTCGTCCTCAGTCGCGCCAATAGCGCTGCTATTGACGCTCCCTGCGTCCAGCCTCGCACTCGTCCAGCACACCCCGTCAGCGAGCCGTCATTCTGAACCGAGTTCTACGCGACGGCGACGCGGCGCACCTCGAAGTCGGCGCGGCTCTTGAGCTTCGAGCCGTACATCGCCTCGTCGGCGCGCTTGAGCAGGGCCTCGGCGTCGTCGGCGTCGTAGGGGAAGAGCGCCACTCCCACGCTCGCGCCGTTCCGGAGCTCGGCACCGCCGACGTAGTAGGGCTCCCTCAGCATCTCCTCGACGCGGTGGGCTACCTCATGCGCGGCGTGGATCGGGCTCTCCCCCTCGAGGCGCGAGAGAAAGATGAGGAACTCGTCGCCGCCGTACCGCACGACGAGGTCGGTGTCGCGGGTGATGCTGCGCAGGCGCTCTGCCACCTGGATGAGCACCTGATCGCCTGCGGCATGTCCGAGGTTGTCGTTGACGAGCTTGAAGTTGTCGAGATCGAGGAAGAGGAGCGCCACCGGCTGGCCCTGCGCACGCGCGCGCTCGAGGTTTCGAGCCAGGTAGGCGTCGAGCTTCGCCCGGTTGGCCAGCCGCGTGAGCCGGTCGTGAAAGGCGAGGAAGGCGACTTCTTCCTCAGCCCGCCGCCGGTCGGTGATGTCCTCGCCTGAAGCGAGCACGCACGTCACGCTGGCTTCGTGGCGCAGGGCGCGCGCCTCCCAGGCGACGAGCCGCTCCTCGCCGGAGCCGGTGGCCACGCGGGCCTCGAAGCGCGCCGACTCCGCCCTGCCGGCGAGCAGGCGCTCGAACGGAGCTGTGTCCTCCGCATTCGCGATCAGCTCACGCCAGCTCGCGCCGAGCAATTGCCCTTCTGGACGGCCGAGCACCTCGCAGCCGCGCTTGTTGACGAGCTCGATGTGCCCGTCGGCGTCGACCACGACGATGATCGCCCCTGCGATGTCGAGGTAGCGCTGCGCCCGGTCGCGCTCGCGCCGCAATGCCACCTCCACGGTCGTCAGCCGGCCGAGCAGCAACTCCGAGGCGAGGAACGCGACCATCAACGCGGCGAACGGACCGAAGCCCGCACTCACGTAGACCGACACGCCGACGACGGTGAGCACACCGCCGATCGCCTGCGCGGGCGCGAAGCGCGGGATGGTGGCCAGCTCGGAGCGGAACGGGTCACGAAAAGCCAGCGTCCACGAGCCCGCCAGGAACACGAAGCAGACGACGTTGGCGAAGAGCATCAGCGGCGGGATCGCAGCCAGGAAGAGCGGGTCGCCGGGCGCTAGGCCGGCGTACTGCTGGAGGGCCCAGAGCGGCAGGCCGCCCGCGAGGGCGTACGCGGCGTTGGCGAGCACATTGTTGGAGACCTTCACGGCGCTGCGCCGCGGCTTGAGCAGGACGGTGACGCCGAACTCGACGCTGACGGCGATCACGAGGGCTGGGATCGGTCCCAGCAGCGCCATCGCCGCGAACAGGTAGATGTCGGACCCGGTGATGTTGATCGCCCCGCCCACTTCGAAGCGCCGGGAGACGATCTGGCTCACGGCAGCGAGGCTCGCCAGCAGCGCGAAGACGTACAGCGGCCGCCATTGATCGACATCTGCCAGGAATGCGCTCAGGCCGACGAGGACCGCGAGCAGCGCGATGTTCGCCATGACGAACAGGCGTGGGGAGACCCTCGTGGACGTGCCGCTCACGAGCGTCTTATCGGCAGAAATAGCGCGCGCGAGTAGGGTTGCTTGCGTGAATGTGGCAGCGCCGCCGGTGCCCTGGAGCTGGTACTCGGACCCGGAGATTCTGCGGAGCGAGCAGGAGCGCATCTTTCGCAGCACGTGGCAGTACGCAGGTCCCGGCACCCACGTCGCCGAGCCCGGGTCGTTCCTCGCATGCCGCGCAGGAGACGTGCCCGTCGTCGTGACGCGCGACCGGGCGGGCGAGCTCCGTGCGTTCCTGAACGTCTGCCGGCACCGCGGCTCGGTGATCGCGGAGGGCAGCGGCCGGCGCATGACGCTGCAGTGTCCGTACCACGCCTGGACGTACGGCCTCGACGGTGCGCTGGTATCGGCGCCCCGCGCCGAGCGGGAGGGAGCGTTCGAGGCGGAAGAGCTCTCGCTCGTGCCGCTGGCCGTGGATGCATGGGGGCCGTTCCTGTTCGTGAATCCGGACATCGGCGCGCCGCCGCTTCGAGAGGCGCTCGGCGACGTCCCCGACCGCCTGCTGGCGGGCGGCATCGACGTCGACGCGCTTACGTTCCGCCTGCGCAGTGAGTGGGAGATGGAGGCGAACTGGAAGATCGCCTGCGAGAACTACCTCGAGTGCTACCACTGCCCCGTCGCGCACCCGACCTTCAGCGAGCAGGTGGACGTCTCGCCCGAGGCCTACCGTCTCGAGGCGCGCGGGCCTGTGGCCAGCCAGTACGGCCCGGCGCGGACGAACGGCGGGCAGGCCACCGGACAATTCCATTTCGTGTGGCCGAACCTGAAGGTCAACGTCTTTCCCGGGCCTGCGAACGTGTCGATCGGCTCCGTGCAGCCGAGTGGGCCCGAGCGGTCGGCCGGCTTCCTCGACTACTTCATCGGCGCAGAGGCCGACGAGGAGTGGGTGCGCGACTTCCTCGAGCTCGACGAACAGGTCGGTCGCGAGGACGCGGCGCTCGTGGCGTCTGTGCAGCGCGGCGTGCGCTCCGGCATGCTCCAGCACGGGCGCCTGCTCGCGGAGAGCGAGCAGCTCGTGCGCTGGTTCCAGGAGCGCGTGGGGCAGGCGCTCGCCTAGCGAGTTACGATCGGTGCCGTGAAGCGGATCAACTGTGTGTGCGGTTACGTTGTCGAAGGCGCCGACGACGGCGAACTCTGGGCGAACGCGGAGAGCCACCTGCGCACCGACCATCCCGACCTGGTCGGCAAGGTGACGCGCGAGGACATTCTCGCGCAGGCCGAAGAGAGCTAGGCGCGCGTCGTGGTGATCTCGCCGAGCAGGCGTCGGTAGACGCTCTGCACCGCCGGGCTGGGAGCGACGCCCAGCTCCTCGCGCAGCAACACTCGGAGCCGGTCGTACGCGCGTAGCGCCTCGGCGACGTTGCCGCGTCGTTCGAGAGCCTCCATCAGGATCCGGTGACCTGTCTCCCGGTACGGCGCCAGCTGGATGAGCCGATGCCCGCACTCCTCGGCCTGCGCAAGCGTGGGGCCGCTTAGGCCGAGACTCGCTGCGGCAAACGATTCCAGACCGCGGAGGCGCACATCGTCGAGTCGGCGGCGCCACTCGTCGAGCCACGGCCGGTCCTGGCCCTGCAGCAGCGGACGGCTGGCCACGTGGTACGCGATGCCGGACGGCCCCCAGGCTTCCGCCCACTCGCTTGCCGCAACGTGGGACTCCGCTCGATGGACAGCTTCGAGTGCCGCCTCCACGTCGACGAACGCGCCCTGTGGTAGCACGACCTCGATCTCCGAGCGCCCCGCGAGGATCCCGGGACCGAGCGCGCGCCGCAGCTTGGAGAGCAGGACACTTAGCGACGAGCGCTGATCGGACGTTGCGTCTTCGCCGTAGACGGCCGACAGCAGCTCGTCCCTGTCAAGACGACGGAACCGGTTGAGGACGAGGTATGCCATGAGTAGACGTCCTCTCGCGCCCGGAAGCGCCTCGACCCGGCGACCGTCCAGCCTGACGACGAGGCGACCGCAAAGCTGAATCCGCGTGGGGGCTGAATGCGCCAACGTGGCAAAGCTTAGAAAGGTCTGCGAAAGGTTCGAGAAACGGCCGTGCGCCATCCTCGCTGCATCAGCGACCGAAGGGAGGAGCGATGGCCAAGGAGTTCAAGTGCGAGGAGGACGGGGTCGTCATCCGCGGTGATGATGACGACGAGCTCGTCGCGAACGCCGAGAAGCACATCGCCGACGCGCACCCAGTGCTCGTCGGCAAGGTCTCCCGCGAGGACATCCTCGCGATGGCCAAGGAGGTGTAGGAGCCATTACGGGGCGCGGCAGCCGCCGCGCCCCGTTGCCGTAGGATCGCGCTCCATGGACGTCGCGCAGGCCGCGAGGCGCTGGGCCGACACGTGGACGCGGGCGTGGCCTGAGAAGGACGCCGACGCGATCGCCGGTCTATACGCAGGTGGGGCGACCTACCGCTCCCACCCGTTCCGCGATCCGCATCCGGGCGCGCGGGAGTACTTCGAGTGGGCGGTCTCGACCGAGGAGGGGGTCGAATGTCGCTTCGGCGATCCGATCGTCTCGGGTGCCCGAGCGGCCGTCGAGTGGTGGGCGACCTACCTGGAGGAAGGTGAGCGGGTGACGCTCGCCGGTACGACGATCCTGCGCTTCGCCAGTGACGGCCTCGTGACGGAGCACCTCGACTACTGGGTGGAGGACAAAGACCGCCATGAGCCGCCTCCCGGCTGGGGCAGCTAGCCGAGGGATCACGTTTCAACCGCGGACTGCCGATGAGGGAGCGTCCCGCCCCTCGCCGGAGGTCACGATGCTCCACATGCTCGAAGCGCTCCGCCGCCGCCTCACCGGTGAGGAGGGCCAGACGGTCAGCGAGCACAGCCTCATCCTGGGCTCACCACGCTCGGCACGATCGGCGCGATCGCTCTCCTCGCGACGAGCGAGATCGAGGCGATCACCCCCGTCGCCGACATCATTCCGTCGCAACAGCCGCTTGTAGCGAGGCGTCTCCTCCACGACGCGGTCGGACAGGCGCGAACGCCTGTGTCAAGCTTGGCCTCGGAAGATGGCCCGTCGCGCGACCCGACTGCTCGTCGCTGCTCTCGCCGCCGCCGTGTTGACGACGGCCGCACGCGGCGTCCAGGCGGACGAGCGCGTCGACCTCGGACAGGCCCGCGCGCAACCGTGTACGCGCGTCGGCATGGCGACCTCGGTAATGGCGTTCTTCGGCTTGCTCACCGAGCGGCGCTTCTACGCGACGCGCCTGCTCTGGCTGCCGCGACCGCGCCTGCCCTACGCGTATCTCCTCTTTCTCAACGGCGGCGTCGTGCGCACGAGGCGCGGCGGAGAGGTGCCGGCCGCTGTCCAACGCTGGTTGCGCAGTGAGCGCTCCGAGCTCGAGGTGATCGCGATCAACCCGCGCATCAACCGCAAGGAGCCGAAGGCATCTGCCCTCGCGGTCGACTGGATCCGGCGGTCGCCGGACGGATTGGTCGTCAAGGGGCTTGCGAAGGGCGTCTGGGACTGCGAAAGGCGGCGAATCGGTCGGCTCGTCGGAGGCGAGCGGGCAGTCGAGAGCGAGGAGAGCGCACGTGCGGAGACGACCGGCCACTGCCGCGGAAACACTCTCGTGCGGCGTTGGGGCCACACCGCAACTCTGTGCGACCTGCCGCGCAACGCACGCGCGACCCTAGAACCTTCCTAGCTCACAGTCCAGGTGTCGCCGGAGTGCAGCAACGCCTCCAGGTCTCCGGCACCCTTCTGCTCCGTGGCGGCGTCGAGCTGTTCCTGCATGAGGTCGTCGTAGACCGGCCGCTCGACCGCGCGGAAAATGCCCAGCGGCGTCGGGCCGGTCGGCGTGTGGGACAGCCGCGTGAGGGAGAACGCGTGGGCGGGATCCTCGAGCGTCTCGTCGTGGACGAGTAGCGCGTCCTCGCCGACGTCGGCGACCGCGACGATCTCGAGCGTCCCGTCCGGCCGCTGTATCACGCCGCGCTCGCCCTCGGCTCCGAAGCGCACCGGCTTGCCCTGCTCGAGCAGGATGCGGTTCACGCCTTCCTTGTCTTCGCGGACGGCGTCGAACGCGCCGTCGTTGTACACGTTGCAGTTTTGATAGATCTCGACGAAGGCGGCGCCGCGGTGCTCGCTGGCCCGGCGAAGCACCTCGGTCAGGTGCTTGCGGTCGGTGTCGACAGAGCGCGCCACGAACGTCGCCTCGGCGCCGAGCGCCAGCGACAGCGGGTTGAACGGCCAGTCGAGCGACCCCAGTGGCGTCGTGCGGTTGAGCGTGCCCAGCGGTGACGTGGGGGAGTACTGGCCCTTGGTGAGCCCGTAGATCTGGTTGTTGAAGAGCAGGATCTTGAGGTTGACGTTGCGGCGCAGGGAGTGGATGAGATGGTTGCCCCCGATCGAGAGCGCGTCGCCGTCGCCCGTCACGACCCATACGGACAGGTCCGGCCTCGACACGGAAAGGCCCGTCGCGATGGCCGGCGCGCGCCCGTGGATGGAGTGCATGCCGTAGGTCTGCATGTAGTACGGGAAGCGCGCCGCGCAGCCGATTCCCGAGATGAAGACGATGCGCTCGCGGGGGATGCCGAGCTCGGGCATGAAGCTCTGCACGGCGGCGAGCACGGCGTAGTCGCCGCAGCCCGGGCACCAGCGCACCTCCTGGTCGGACTTGAAGTCCTTGGCGGTCAGCTGAACGAGCGGTCCGCCGTTGCCGTTTCCGCTCGCCGGCTTCGTCGCGCCCCGATCGGCTTCGAGGTCGCTCATCGCTCGTTCCCGTGCTTGAAGTTGCCGGTCGCGCGCAGCATGAGGTCTTGCTTGCCCTCGTCGTCGAGGCCACTGGCCCTCGCCAGGAAGCGCCGCGCGGGCTCGCCGCGCAGCGTGGTCACCGTGCGCCCCTGCCACGAGATGAACACCGTGTCGTTCTTGGTGGCCTGATACGAGAACTCGATCGTTACGAGGCCGCTCATAGAAGCGTCTCCATCGCGTCGGCTAGCTCGTCCGAGCGGAACGGCAGCCCGCGCACGCGGTTGTACCCCACGGCGTCGACGAGGAACTCGGCACGTACGAGCTTCAGGAGCTGGCCGAGATTCATCTCGGGGATGAGCACCTTCGGGTAGCGCCTGAGTACCTCGCCGGTGTTGCGCGGGAATGGATTCAGGTGGATGAGATGAGCCTGGGCGACGCGGCCGCCGTTCTTGCGCACGCGGCGCACGGCCGCTCCGATCGGCCCGTACGTACCGCCCCACCCGAGCACGAGCAGCTCCGCGCCCTCCTGGTCGTCGACCTCTAGCTCCGGGACATCGACGCCCGCGACCTTCTGAGCACGCAGCCGCACCATGTAGTCGTGGTTGTCCGGGTCGTAGGAGACGTTGCCCGTCCCGTCCTGCTTCTCGAGCCCGCCGATCCTGTGCTCGAGCCCCGCTGTGCCGGGGATCGCCCAGTCGCGCGCCAGCGTCTCGGGATCGCGCTGATACGGCCAGAACTCGCCGTTGTGGTTCCTTTCGACGGCGAACTCGACCGGGATGGCGGGCAGTGCGTCGACGTCGGGCAGCAGCCACGGTTCCGAGCCGTTCGCCAGGTACGCGTCGGAAAGGAGGAAGACGGGCGTGCGGTAGGTGAGCGCGATACGGCAGGCCTCCAGCGCCGCGTCGAAGCAGCCGCCCGGCGTCGAGGCCGCAACGACCGGCACCGGCGATTCGGAGTTGCGCCCGAACAGCGCGAGCAGCAGGTCGGCTTGCTCCGGCTTCGTCGGCATGCCGGTCGAGGGGCCAGCGCGCTGCACGTCCACGATCACGAGCGGTAGCTCGAGCGTCACCGCCAGGCCGATCATCTCCATCTTCAGCACGACCCCAGGCCCGCTCGACGTGCAGATAGCCAGCGACCCGCCGAACGCGGCTCCGAGCGCTGCGCCTGCGGCCGCGATCTCGTCCTCGGCCTGGAAGGTGCGGATGCCGAACTCCTTGCGACGGGCGAGGTCCTCGAGCAGCGCCGAGGCGGGCGTGATCGGGTAGGCGCCGAGGAACAACGGCAGATCACTCTTCACGCCTGCCGCGACGAGCCCGAGCGCGAGCGCCTGGTTGCCCGTGATGTTGCGGTAGGTACCGGGCTTCAGGCGCGCCGGCTTCACCTCGTAGGTGACCGCGAAGTCCTCACTCGTCTCGCCGTAGGCCCAGCCGGCCTTGAACGCTCGCTCGTTGGCCTCGGCGATGGCGGGGTTGGACGCGAACTTGCGCCGGATGAACTCGAGCGTCCCTTCGGTCGGGCGGTGGTAGAGCCACGACATCAGGCCGAGGGCGAACATGTTCTTGGAGCGCTCTGCTTCACGCTTGGTGACGTCGACTTCCTTGAGCGCTTCGAGCGTCAGCGTCGTGAGCGGCACCTCGTGCACGTGGTAGTCCTCGAGCGTGCCGTCCTCGAGCGGGTTGGCGTCGTAGCCGGCCTTCTCCAGGTTGCGGTCGGTGAAGGAGTCGCGGTTGACGATCAGCGTGCCGGCCTTCGGCAGGTCGCGCAGGTTCGTTTGCAGCGCCGCGGGGTTCATGGCCACGAGCACGTTGGGGGCGTCCCCGGGCGTGAGGATGTCGTGGTCCGAGAAATGGATCTGGAAGCCCGAAACCCCGGGCAGCGACCCCGCCGGCGCGCGGATCTCGGCCGGGAAGTCGGGCAGCGTCGAGAGGTCGTTGCCGAGCAGCGCCGTCTCACTCGTGAAGCGCGCGCCGGTGAGCTGCATGCCGTCGCCGGAATCGCCGGCGAAGCGGATTACGACGCGGTCGAGCTGCTCGACGGGCTTGGTGGCCATGCCCAGGCCAGGGTAGCGCGCCGCACTTACGGTCGGAAGCCCTGTCTGTCGAGCAACTTCCTGGCGGGACAGTCCGCTGCGGGGACACTCCTCGCCTTAACAGTGACAGTCACTGTTAAGAAGCGTCCAGCGTCAGGTCGAGCCACTCGGCGACGGCGGCGAATGTCTCGCCGACAATGGGCGGCAGGCATCTCTGCGCCGCGCCGGCTGCGGACACCCAGGCGAAGCGGTCATGCTCCTCATCGAGCCTGATCTGCTCGTCCGGGCTCGCTTCCGCGACGAAAACGGCCCAGTCCTCGCGGCCCAGGTCGGCAAGCTCGAACGGAAGGTCGAGTCCCGTCTCTTCGAGCAAATCGCGCCGGGCGGCCTCCTCGATTGGCTCGCCGGGCAGCCGCGCGCCCGAGGGCGGCGTCCAGGCCCAGTCACCCTCATACGACGGACCGTGATGGCGACGGTGAAGGACGAGGAACTCA
>DAITAO010000009.1:0-57853 GCA_036824245.1 Gaiellaceae bacterium | reverse complement strand
GTAATTGCCCTTAAGTGCAGAGTATGTGTCCATTATCCAAGCCATTTCCTTGCCCCCACAGCTCGACGCGCACGCCGGCGGCGGGGCGGCCCGCGGCGGTGTCGAGAACGTGGGTCGAAAGCGACGCGCTCACGACCGCACCAGCACGACGCCGACGGGACAGTCGTTTCGGTAAGGGGCGAAGCTGACGGGACAGTCCCCGTTCGGGGACAGTCCCTCCATGTGTCGGGTCTTCCTCACGAGGCGAACTTTCTCGCCTGACGGCGATGCTCCTGGGCAATCTGGCTCTCGTCGGCGTGCACGAGGCGGCTGTCGCGTACGACCTCCTCGCCGCCCACGTAGAGGCGATCCACCCTGTGCGGGGCCGAAAACACCAGTCCTGCCACGGGATCGCCGGCTCCACCAAGCTCCAGGCCGTCCAGACGCCACACCGCGAAATCCGCGCAGCGACCCGGCGTGAGCGACCCGATGTCATCGCGGCGCAACAGCGCCGCCCCGCCTCGCGTTCCGAGCCGCAGCGCCTCCCGCGCTGTCATCGCGGCCGGGCCGCCCCGGCCACGCGCCACGAGCAGCGCCTGCTTGAGCTCGAGCCCGAGGTCGCTGCGCTCGTTCGAGGCCGACCCGTCAACTCCCAGCCCGACTCGCACGCCCGCATCGACAAGCTGCCGTACCGGCGCCACGCCTGCGCCGAGCCGCAGGTTGGACGTCGGACAATGCGCGACGCCCGTGCCCGTCGCCGCGAAGCGCGCCACGTCCGGACCGGACAGGTGCACGCAATGCGCGCACCAGACGTCCTCGCCCAGCCAGCCGAGCTGCTCGAGGTACTCGACTGGGCGCCGTCCGTAGAGCTCGAGGCAGTAGTGCTCCTCCTCCACGGTCTCCGCGAGATGCGTATGGAGAGGCAGGCCGAGGCGCCGTGCGAGGACGGCAGACTCCTCCAGCAGTCGGCCCGTGACGGAGAACGGCGAGCAGGGCGCCACCGCAATCTGCACACGCGCGCCGGCCCCCGCTTCGTGCAACGCGCCGGCGAGCCGCTCGGTGTCCGCGAGCACCTCGTCCGGATCCTCCACGAGCAAGTCCGGCGGCAGCCCGCCGTCCGACTCGCCGAGGTCCATCGAGCCGCGCGAGGCGACGATCCGCACGCCGAGCTCACGGGCGGCCTGCACCTCGGCCTCCACGAGGCCGCTCTGCCCGTGCGGAAAGACGTAGTGGTGGTCGAAGACCGTCGTGCAGCCCGACAGCGCGAGCTCCGCAAGCCCGGTGCGCGCGGCTGCGTACTGAGCCTCGGCGTCGAGCTTCGCCCACACGGGGTAGAGAGCCTTGAGCCACGTGAACAGGTCGGCCTCCTGCGCGCGGGCACGCGTAAGCGTCTGGCAGAGGTGGTGGTGCGTGTTGACGAGCCCGGGTGTGACCAGCGCGCCGCCGAGGTCGACCTGCTCGCCGGCGCTGGGCCGCGCACCGTCGCCGACCGCCTGGATCAGCCCGTCCTCGACGAGCAGCCAGCCGTCCGGGTGCTCCGCCTCCCCGTCGTTCATCGTGACGACGTAGGCGCCGGCGAAGAGCGTCGCCATCAGCTGTCTGCGCGCAGCGGCACGAGCTCGAAGCGGTCGACGTCGACCAGCCCTCGGTCGGTGATCTTGAGGCTGGGGATCACCGAGAGCGCGAGAAAGGCCATCGACTGGAACGGCGAGGCAAGCCGGCACCCGAGCGCGTGTGCTGCTTCGACGCAGCCGCGACTTGCGTGCACCACCTCGTCGAGCGGCGCTGCCGAGAGCAGCCCTGCGACGGGGAGGGGCAGCTCGGCGCGCACTCCCCGGTCCTCGACGACCACGACTCCTCCGCCCGTCTCCGCGAGGCGTCCGACGGCCCGGGCCATGTCGTCGTCGTCCACTCCCACGACGATCACGTTGTGCGCGTCGTGCGCCACCGTCGAGGCGAGTGCACCCGTGCGCAGTCCGAAGCCACGTACGAAGCCCAGCCCGATACGGCCCGTGCCGAGATGGCGTTCCAGCACGGCGATCTTGGCGAGGTCGCGCTCGGGATCGGCGACCGCTAGCCCGTTGTCGACCGCCGGCGCTTCGACCAGAGAATCGGTGACGATCTGGTCGGGCACGATGCCGATCACGCGCGCGCGGCCTCCCTCCCAGGGGATACGGAAGTGGTTCGAGGCGACCGGCCGGATGCGCACGGTGTGACGCACCCAGTCGGGAACGTCGGCGCTGCGGATCTCCCCGATCCGGTGCCCGGCCTTCAACACGAGCTCAGGCTCGAAGCGCTCGAGATCGGAGAGGACGACGACGTCTGCCTGGTAGCCGGGAGCAAGCGCACCAAGGTGCTTCAGCCCGTGCCACAGAGCCGGGTTGAGCGACGCCATCACGAGCGCGTCTTCGGGCTTGACGCCGGCCGCGACCGCGGCGCGCGCCATCGAGTTGATGTGTCCCTCGTCGGCGATGTGCTCGGGCTCGCGGTCGTCCGTGCAAAAGGCGAGGCGGTGCGGCCCGAACTCGTCGACCAGCGGTAGCAGCGCATGGAGGTTGCGTGCCCCCGATGCCTCGCGGATCAGCACCCACATGCCGGCGCGCAGCCGCTCGCGGCCCTCCTCGAGCGTGGTCGCCTCGTGGTCAGAGCGGATGCCGGCAGCGGCGTAGGCGTTGAGCGCCTTGCCGAGCAGCGCCGGCGCGTGCCCGTCGACGTGGTCCGCCCCGGTGAGGCTGAGCTTGGCGAGTTCCGACGGCTGGCCCGAGACGACGCCCGGGAAGTTCATCATCTCCGCGAGGCCGATCACACGGCGCCGCCGGAGCAGCCCTTCCAGGTCGCCCGGCAGGAGCGGGCGCCGCGGTGACTCGAACGGCGACGCCGGCACGCACGACGAGGCCATGAAGTAGACCTCGAGTGGCAGGTCCTGGCAGAGGTCGGCAAGCCAGTGGATGCCGTCGGTGCCGAGCACGTTGGCGATCTCGTGCGGGTCGGCGACGACCGCAGTCGTCCCGAGCGGCAGCACGAGGCGCGCGAACTCGTCGACCAGGACCTTGGAGGATTCCAGGTGCATGTGCGCGTCGATGAAGCCGGGCACGAGGAAGCGCTCCGTGGCGTCGACAACCTCGGCCCCGTCGTACTGGCCGACCCCGGCCACGAAGCCGTCCGCGACCGCCAGATCGCCTTCCAGCCACTCGCGCGTGAACGAGGAGAAGATCAACCCGCCGCGCAGCACCAGGTCGGCGGGCTCGTCGCCGCGGGCCACGGCGAGGCGGCGGGCGAGGTCGGCCATGGAGCTCGACCCTACCCATCTAGGCTTGCGCCGTGGACGTTTTCACGCCGAGCACGCTCGACGAGGCGCTGCGGCTCAAGTCCGAGCATCCGGATGCAGTCCCGATCGAAGGCGGCACGGACGTGATGGTCGAGCTCAACTTCGACCGCGCCAGGCCGCCCGCGCTGCTCAACCTGAACCGCGTGCGCGAGCTGCGCGGCTGGTCGCGCGAGGACGGAACGGTCCGGTTGGGAGCTTCGCTCACGTACAGCGAGGCGATGCAGGAGCCGCTCGCCGAGCTGCTTCCGGCACTCGCCGAGGCAGCCCGCACGGTCGGCTCGCCGCAGATCCGCAACCGCGGCACGATCGGCGGCAACGTCGGCACGGCTTCCCCGGCCGGAGACGCGCTGCCGCCGCTGCTCGTGGAACGGGCCGAGGTGGAGCTCGCGAGCGTCCGCGGCTCGCGAACCGTCGCTCTCGAGAGCTTTCTCGTTGGCCCCAGGCGCAACGCGCTCGAGCCTGACGAGCTCATCATCGGAGTGCGCGTCACGCCGAGCGGGGCGCGGCAGACGTTCATGAAGATCGGGCCCCGTAACGCGATGGTGATCGCCGTCTGCTCGCTGGCGCTGGCGGCCGACCCGGAGCGGGGAGAGCTTCGCGCCGCCTTCGGCTCGGCGGCGCCCGTGACGACGTTCGTCTCGGCGCCGATCTCCGAGCGCGACGGCTTCGCCGAGCAGGTCGCGGCGGCGGCGCGGCCCATCGACGACGTACGCGGCACCGCCGCCTACCGTCGCCACTCTCTGCGCGTCATGACGGAGCGCGCGTTGGACCGGTGCCTTGTATGAGGGTGGAGATCGTCGTCAACGGAGAGCAGCTCGAGACCGACGTCTGGCCGGGCGAGAGCCTCCTCTACGCCTTGCGCGAGCGGCTGGGCTTGCCGGGCTCGAAGAATGCTTGCGAGCAGGGCGAGTGCGGCTCGTGCTCGGTACTGCTCGACGGCGTACTGGTGTGCGCCTGCTTGGTGCTGGCGGCGCAGGCAGACGGCCGGGAGGTCGTGACCATCGAAGGCCTGGCCGACGAAGGCCGGCTTCACCGCGCTCAGGAGGCGTTCGCCGAGGCCGGCGCCGTGCAGTGCGGGTTCTGCACGCCGGGGCTGGTCGTCGCCACGGTCGACCTGCTCGCGCGCGTGCCCAATCCAACGGACGATGAGATCCGCGAGGCCCTGTCCGGCAACCTCTGCCGCTGCACCGGCTACGCCAAGATCCTCGACGCCGTGCGGCTGGCAACGGGCCCGTGAACGTGCTCTTCGTGTGCTGGGGAAACACCTGCCGCAGTCCGTTCGCCGCCGGAGTCGCCGAGCAGCACGCACGCGTCGACGCGCGCAGCGCCGGACTCTTCGCTTCTCACCAAAGTCCGGCTCCGCCCGACGCGATCGCGGTCGCACGGGAGTTCGGCGTCGATCTCTCCGCACATCGGTCCGCACCGCTGACGGACGAAGGGCTCGACTGGGCCGAGTTGACCGTGGCCATGGAGCCGTGGATGGCGGCCGAGCTCGAGCAGCGCGGCCGGCCGGCCGGCGCGCTCGACGTCCCGGACCCGATCGATGGCGGCCCGGCGGCCTATCGCACTGCGTATCGCGCTATCGACGAGGCAGTTCGAGAGCTGCTCGCGGAGGTGCAGGGGTGAGCGCGGTGCGTCACCTCGAGGTCGGCCGCATCGTCGAGCTCAGCCGTCGCGTCGACGCAGTGCCCAAGGTGACCGGCGAGTTCGCGTACTCCAGCGACCTATTCGCAGCGGGCATGCTCTGGGGCCACACCGTGCGCAGCCCTCACGCGCACGCCCGCATTGCAGCACTCGACCTGTCGCAGGCGCTCGCCGTGCAGGGCGTGCACGCGGTGCTGACCCACGAGGATGTGCCCGGCTCCAAGCGCTATGGACTGGAGTTTCAGGACCAGCCCGTGCTGGCCATCGATCGTGTTCGTTACCACGGCGAGCCGGTCGCTCTGGTCGCCGCCGATCATCCCGAGCAGGCTCGCCGTGCCGCCGAGCGCGTGCGCGTCGATTACGAGCCTCTCGAGCCGGTGGTGGATCCCGAGCGCGCCACCGAGCAGGATCCCCTGCATCCGGGCCGCCCGACGATGGGCCACGGCTTTCGCCGGGACGAGCGGCCCAACGTCGTGCGCCACATCGTCATCCGGCACGGTGACCCCGAGGCGAGCGGAGACGCGTCCGTCTCCGGCTTCTACGAGCTCGGTATCCAGGACCAGGCGTTCCTCGGGCCCGAGTCCGGCCTCGTCGTGCCGGACGGCGAAGGCGGCGTCGACATCTACGTCGCGACACAGTGGCTGCACGTCGACCGCGACCAGGTGGCGCCGTGCCTCGGCCTCCTGCCGGAGCAGGTCCGCATCCACCTTGCCGGCGTGGGCGGGGCCTTCGGCGGGCGCGAGGACCTGTCCATGCAGGTGCACGGCGCGATGCTCGCGCTCCACACGGCGCGTCCCGTGAAGATGGTCTACGGGCGCGAGGAGTCATTCTGGGGCCACGTGCACCGGCATCCCGCGCGCATCTGGGCCGAGCACCGTGCCACGCGAGACGGGAAGCTCGTCGCCGTGCGCATGCGCATCCTGCTCGACGGCGGCGCGTATGCCTCCAGCTCCACGGCCGTGGCGTCGAACGCCGCCTCGTTCGCGTGCGGTCCGTACACGGTGCCGAACACGCTCATCGAGTCGACCTGCGTGTACACCAACAACCCGCCGTGCGGGGCGATGCGCGGCTTCGGTGCGGTGCAGAGCTGCTTCGCGGCCGAGGCACAGATGGACAAGCTGGCCGCCGAGCTACGGCTCGACCCCGTCGAGCTGCGCTTGCGCAACGCTCTTGCCACCGGCGCGCGGCTTCCCACCGGGCAGCTCATCACAGGCTCCCTGCCGGTGGCCGACGTCATCCGCCGGTGCGCGGAGCTGCCCGTGCCCGAGCCCGAGGAGCTGCCGCGCGACCCGATCCGATTGCCCGGCGGCGCCGGCAACACGACGCGCGGCGAGGGCGTGAGGCGCGGCGTGGGGTTCGCAGTCGGCTTCAAGAACATCGCCTACTCGGAGGGCTTCGACGACTCGACCGCGGCGCGCGTGCGGCTGTTCGCCGACGGGCAGGGCGAGGTCGCCGCCGAGGTGCACTGCGCTGCCGCCGAGGTAGGCCAGGGCGTCACCAACGTCGTGCTCCAGGTTGCCCGCACCGAGCTGCCGACCGAGAACGTCGTGGTCGCGCCGCACACCACCGCCACCGTGGGCTCGGCCGGCTCCGCGTCGGCGTCGCGTCTCACCTGGATGGTCGCGGGTGCCGTCCAGCTGGCCTGCCGAGCGGCCGTGGAGGAGCTCGAGCGCAGGGGAGGCAGCCTGTCGCCGGGCGACGAGCTGGACGTCGAGCGCGTCTACCACCACCCCCGCACGGCGCCGCTCGACCCCGAGACGGGCCAGGTCACCGGCGACCGCGCACACGTGGCGCTTGCCTGCGCGGCAATGCGCGTGGTGGCGGAGGTGGACGTCGAGCTCGGCCTGACCCGCGTGGTCTGGATCGGCGTCGCCCAGGATGTCGGCCGCGCGCTCAACCCGCTCGCCGTTGAGGGTCAGATCGAAGGCGGCACGGCGCAGGGGCTGGGGCTGGCGCTGATGGAGGAGATCCAGACGCGCGACGGCCTGATCACGAACGCGAGCTTCACCGACTACCTGATCCCGACGACGCTCGACATGCCGCCCGTCGACTCGGTGCTCGTCGAGGACCCCGAGCCTGACGCGCCCTACGGCGTGAAGGGTGTCGGCGAGTTTTCGACGGTCGTCGCCACCGCTGCCGTTGCGGCTGCTTTACGCGACGCGAGCGGGCGTGCGCTCACCCGTGTGCCGGTGCGCCTCGACGACCTCGCCGGGCTGATCTAGCCGACACGCGGTCTTGCTGGACGCCCGGCGTCAGGTCACGACGGTGCCCGGCTCGACTTCTCTGTCGGGGCGCAGCAGAACGATCCCGCGCGCATGCGAGCGCGCAGCGAGCACCAGCACCTGGTCACCGCGCAGCGCACACACGACCTGCGTGCCCTGCAGCTGTTCGGCCGCGTAATCCCCCGCCTCGACACTCGCCTCACGCTCACCGCGCCCGCCAAGGTCGACGCGAAGGAGGTAGGACGGGGCGCGCGCGCCGGGATGTGGGCCGACTTCCGCGACGGTGCCCACCACGAGCTCGACCTCCTGGAGCGCGTCCGTGAGCTCCATCAGATGTTCGAGAGCGAGAGCGCGGAGCCGGCGGCGAGCAGCGCGAGGCCCAGCAGACGCGGCCAGCCGATCGGTATCTCCTCCTGCCCGAGCAGCCCGAAGTGGTCGATCACGGCCGCCATCGCGAGGTTGCCGGCGATGATGAGACCGACGGTGGACGTAACGCCGATGCGCGGTGTGCCAACGGTGATGGTGAGCACGATGAGGAGGCTGAGGAGGCCGCCGCTCCATAGCCATAGCGGCTCGTTGAGCGCAGCGCGCAACCCGTCGAAGCTGCGCTCCACGACGAGCAGCATGACGAGGCCGCCGGCAAAGCCGAGGACAACGGACAACGCGAGCGCCGGCACGATGCCCACGCGCTCACCGAGCTCCCCCATCACAGCCGCCTGCACAGAGCCCGCCAGGCCGGCGGCGAGCGAGAGTGAGACCGCCAAAGCCGCTCCGCCCGACACGGAAAGCGGAAGCTATACGCTCCGGCCGTCGCCGACAGAGGAGAGCGGATGGTTCGAGTTTTCGTCGTCTACGAGGCTGAGCCGGACAGGGAACGATTCGAAGAGCACGCCGCGCTCCGCCGCCGGGTGCAGGGTGGCACCTTCCGACACGGCCCGGTCTTCGGCGCGCCGGTCGGCGGCACGCCGGTAATCCGTCTGGAACGGCCTGTCGCGAGCCTCGAGGGCATCGGGAAGCGGGTGACGACGGTGCAGGTGGATTCGGAGCTCAAATACCTGTCCGGCGAGCTCTATGAGTGAGACGCGTCCGCGTCCGCGCGATCCGGGCGAGCTCGGTCTCGAGACCATCCGCTACGAAAAGGCCGCCCCGCGCGCCACGGTGACCCTCGACAGGCCGGAGGTGCTCAACGCGTTCGACTTCCGCATGCTCCGCGAGCTTGCGCGGGCCTTCGAGGACGCCTCGTGGGACGACGATATCCGCGTCGTCGTCGTCACCGGCGAGGGCCGCGCCTTCTGCGTGGGCGCCGACCTGCGCTCCTGGGGCGCCGAGCTCGTTGGCAACTCGCGCGAGTACTGGAAGTGGTTCGGCGCCTTTCAGGACATGCACGATCGGCTGCGGGAGATCGGCAAGCCCACCGTTGCGCGCATCAACGGCATCTGCGTGGGCGGTGGCAATGAGCTCCAGATGGCCTGCGACCTGGCCGTCATGGTCGATGACGCGTACATCCGCCATGTGGGGCTCGAGCACGGCTCGGTGCCGGCCGGCGGCGCTACGCAGTGGCTGCCGGTCATGGTAGGGGAGCGCCGCGCGCGGGAGATCATCCTGCTCTGTGAGGAGATCCCGGCGGCGCAGGCCGCCGAGTGGGGGCTCGTCAACCGCGCCGTGCCGAGCGCCGAGTTCGATGCGGCAGTCGACGAATACGTCGAGAAGCTCGCCACCAAGCTCCCGGAGACGACGCGCTACGCGAAGCAGCAGCTCAACTTCTGGCGCGATCTCTCGTGGCACGCGACCATCGGCCACGCGCGCGACTGGCTGGCGCTGTCGATGCTGGGCGACGAAGCGCAGGGCGCCATTCGCCGCTTCCTCGAGAAGGAGCGCTGAGCTCCAGCGCGTGAGCGACGCTCTCGTCCTCGTCGAGCGCGATCCACCGATCGCGACCGTGCTCCTCAATCGGCCGCAGCAGCTGAATGCACTGTCCGACGAGCTGATGGAGGGGCTCGTGAGCGCGCTCGGCGGGCTGGATCGCGACGGAGAAGTGCATTGCATCGTCCTCGGCGGCTCGGAGCGGGCTTTTGCGGCGGGCGCCGACATCGGTGAGCTTGCCGAGGCATCGGCAATCGACCTGTATTTCGCGCGGCGTGTCGAGCGGTGGGACGCGATCCGGAACCTCTGGACCCCTCTCGTGGCGGCCGTCTCGGGTTATTGCCTCGGCGGCGGCTGCGAGCTCGCGCTCTCGTGCGACATCGTGGTCGCCTCCGAATCGGCGCAGTTCGGCCAGCCCGAGACGGGGCTCGGCATCATTCCCGGCGCCGGTGGCACCCAGCGCTGGGCGCGGGCGGTGGGGAAGGCGCTGGCGATGGACGTCGTGCTCAGCGGCCGCTTCCTGTCGGCGCGCGAGGCGCTTGCGGCCGGGCTCGTCTCACGCGTGGTCGCGCGCGAGGCCTGGCTGACCGAAGCCCAGCGGGTGGCCCGCGACGTCGCCGCGAAGGGCCCCGTGGCGACGCGGCTCGCCAAAGAGGCGGTCGACCGCGCCTTCGAGACGACACTGGCACAAGGCCTTGAGCACGAGCGCCGTTTGCTCTACCTGGCCTTCGCCTCGGAGGACGCGCGCGAGGGCCTCTCTGCATTCCTGGAGAAGCGCAAGCCGGATTTCAAGAGGAGGTAACGATGCCCAGCGTCGACGAGTTGCTAAAGGGAGCGCAGGAGACAATCACCGTGAGGCGCGTTTTCGGAGAGCCCTACGAGCAGGACAGCGTGACGATCATTCCCGCCGCGGCGGTACGCGGCGGCGGCGGAGGCGGCGGCGATTCCGAGGGCAACGGTGGCGGCGGCTTCGGCGTGCAGGCACGCCCGGTCGGCGCGTACGTGATCAAGGACGGCGACGTGCGGTGGCAGCCGGCGATCGACCGGAACCGCATGACACTCGGCTGGCAGGTGGTCGCCGCGACGTGGGCGTTCGCCGTCTGGGCGATCGGCCGCCGGCTGGCGGCGCGTTAGCCCTACCTAGACGTCCAGCTCGATCGGGACGAGCTCTGCCGTCGTGACGCGGCCGGCGCGCAAGAGCGTCACCGACACGGTGGCGCCGATCAGCTCGCCGACCATGAGTCGCTGGACATCGTCCGCCCCGGCGACCGGTACTCCGTTCAGCTCGACGATCAGGTCTTCGTGGCGCAGGCCGGCGAGCTCGGCCGGGCTCCCCTCCACGATCTCGATCACCTCGACGCCTGCGGCGCGGCCCAGCTCGCGTGCCAGTCGCGGCGGCAGCGGCCGGGTACCGCCCGCAATGCCGATGTAGGCGCGCCGGAAGCGCCCCTCATGCATGAGCGCGGCGATGATGGAGCGCGTCGTGTGGTTGATGGGCACGGCCAGCCCGAGACCGACGCCGGCCACAGCCGTGTTGATGCCGACCACGCGCGCGCGCCCGTCGGCGAGCGCGCCTCCCGAGTTGCCCGGGTTGAGCGCGGCATCCGTCTGGATGACGTTCTCGACGAGCCGGCTCGCGGTGCGCGAGCGCGTCGGCAGTGAACGGCCGAGCGCCGAGACGACGCCGGCCGTGACTGAGCTCGTGAATCCGTGCGGGTTTCCAATCGCCACGACCAGCTGTCCAACACGCAGGCGGTCGGCGTCGCCCAGCTCGGCCGGCTGAAGCGAGCCGTCGCCCGCCTGCAGCACGGCGAGATCCGAGAGTGGATCAGCTCCGACCACCGACGCGGCCACCTCACGGCCGTCCACGAATGCCGCGCGAATGCGGCCAGACCCGGTCCCGACGACGTGCGCTGACGTCACCAGGAACCCGTCCGGCGTGATCGCGACTGCGCTGCCGCCGCCGTCGAGGATGCGGCCGCCGCGTCCACGCCTGCGGACGCGCAGGTTGGCAACCGACGGGCCGAGCCGCTCTGCCACCCCCGACACGGCGCGGGAGTAAGCGTCGAGAGCCTCAGCCTCGTCGTACTCCGGATCGGACTGGCCTGGAGCCGGCTGCTGGGGAGCGGGAGGCGAGGCGACGTTCGTAAAGCCCACGCGGTCACGGTAGCTCGCGCCGCACGCTCTGGGTCGCGTGCCCCGAGGCAGGCATTCCGGGTCCTACTCGACCGCGACCGAGGCCGGGGGCCGCCACTCCTCCTCCCCACTGTCGATCGTAACGCGGACCTTCGCGGCCGTCCGTGCCGGAAGTGCGCCAAGATTGTCGTCCTGGATCCCGACGAGGAGGCAAGGACGTGTCCGAGGTGGAGACGAGCCGCGCGGGCGGCGTTCTGACGATCACCCTCAACCGCCCCGACGTGCTGAACGCGTTCAACCGCGCCATGCACGAAGGGCTTGCAGCCGCGCTCAAGGAGGCGCGCGCCGACGAGGTGCGCGCCGTGGTGCTCACGGGCGCGGGCCGCGGCTTCTGCGTGGGACAGGACCTGACGGAGTTCCGCGAGGAGGCCGGCGACATCGCCGAGCGCCTGCGGCGCAACTACCACCCGAATGTGCTCGCTCTACGCGCGTTGGAGAAGCCGGTGATCGCGTCCGTCAACGGCGCAACGGCCGGCGCCGGCCTGTCGATCGCTTGTGCGTGCGACCTGCGGATAGCCGCCGACTCTGCGACCTTCGTCCCGGCGTTCATCAGCATCGGTCTGATCCCTGACTCGGGGGGGTCGTACTTCATCTCACGCCTGCTTGGCAGCTCACGCGCGTTCGAGTGGATGAGCTCGGGGCGGCGGCTCAGCGCCGCGGAGGCGCATGCCTGGGGGTTGGTCTCGGAAGTCGTCGAGGCCGATCGCCTCGCGGAGCGCAGCGCGCAGCTGGCCGCCGAGCTCGCCGCCATGCCGACGAAGGGAGTGGCGATGACGAAGCGCCTCTTCGACCGGGCAGCGTCGGCCACGCTCGACGAGCAGCTCGAGCTAGAGGCTCAGATGCAGGCAGCCGCTACGCAGACGGACGACTTCCGCGAGGGCGTCGCGGCGTTCCTCGAGAAGCGTGAGCCTCGGTTCACGGGCCGCTGATTCCATAGCGCGTCTGCTATAGTCACGAGGGCTTGGCCGCCGCGGCTTCTTCGTACCGGGATTCGTTCTCGGCCTTCTGGCCAGGACTCGCCGGCTCTCCCTCGTCCCGCCGTTCGCGTGGTCGGCCTACTTCCTCGGTTTGCACGCCGGTTGGTGGCTCCACGGGGTCGGTGACGGCTGGGAGAGGATCTTTGTGGTGCTCAGCGTGGTGGGCATCGTCGGTGCGCTGCTGGGAGCCGAAGTAGGAAGGTCGCTCCCGGCAAGTCGGGCTCGCCTCGCTACGCACCGTTAGCCCCGGCGCTACTCCACGGCCGGACTGCAGACCTGCAGACCGAGCTCGCTGCCGAGCTCGCGAATCCGCAGGGTGCGCTGCTGAGACTCGGCGAACAGCTGTTGCACCCGCGCCTGGTCGCCTCGGCCGGCTGCCTTGCCGATCCCCTCCCAGATCGTCGCGGTCGCGTCGAGCTCGTCGACGAATTCCTCGACCGTGTCCTCGGCGCCCTCCGGCCGCTCGAGGTCGCGTAGACGGTCGATCTGGTCACGCAGCGCCGGCGCATAGCGTTGCGCGTAGGGCCCCACGTCCGCGATCGTGAGTGGAGGCGGGATGCCTTCGATCTCGAGCTGCGCGTCGAGACAGATGGCGTCGGCCTCCTGCGCGAACTCCTCGAGCGTGACTCCCCCGCCACCGTCGCCGTTCCCGCCCGCGCAGCCTGCGAGCGCCGCGACCGCCAGCAACGCCGCGACCGTAACGCGGGCGGTGCTCACGACCGCGGGCGCAGCTCCACGATGAGCTCGCAGTCGAGCGCGTTCGCGATGCGCAACAGCGTGTCGATGCGGGGCGGCCGCCCGCCCCCCTCGAGGCGCGCGATCGCGGATTGCGTCGTGCCGCACAGCTCGGCCAGCTCCTTCTGCGAGAGACCGCGGGCGAGACGCTGCTCCGCGACCTGGTCGGCGATGGAAGCAAAGAACCAGCCACCCTCGTCGACGTGGGCGACCCGCTCGCGCAGGCGCTCGATCGCACCACGCGGCCTAACCGGCTTGCGTGTCGGCATGCCGCCAGTGTATCGCACCGGTGCTATTGCCCTTCGCGTTCCAGGCGGCGTGAACCTACTGCTCGACGCAGCGCTGGAAGCCAAGCCCGAGCGCCAGACCGTACACCTCCGCCTCTCGCTCGCGAGCCGCCCGGAAGAGCTCCTGCAGACGGCCGACATCGTTGGCGTCCGCGGCCGCCACGACCTCTCCCCACACATCCCCCTGCTCACTTAGCTTGTCGATCCAGTCGTCGTATCGCTCGTATTCTTCGGGGGGCTCGAGCTCGCGCAGCTCGGCCACGGCATCCTCGTACGCCGGCTGGGCAGCCCGGCCCACCTTGCCGAGGTCGCTAGGACGCCGCGCTTCGGGCAGCTGCTCGAGGCGCGCGAAGAAGCGGTCGCAGATCGCCGTTACACGAGTCTTCAGCGCAGCCTTGGTGAGCCGGTCGCCGCCGCCGTCATCGCCGGCGCATCCTGCGAGTACCAGCGCGGTCAGGAGGATCAGGATGTGCCGCGCGTGAACCGGCACTAGTCCTCGGCGCAGGTGGTGAAGCCGAGCACGGCCGCAAGCTCGTCGGCGCGCTCCTCGTTCGGATCGGTCTCGGCGAGCAATCTCTGCACCTCCTGCTCGTCGCCCTCGTTGGCCGCGTCGCGCAGCCGGCGCACACGATCGAGCTGCTCATTGCTGAGCCGCACCCACTCGTCGTAGCGCTCCTCGAGCTCCTCGGGGGGCTCGAGCTCGCCGATGTCGCCGAGCGCCTCTTCGAAGATCGTGACTGCCTCGCTCGTCAGTCGCTCGATGTCCTCCTGGCTCTGCGGCGTGCCCAGGGCCGCGATGCGCTCGTCGAACCGCTCGCAGACCGCGTTTGCCTGGGTTATCAGCTCCTCTTTCGAAAGGCGGTCGCCACTGTCTCCTCCGCCGCAGGAAGCGAGCACGACCAGAGTCGGCAGTAGCGCAACGGCGGCGCGCATCGGCGGTGGAGTGTACTGCCGGGCAGAACCGCGATTTGACGCCGGGCGCGGCCTGCTCAGAGCGTCTTGAACTGCTCGAACGGCTGACGGCAGCTCGTGCAGTATCGGAGTGACCGGCACGGCGTCGGCCCGAAGATGTTCTCGAGCTGCGTCTCGGTCGAGCCGCAGTAGGGGCAGCGGAACGCGCCGCGCTGGAGGTGAACGAGCTGCGGCCGCTCAGCTGCACGGGGGACCGGCGGCGCGAAGCCGGCGGCGCGCAGCTTCTCGCGGCCTGCGGGCGTGATGCGGTCCGTCGACCACGAATCGTCGAGCACCACGTCGATCTCGGGCTCGGCGCCGAGCTCGGCGATCTTGGCGGCCATCCGGTCGCGCATCACTTCGAGCGCGGGGCAGCCCATGAACGTCGGCGTGAACTCGACGCGCACCCTCCCGTCGTCGACCACGATGTCGCGAATCACACCAAGATCGACGAGCGAGATGACCGGGATCTCGGGGTCGGCGATCTCGGCCAACGCATCCCACACGCGCTCGACGGTCACCATGCGACACCCGCCGGCTGCGAGCGTCGCACCATCGTCATCTCCTCCCAGAGAGGAGCGAGCTCCGCGCTGCGCGCATCGCGCCCGACCGGCTCGACGTCCGGCAGGTCGAGACCGAGTCGCGACCGCACCGCTGCCACCCAATCGGCACGCAGCTCGGGCGCCGGCACTCCAAGTGCATAGGGCCAAAGCTCCTGGACGGCAGAGCGCAGTCGCTGGCCGCCCTCCGGCTCCGCGAGCAGCCGCTCGACCCACATCTCGGCGTGCATCATGTGATAGGCCTCCTCGCGCTCGATCTTGGCGGCCAGGCCGGCGACCTCGGAGTCGCCGGCCTCCTTGAGCGCTCTCGTCCGTGCTGCATCCGCGGTCTCGTACAGGTAGTGGCGGGCGATCGTGCGGGCCCAGTCGGGCACCAGCCGCAGCTCGACGAAGGGAGCCGACCGGTACTCCTCAGGCCGGCGGTCGAGCGCCAGCTCGTCGGCCGTCAGTCCCTGTTCCCGCGCGAGCAGCGTGTAGATGGCGCGCGCGTGGCCGATCTCGTTCTGGGCGATCGACGAGAAGGCGACATCCTCCTCGAGGAAGGGCGCGATACCCGTCCACTCGGAGTTGCGCCAGCCCAGGATCAGTTCGTCATCGGCGATTTCC
This sequence comes from Gaiellaceae bacterium, assembly GCA_036824245.1. Classification (GTDB taxonomy): domain Bacteria; phylum Actinomycetota; class Thermoleophilia; order Gaiellales; family Gaiellaceae; genus JACVRM01. The sequence continues at coordinate 42,505 of DAITAO010000009.1, read as the reverse complement.
AGGAGCCGGTCACTCAGCGAGCGTTCCTGCGCGTTCACGCGCCTCCTTCAGCTTCGCCTTGATGGAGTAACCGTCCACCCGGTGGTAGTTGCGCTCCAGCTCGTCCACGAAGTCCCCGACCTCGAGGATCTCGTCGCGTGGAACGATCCAGAGCGCGACCGACTCGTTGCGTCGCCCGTAGAAGTCGCGCGCGTACTCCTCGGCGAAAGCGCGGTCGGGCGCTTCGAGCGAGCCGGCGTGCTGGAACCCCTGACCCCTTCGCTCCTGCCGGAACACTTCCCAGATCCGCGTCCGCGCGCTCTGATCGCCGGCCTCTCCCGGCGGGCGAAGCCCGCCTCCGAGGCCGGCTCGCGCCGCTGACCGCACGTCGCTCTCCGGGTCCGTATTACCCATACTGTCCCCTCCGGCGCCGCACGCTCAGCGACGCGTCAGAACACGCGGAAGGGATCGTGGCGCTCTGATCGCCGGTCACGCTGCTTCGGCGAGCACGACCTTGCGCACCCAGGCCGTGTCCTCGCGCGCGAGCCGCCGCAGCTCGAGCCGTTCGGCGCTCTTGGGTCCGTGGCCGGTCACGACGCGCCGCAGCACGTCCCAGTCCGGCTCGGTGTACTGCCAGACGCCCGTCTCGTCGTCCTTGCGCAGCGCCGGGTCGGGCACGGTCAGCCCGAGCTCCCAGATCTGCGGGACGTAGCCGTCCAGGAACTGCTGCCGGGCGTCCTCGTTCGCCTGGCTCTTGATGCGCCAGACGCACATCGGATCCTCGTCGAACGGGATCTGGTTGCCGTGGAAGTGCATGAGCGGCTCCCACCAGCGGTCGACAGCCTCCTGCACGAGCTCGCGCTGCTCGTCGGTGCCGTTCATGAGCGTCAGTACGACGTCGCGTCCGTGCAGGATGTGGAACGACTCCTCCCAGCAGATCTTCTTCATGATGCGCGCGTACGGCGCGTACGAGCACTTGAGCAGCGCCTTCTGGGAGATGATCGCGGCTGCGTCGACTAGCCAGGCGATGACGCCCACGTCGCCCCACGTCTTGGTCGGGTAGTGGAAGACGTTGTGGAACTTGCTCTTGCCCGAGATCAAGTCGGCGAGACACTGCTCGCGTGGTTTCCCGAGGTCCTCGACGACCCGGTATATGAGCTGTGAGTGCCCGACCTCGTCCTGCACCTTGGCGGTCAGCGCCAGCTTGCGCTGCAGGGTCGGCGCTCGCAGGATCCACTCGCGCTCCGGCAGCACTCCCATGAGCTCGGAGTTGCCGTGCATCTCGATGAACTTGATGAGCTTCATCCGGTACTCGTCCGGCATCCAGTCGTCGGTCTCGACCTGCCCACCTGACTGCACGTACTCGAGGAATTCCTGTGTTTGCGTGTCCACGGAGCCTCCCAACCGAACGATCGTTAGGGTGTCATTCTAGTATGGCCACGCGGCGTTCGGAGCTAACCCGGCAGGCGGCCCGCCTGTTTGCCGAGAAGGGGTTTCACGGGACGTCGATCGGCGACCTCGCGCAGGCGATGGGCGTGCAGAAAGGCTCGCTTTACGCCCACATTTCCTCCAAGCAGGACCTGCTCTACGAGACGATGCGCGACGGCGCGCAGGCTTTTCACGGGGTGCTCGACGGCCTGCCCGAGCACGCTCCGGCCTCCGAGCGCATCCGCCTCGCTCTGCGTGGCCACCTGCGGGTCGTGGCCGAGCAGCTTGACGTGGCCACCGTGTTCGTGCGCGAGTGGCGCTATCTCGAAGGCGAGCGGCGCGAGGGGATCATCGCGGAGCGGCGGCGGTACGAGGAGCGCATCCGCGCGCTCTTCCGCGAGGGCCGCGAGCTCGGCGAGCTGCGCACCGACCTCGACGACGCGACCGCCGCGCTGCTGCTCCTCTCCGCCGCCAACTGGGCGTACACGTGGCTGCAGCCGGGTCGTGACACCGACGAGCTTGCGGACCGCTTCTACGCACTGCTCCGCGACGGAATGCGGGGTTACTCCACTCCCGAGTAGTGGGCCGTCTACGTTGACACTCGTCCGGGTGGCACCCTACGATTGAGCGCATGGACGGGCAGCAACGCCATATCGATCAGCTAACGCGCCTCGGGCTCACGATGTACGAGGCCAAGGCGTACCTGGCCCTCATTCGCCGGGGCTCCTCCACTGCCGCCGAGGTCGCCCGGATCGCAGGCGTGCCCCGCCAGCGGATCTACGACGTGCTCGCCAGCCTGGTCGAGCGCGGGCTGGCCTCGACGCGGCCGGGCCGTGTCGTCAAGTACGTGGGCGCAGCGCCGGACGCCGCCATCGAGCGCCTCGTCAACGACCGCCGCCAGGCCGTCGAGGAGATCGAACGCGACGCCAAGACGATGATCCAGCAGCTCGCGCCCGCCTTCAAGGCGGGCCAGAGCGAGACCGATCCGCTCGACTACATCGAGGTGCTGCGCGACCGTCGCGCCATCAACGAGCGCTTCAGCGAGCTGCAAGAGGAGATCAAGGACGAGATCCTCGTTTTCACGAAGCCGCCGTACGCCACCCCACCGCAGGAAGAGGAGAAGGGGCTCGAGGTGACGCGCACGCACTCGGCCCGCAGCGTCTACGAGTTCTCCGTCTTCGACGACGAGGCGACGAGCGAGGGCGTGCGCCAGTTCATCGAGGCCGGCGAGGAGGCGCGGTTCGTGGAGGAGCTGCCGCTCAAGCTCGTGATCATCGACGAGACCATCGTGATGTTCGGCATGGAGGATCCCGTGGCGGGCGGTTCCGACCTGACCATGGTCGTCGTCGAGCACCCCTCGCTCGCAACCACGTTGAAGATCGCCTTCACCACGCTCTGGGAGCAGGGCCTCACGTTCGACGAGGCGTACGACCGGCTCGTGCGCACGCCGGTCGCCAAGACCGCCTAGTAGCGCGGTCCGCCGCCTCGTAGTACGCTCACGCAGCGGGGGTTGCGGCGGCGGGTCAAGGAGGGAGTTCAAGGCGATGCGGCTGTTCGCGCTGACGTTGGTGGCTTCGCTCACGGCGGCCGCCGCGGCTTCGGTTGCCCCCGGCGCGGTCGGCGCCGATTCCAAGCTGCGCGGCGGTCTGGCAAGCCTCGTCAACGGGCCCGGCCGGCTCGATCCGCGCATCGCCTCTCACGTGCCCGATTACCGCGCAGGCGAGATTGCGTACTTCGCGATCGTCCGCGGCGCGGCGAGCGCCGGCCGCGCACGGGAGCTCGATCGCGTCGGCGCACGGGTCCTCCAGCGCTACAGCGCCGTCGATGCCTTCGCGCTTGCCTCCCGACCGGCCGCGGCGCGGCGCGTGGCGTCGCTCTCCTGGGTGATTCGGCTGCAGCCGGTCGCGCTCGTCCAAGCGCAGAGCCATGAGCCGTTCGTCGACCAGACGCGGGGCACGCCGGCGGATGTCGGCGCCCCGCCCTGGTGGGCGCAGGGCGTGACCGGCGCCGGAGTGCGGATCGCGGTCCTCGACACCGGCCTGGACAGCCTGCACGCCGACCTCGACAACCTCGACTTCAAGCACTGGTCGGTCGGCGGTGCGCCGAAGGTGGTCGGGCGTGGGAACTTCAACAACGGCGGCTGCTCTTCGCTCGGCAGCGCCGACGGCCACGGTCACGGCACGCACGTGGCCGGTATCGCCACCGGCACGGGGCAGGGTGCGCCGGGCTCAACGGACGACGGCAAGCACGCGGGAGTGGCGCCCGGTGCGGAGCTCGGAGTCGCGAAGGTGCTCGACGACACGGGCGCCGGTCTCAACAGCGACCTGCTGAAAGCGATGGAGTGGGCTGCCTCGCCTCCGAGCCTGGTCGTCTGCCAAGACGGCCTGCTGCCCGTCAACGGCCTCGGAGCGGACATCGTCAACATGAGTCTCGCCTCGGAGGTACGTCCGGGGAGGCTCAACTCGAGCAACGACCTCGACCTGGTCAGCCAGGCGCTGAACAGCCTGGCGAAGCGCTATGGCACGCTCTTCGTCGTCGCGATCGGCAACAGCGGCCCCTTCGTCGGGAGCGCGCTGGAGTCGCCCGGCTCGGCGGCGCAGGCGCTCAGCGTAGGCGCGGCGGCCAAGGACTGGGATGTCAATCACGACGACACGGCTTCCGGGGACACGTGCGCAGGCTGGCGGCACCCGTTCTCGCCGCCCAAGGACAACTCGTGCGCGAGTGGGCCCGGCGACCAGCCGGCGTCGGTCTCGAGCATGTCGTCTCGCGGCCCGACCGGAGACCTGTGGCTGCGCCCCGACGTGGTCGCGCCCGGGTACGCCATCGTGGCCCCGCAGGCGTCGACCGGCACAGCCATGCTGACGAACGACCTCAACCTGGGCACGCGTGGCGACCCGTGGTACGCGACCGCCACCGGCACCTCGATGGCGACGCCGGCCGTCGCCGGAGCAAGCGCACTCGTCCTGCAGGCCTACCGCCTCAGGCACGGCGCCGATCCTGTCGGGAAGTCCGGGATCGCCTCGGTGCCCGCGCGCGAGTACGCCCTCGTGCGAGCAGCGCTTGCGAACACCGCAGGCCCGGACCTGTTCGAGGCGCGCGTGATCCTCACTACGGACGTCCAGACGCAGCTCAACTGCGCCACGATTGATCCCGTGCTCTTCACGTTCTGCGGTCTCGGGGCCGACTTCTTCAACAGCCTCTCGGGCTCGCAGACCGGCTACGAAGTCCGCAATGGGCCCACCGACAACTACGTCGGGCCGCTGGCCGAAGGAGCGGGCAAGGTCAACGTGGGGCGGGCGATCGCCGCGCTTCGCGACGGCGTCGTCGTCTACAGCACGGCGTCCGGGACCGGGGTCGCGGCCGGCACCGGGCCGCGCGATCTGCAGAGCAGCTGGCAGATCGGCGCGCTGAAGGCGGGCGCCTCTGCGAGCCAGGGCTTCGTCGTGCACGCGGCGCCGGGCGCAGGGCCGTTCACGATCACGTTTGCGTTCGAGGCCGGCCACCCATCGGACGGCAGCCGTTCCATTCAGCCGGGCACCACGTCCACCACCTGGCGCGTCAACCTGCCGGGGAAGCTCAAGCTCGCCAAGGGGAAGGAGGCGGTCGTAAACCCCACCGTCAGGGCGCCCGCCAACTCAGCGCCCGGCCACTACACAGGTCGTCTGGTGGTCAACGTGGCGGGCGGACAGACGCTGCGGGTCCCCGTGTTTGCCTCGGTGCCCATGCACGACCTGAGCAAGCTGACGGGCAACCCCCCCGGCCCGCAGGCGCTCGTCGCGTCGGCGACCGACGTCTTCTCCAAGGGCAACACCTCATGGCCCTCGCTCGGTGGAGGCGTGGGCGGCGCAGCCTCGGACTGGCTCGTGTACGCCGTCGATCTCGCTTCGGGGCTGGCGCGTGCCCGCTTCGCGGTCTACGACGTGGCGTCGGCCGATACGTACGACCTCTATCTCTACGATGCCCAGCTCAACCTGATCACGTCGACGCATCCCTTCGAATCGCCCGGGCGAACGGATCTGATCGCGGACGCCGGCCGGGTGCCGAGCACCCAGGCGGCTCCGCAGGTCCTGACACTGGCGACGCCGGCGGCCGGTCGCCATTACGTGGTCGTGAATCGGGCTCGCACGCCCGCCCTCTGTCCCTGCTCGGTGGGCACCTTCGGCGGCTTCGTCATCACGCTCGACGAGCAGTCCTGACGTAGCTTTCGGCAGTTCTTCTGCACAAAACTATCGCGATCTCACTGCGAATCTCCTCTTGCCACCCTCCCGAGTGGTGTGTTAAATGCGCGGCGAGCGGGTAGGAACCGCTCGCACCACCACGGACGAGGAGGAAAGACAGAAATGTTTCACCGCCTGCTGCTGGCTGCGGGACTGGCCGTAGTGGCGCTCGGCTTGGGAGCGAGCACCGCGAGCGGCTACGCAGTCGACACGAAGCGCTACATCATCACCTTGGACGGCGATTACGCCGTGACCGACGGGTATGCGGTCGGCTCGAGCTACGCCGTCTACGCAGTGACCCATCAGTACGCCGTCTACGCCGTCCAGGCTGCCGGCGGGACGGTCACGAGCGATCTGAGCAAGCAGATAGGCGTCATCATCGCCGAGTCTGCGAACTCTGATTTCGCGACGCTCGTCCAGCAGTACGCCGTCGTCGACGGCTACGCCGTCATCGAGAGCGTCAGCACGGACAAGGCGGCAAAGGGCAAGGAGCCCGACTCGGCTCCAAAGCAGGGAAACGGTAAGCGCTCGAACCCGGATCTCCAGGACGATCCGGACGAGGGGCTGCAGTGGGACATGGAGATGATCCGCACGGACCGAGCCCACGCTCGCACGCCGGGCTCGCGCGCCGTCGACGTGGGCGTGCTCGACAGCGGCATCGATGGCAGGCACATCGACTTCACGGACGCCGGCCTGCTCGCCGGCACGTCGAACGTCGACTGCTCCCGCGGTCGCGTCTCGCTGTCGCCCAGCCTCGGCGTGACGCAGCCGTGTGTGGATACCAGCTTCCACGGGACGCACGTCGCCGGTTCGATCGCCGCGCAGTCGAACGGCGTCGGGATCGTCGGCGTGGCGCCCGACGTGACCCTCGTACCCGTCACCGTTTGCCAGGTCTATGCATGCTGGTGGAGCGCGGTCGTGGACGGCATCACGTACGCCGGCGACATCGAGCTCGACGTCATCAACATGAGCTTCTACGCCGACGACGAGCAGCTCGTCGAGTGCAACCCGAACGACAGCGCCACGGTCATGGCGATCGAGCGCGCGCTCGCCTACGCGCGGAGCCGTGGTGTGGTTCCGGTCGCGGCTCTCGGAAACTCGAACCTCGACCTCGCCAGCAGCGCGTACGCGGGCTGCAAGGTCGTGCCCTCCGAATCGCCGGGCGTGATCGGCGTGACCTCTCTCGGCGCAAATGGCCTGAAGGCGGGCTACTCGAACTACGGCTACGGCTCGGCGGACGTCGCCGCGCCCGGTGGCAACGGCTCGACGGGCGGTGACGCCGATGCGAGTGACGGCATTGCGGCCGTGTACTCGACCTTCCCCAACCATCAGTACCTGACCGCGAACGGGACGTCGATGGCCTCGCCGCACGCGGCCGGAGTTGCGGCGCTCATCGTGAGTCGCTACGGCAAAGTCGGCGCCGACGGGGACGTCGAGATCAAGCCGGACCAGGTCCAGGCCAAGCTTCAGGGCACTGCAATCGACATCGGCGCGCCCGGCTACGACGCGCTCTTCGGCTCCGGCCGCGTGGATGCGCTCCGCGCCGTCGGAGGCTAATCCAAGGCTTCTCCCGGACACTTCCTCGTCCGAGACAGGCCCGTCTCTTCTGAGGCGGGCCTGTCTATGTAGGGGCACGCTGTCAGCACGCCGCATGACCTTGACACCCTTGCTAGTGGTGTAATACGGTGGCGTTGGTGCCGCGCCGCCCTCACATAGCGCGCGAGAGTCTCCTCGTCCACCACGCGTCGCACGGCGCGTGAGGAGAAAACACGGAAGGCCGGCAGCTTGCCGGCCTTCCGTGCATTTTGCTGCCCGCCAGCAAGGCACAAGTGGCCTGAATAGGCGGCTTTCTACAGGTTTGCGCAGACTGTTCTCTCTTGACACCCCGATTAGTGGTGCAGTAGAGTCCCGGCTCGTGAACCACTTTGCGTGGTGTTGGAAATTGCCCTACTGGGCGAGCCCGCTCTCGAGTGGCGCTGATCCTGCGGATTCCCGAGGAGGGGACAAAGAGATGAGGAGTACGTGGACGAGGGGTGGACTCGCCTTCGTGGTAGCCGCCCTCACGATCGTGGCGCTAAGCGCGCCCGCCGGCGCGTTCGGCGCCAGCGGGTACCAGGAGGTCTTCCCGGACCTCGACAAGCGGACAGGGAGCATCGCTCCCACCGCTGCCCAGCTGAACACCGTGAAGGGCATGGGAGCAATAGCGACCTGGAACCGGTTCGGCACGCCCTCGACGATGGTGCGCACCGGAAAAGAGTTCCTCGCCACAGGCGTCGCCGGGACGAGCGCGGTCGAGGCCGCGCGCAACTGGCTGAACGCGAACAAAGCGCTCTTCCGGCTCGGCTCGCTCTCGGGGCTCGAGGTCATCAACGACAGCCGTCTCGGGGACAGTGACGGCCATTCGGTCATCTTCCGTCAGACGTTCGGCGGGCTCAAAGCCGCCGAGGACGGAATGATCTCGGTGGGCGTGAAGGGGTCGCCCGCCGCCGGCTGGAAAGTCGCGTTCGCCTCCTCTTCGGCGACCGGCGACAGCGGCCTGGCCGCCCAGCCCGTACTTACTTCAAAGGCCGCGTGGCTTGCGGCGGCCGCCAACGTCGGCCTTGCCGTGTCGTTCGCCGACGTCCGCGCGACGAAGGTCCGCCGCGGCTGGGAGTACTTCAACGTCAAGGGCTTCTCGCATCCGCAGCAGGTGCGGCTCGTCGCCCTGCCGACACCGCAGAACGGCGTCAGGCCCGTGTTCGAGACAATGATCCTCAACAACCAGGCCGGTCTCACCACGGCCTTTGCGCACTACATCGATGCGGTGAGCGGCGCGGTGCTCCTCCGCAAGAACACCGTCGAGCATTCGCATCCTCCGGCGGACGCCTTCACCGGCTCGATTCCGCCCACCGACAGCACCGGGCCGGCGCCGTGCGACGTCGACAAGGGCCCGTGGGACATCGACCCCGGCGAGGAGCCGGACGCGATCGTCGTCCAGGTCACGGCGGACGTGCCCATTCCGGATCACGACGTCACCTTCCACATCAAGAAGGACGACGTCATCGTCTTCTCGCAGGATCTGCTGTTCAGCCCCGAGGTGGCCGTCTACGACCCACCGGGACTCGTTCCGGCGGGCGTCTACGAAGTTCAGGTCTGCGACTTCGAGGACGGCATCGACTGGATTCCGCCGGTGAACACGTACACCGGCCAGATCTTCTTCAATCCCGTCGGGGGGCCCGCCACGCCCATCTCGCCCTTCGTGGCGCGCTGGAGTGTCTTCCCGGCCAGCGGAGAGCTGCCGACGATCCTCGGCGACCCGTGGGGCATCCCGGACGCGGATACTCGCAAGGTGTGGTGCTGGGACAAGGAGGGCCCGGCGCCGGGCTACGTCCCGAACCCCGGCTGCAGCGACTACGAGGTCGAGAACCTCGCGTCACGTGTGCCGTGGGACGTCCTCCCACCGGGTGGCTCCACGTTCACGACGATCGGCAACAACGCCAACAGCGCCGAAGCGTGGTTCTCATCCACGCTCACGCCTGGGGGTACGCACTACCGTCCGGTCAGCCAGTCTCGGGACTACACGCCCGGAGGCGGTCTCACACCGGCCAACTTCACCTTCGAGAACGCGTGGGAGGTGTCGGACTGCCCGCCGGTCGCCGAGTCAGCGGGCGTGCCGGTGGTCACGCCGGGCGACTTCCCGAACCGCAACGACATCGACGCGGCGGTGGTGAACCTGTTCGCCATGCACAACCGCATGCACGACTGGTCCTACTTCCTCGGCTTCACCGAGGAGCACTGGAACTACCAGTTCGAGAATCTGAGCGGTCAGGGCCTGGAGCTCGACAACGTGCTCGGCGATGCCCAGGCGGGCGCCGGCATCTACGTCCCGCCGGGCGCGCCTGTGGCGAACCGCGACAACGCCAACTGGGTGCCGACTCCGGACGGGACTCCAGGGGTCACGAACATGTACCTCTGGCAGCCGCTGGCCGGCGCGTTCTACGCGCCGTGCGTGGACGGTGACTACGACATGTACGTGATCGGCCACGAGTACGGGCACGGCATCGAGAACCGCATGGTGGCCAAGGGCAGTACTCGCGGCGGCCATCACGCCGGCGCGATGGGCGAGTCCTTCGGCGACCTGTTCGCAGTCGAGTACATCAACGAGTTCGGGTTCGCGCCCCCGGGTCAGAACCCGTTCGCGATGGGTGCCTACGCCACGGGCAGCATCGAGCGTGGGATCCGCAACTACCCGCTCGACAAGATGGTGCAGAACTTCAGCAACATGGGCTACGACAACACGGGCCCGCAGGTGCACGCTGACGGCGAGATCTGGTCGGCGACGAACTTCGAGATCCGCCGCGACCTGATCGAGTGGACCGAGACGGTCTTCGGCATCTCGGCGAGTGACGCGGCGCTTCAGCGCAAGTGCGCCGAGGGCAAGGACACGTGGGACCACTGCCCTGGTAACCGGCGCTGGATCCAGATCCTGTTCGACGGGATGCTCCTCGTCGGCACGACGGCGCCGAGCATGATCGACATGCGGAACGCCTACATCGGCGGCGACCTGCTGCGCACCGGTGGTGTGCACACGCAGCCGCTGTGGGAGGCATTCGCACACAAGGGCTTCGGCGTGAACGCGTCGAGCGACAATAGCGCCTCGAACGACGACTCGAACCCGAAGCCCGACTTCGAGTCGCCGGCGAGCCCGCCGGCGCAGATCACGTTCCAGGCAGTGGATGCCGACACCGGCAATCCGATCGGAGGGGCCCGCATCTACGTGGGCGACTACGAGGCCCGCACCTCGCCGATCGCCGACACCGACCCCTCGACCGGCAACGACGCCGGCCCGGGCGATGACAACCTCGACGACACGGCCAACTTCCGTGGCGGCGACTACGAGCTCTTCGCCCACGCACCCGGCTACGGTCACGTGCGGGCGTCGGTCTCCTGGCCGTACGGAGCCACGGGGACGTACACGTTCGTGATGGCGAGGAACTGGGCCTCGAGGCACCCGGCCCCGAGCTCCGCGGTAATGACGGGCGCGAGCATCGCGCCGGGCAGCGACTGCCTGACCTTCCCGCCGCCGCCCGGTCCGACGCCTGCGGACAACTGTGACTTCCTCATCGACGATACGGAAGCCACGAACACCGCGGTCATCGTCCCGAATCCCACGAGCTCGCTCGGCAACCTGGTGGCCGGGAAGCAGGTGACGGTCGACCTGGCCGGCGCCGACCCGATCAACGTCACACGCGTGCAGGTCAGCGCGATGATCTTCGGGAACCCCCGCTTCGTCCCGCTGCGCGCGTTCAAGATCTACGCGTGCGTCGATACCCTGCTCCTTCCGTGCTCGACTCCGGGCGCGTTCGGATCGCCGATCTTCACCAGCGCTCCCGACGCCTTCCCGGGCGAGGTGCCCAGGCCGGTCGTGCCCGAACTCATCCTGCGTGAGTTCGACGTACCGGACACGGTCGCGACGCACATCCGGATCGAGGTCGTCGACAACCAGTGCACGGGCAACCCGAGGTTCCAGGATCCGGGCAACCCGGTCACGACTGACCAGGACAGCGATCCGCTCAACGAGACCGACTGCCGGGCGGGCGATCCGAAGCTGTTCCCGCTCGAGCTCGGCGGTGTTCCGACACTGCTCCTGCCTCGCAACAACGAGGTGCGGATCTCCGAGCTGCAGGTGTTCGCGAGCGACTCCGGCGTCGTGAACGCCGCCGACCCCGTGGTGGCGCTGACCAAGCTCGGTCCCGCCACGGCGAAGGCCGGCCAGCAGGTCACCTACACCATCTCGTACGCAAATGTCGGCTCGGCGGCGTCGGAAGCTGCCGGCATCGTCGACAGGCTCCCGGGCAACCTGGAGTTCGTCTCGGCCTCGAACGGCGGGACGTACGACGCGGCGAACCGCGCGGTTGTCTGGAACCTCGGCTCCGTCGGGGCCGGCGTTAAGGACAAGGTCACGCTCACGGCCAGGATCCATCCGGACGCAAAACCCGGAACGGTCGTGAAGAACACCGCCACGTTCGGCGGCGCGCTCACGACATCGGCGCCGACCGCGGTGGCGGCGACGGTTGTGATCCCGTAGGGGAACCGTCTGGTTCAGGCAGTAACGCCGAAGGCCGGCAGCAAGCCGGCCTTCGGCGTTTTCCCGGCCTGGACTGCTCTAAGATGAGAAGTGTCGGACGGCACTTTTCGGGACGGGGGCAATAGCGAGATGGAGGTCGTACGGACGCGGGATGCGTCCAGCTTGCGCGACTACCTTGCGGTCCTGCGCCGGCGTGCCTGGGTGATCCTCGTACCTCTGGTCGTGCTGCCCGCCGCGACGCTGTGGTTCTCACGCGACGAAGAGCCGGTCTACGCCGCTTCGGCGCGGGTCTTCGTGGCGAGCCAGGGCCTCGCCGACCTCGATCTCGACATCATCGGCTCGAGCGACCCGGCACGGTCGCTCGCGACGCAGTCGGAACTGGCGCGCTCGTACACCGTCGCTGAGCGAACGATCGCGGCGCTCGAGCCGATTCCCCGCACGGCAGACGACCTGCTCTCGGAATCGAGCGTGGGACCGGTGGGCGAGTCGGATCTGCTCGAGTTCCACGTCGAGGATCCCGATCCGGCGCTCGCCAGAAGGCTGGCCACGCAGTACGCGCTCGAGTTCACGCGTTACCAGACCGAACTCACGACCGGGCGGATTCAGAATCAGCGCCAACGGTTAGCGCAGCGCCTGCGGGAGTTGCGGCGGGCAGGACGCAAGAACTCGCAGCGCTACGACGATCTCCTCGCCGACTACGAGGAGTTGACGAACGCCTTGATCTTGCAGGGCAAGCCCGCGCAGCTCGTCCAGAGCGCCCGGCGTGCCAGTGAGATCGGGCCGCAACCGCTTCGCGACGCCGTTCTCGCCGCCGGCCTGGCGTTGCTCGTCGGGATAGGAGTTGCCTTCCTGCTCGAGGCGCTCGACACGCGGCCGCGCTCGGCCGATGACATCGGCGAGCGCCTGGGCCTGCCGCTCCTCGCGCGGGTGCCGCGATCGTCCCGGAAAAGCCGGAAGAACCGGGAGCTCGCGATGCTCGTCGACCCCCACGGTCCGGAGGCCGAGGCCTACCGCGTCCTGCGCGCGAACGTCGAGCTCGCCGCCGGCGACGCCGGGCACCAGGTCATCATGGTCACGAGCGCGCTCGGAGGCGAGGGCAAATCCACCGTCGCCGCCAACCTCGCGATCGCCACCGCTCGCGCCGGGTACGGCGTCGCGCTCGTCGATTTCGATCTCAGGCGCCCCGCTCAGGGCACGTTCTTCGGGGTGAACGGGCGAGGTGTCACCGACGTGGCCCGCGGCGAGATCGAGCTGGAGCAGGCCCTGGCGCCTATCGCCGTCCCGCTCGTCGGCCGAACGAAGACCGTCGCTGTCGCGTCGCCGCCATCGACGCGCCGGCCGCGTCGCGGCAACGGGTCCGGGCCGGCGCACGAAGGACGCCTCGAGGTGCTGCCGGCGGGCCCGACCGCGGACGCTGGAGAGCTGTTCGCGAGCGGCCTCGTCGACGAGCTGCTCGGGCCTCTGCGTGGACGCGCCCAGCGCGTTTTCATCGACGCCCCGCCTCTGCTCGGCATGGGTGACGCCGCTGCCCTGAGCGCAAAGGTGGACGCGCTCATCGTGATCGTTCGACTCGAGCGGATGCGCGACGGGATCATGCGCGAGCTGCAGCGCGCGCTCGCGCGCACACCGGCGACGAAGCTCGGTTTCGTCCTCGTGGGCGTGGATGCGCGGGACTACCCCTACTACTACGGCCCCGCCGGGACCGACACGCCGCACGGAGAATCCGACGAGGAGGGCGTCGGCTAGCGTGCCGCGGCGCCATGAGGCCGCCGACTGAGACCAGCGGGCTCGATCCTCGTGCCGGCGACTCGATTCAAGAAGGCCGAGGAAAGGACGGCCGCCGGACCCGCCCTCGCGTAGCGCTCGTTGCTCACGACATCCACGACGGCGGCGGCATGGAACGGGCGCTTGCCGAGCTGATCCGGCGGGCATCGCCCCGGGTCGACTTCGTGGTGATTGCATCGACGCTCGCCGAGCCTCTGCGGCCACTAGTTCGCTGGCACCGCGTGCCGGCGCCGCGCCGTCCGTTCGCGCTCAAGTTTCTGATCTTCTATGCGCTAGCCGGACTCCGGTTGCTGCGGACGAATGCCGACCTCGTGCACACGACCGGCGCAATCGTTCCGAACAACGTCTCCCTGGCGACCGTTCACGTGTGTCAGGCCGCCTGGGTCGTTGCGACTGGGCATCTGGCGCCGAAGGAGGCGCCGCTATTCCGCCGCGTCAACACGTCCCTGGTGCGACTGCTCGCGGTTGCGATCGAGCGCCGAACGTACCGGCCTCAGCGGCTCCGGGTGCTTGCGGCCGTTTCGGAGGGAGGCAGGGCTGCCCTGCTCGAGCACTATCCCGACGTTCGCGTCGCGGTCACGCCCAACGGCGTGGATATGGACCGGTTCCGGCCGGACGCCGCGACCAGAACGGCGGTCCGTTCGGCGGAGCGCGTCGGACGAGACGACGTCGTCGCGCTGTTCGTGGGGGGCGATTGGGATCGAAAGAGGCTCGGGATCGCGATCGCCGCCGTCGCGCACGCACGACAGGGGGGCGCCCCGCTGACGCTCTGGGTAGTGGGCCGCGGCAACGAGCATCGGTTCCGCGACGTGGCTGCGCAGCACGGAGTCGCCGACAGCGTTCACTTCTTCGGCCATCGCCGGGATCCTCAGCGGTTCTACCAAGCCGCCGACGTGTTCGTCCTACCGACCGAGTACGAGACGTTCTCCCTCGTCGCACTCGAAGCCGCCGCGACTGGTCTACCGATTGTCGCGACGCAGGTTGGGGGTGCCGTCGATGCGATTGGTGCCGAGGGCGGCCTCCTTGTAGCACCGACGCCGAAGGCAGTCGGAGACGCTCTGCTTTCGCTCGCCGGCGACGCGAACCTCCGCGAGCGAATGGGATCGGCGGGTCAGCGACGCGCCGCATCCTTCTCCTGGCACCACTCCGCCGAATCTGTCCTGCGGCTGTACGGCGAGCTGCTCGGCGCTCCTCTGCCACCCACGTCGAGATGACGACGCTCGCGCACGCCATCGGAACGCGGCTCTCGCTGCCACAGCCGCTTCGGCTGCTTGCCGGCGTACTCGCGCTGACGCTCGGCTCGCTCGTCGCCGGGCAGCAGGTCGGGGATCCCAACAGCAACCGGATCGTGATGGCCGGCGCAGCTCTGCTCGCGCTGGTCGGACTGGGCCTCTTCGCACCCCGCCGGCTGCTCTTCGCGCTGCTCCTATGGCTTGCGGCGCTTGGTCTGATCCGTCGCCTCGGGTCAGTCGTCGCGGTGCGAGGCGAGCTGGACCCGTTCCTCGCGGTCGGCCCTGCCGCGGTCGGCGTACTACTACTCGCCGCCTGGGAGCGTGGGGGGTTCGAGCGCCGCACGAGGCTTGCCAACCTCGTGCTAGTGCTCGGCGTGCTGATCGTGCTCAGCGCGTTCAACCCGCTGCAGAACAGTCTGTACGCCGGCGTGACCGGGCTGCTCTTCGTCGCCGTGCCGATGGCCGGGTTCTGGATCGGGCGCGGTCTCGGCGACGACCGCACGATGGAGTCCGTCTTCAAGGTCGTGGCGGCGCTCGGCGTGCTGGCCGCCGTCTACGGACTGTCGCAGACGCTCGCCGGCTTCCGATCCTGGGATTCGGCGTGGATCCGCGACTACGGGTACGCGGCACTCGACGTCGGCGGCGTGATCCGACCATTCGGGACGTTCTCCGCGGCAGGTGAGTACGCGACCTACGTCGCGGTGGCGTTCGCTGCGTGCGTCGCGTTCGGGCTGCGCCGGCCGATCTTCGCGCTTCCCGCGCTCGGTCTGCTCGGCACCGCGGTGGTGCTGGCATCGTCGCGGGGAGTGATCTTCACGCTGGCCGTGGCGCTGGGTGCCATGGCGGTCGCGAGGCGCGGCCTGCCCCTCGGCCCGAGCATCGTGGCCGGCGCGGTCGCGGTGCTGCTCGTTCCGCTCGCCGCGCAACGCCTTGCACCGACCGTCTACGGGGAAAGCAAGGTGGATCGCCTCCTGTACCACCAGCTCGAGGGCCTCGCCAACCCCCTCGACCCCGAGCGCTCGACGCTTCTCGTTCACTACCGGATTGTCAGGGACGGATTTCGCGGGGCCGTCCACGAGCCGCTCGGCGTGGGCGTGGGTGCAATCACGATCAGCGCCCAGAAGTTCGACGCCGAGGGCCGGGGGACCGAGGCCGACCCCTCGAACATGGCGGTCGCCCTGGGCATCCCGGGCGTGCTGGCGTACGCGTTCCTGTTCGTGGCCGGCTTTCGGAAAGCGTACGAGGTCGCCCGGCGCAGGCGCGACGCGTTGGGACTGATCGCGCTGGCGACGCTGACGGTGACGGCGACGCAGTGGTTCAACGGCGGCAACTACGCGGTCGCTCTGCTCCCGTGGCTCGTACTGGGATGGGTCGACCGCACCGCGCGTGACGAGGGCGAGTTGCCGGCGCGTACGCCGGCTAGGACTCGCGCCGCGGAAAGCGCATGACGCCAGTCCTGCTCGTGAGTCCGACCGCGAAGCCGGGCGGCGCGGAGCGCCTCTTTGCGGGGCTTGCGCGCTCGCTGACGACCTTCGGGCTCGAGACGCACGCGGCCGTGCTCGAGGACGGACCGCTCGTCGAGTGGCTGCGGCAATCAGCGTGTCCGACCTCGGTTCGGAACGCGGGTCGGATGCGTCGCTTGCGGGGCACCGTGGGGACGATCGCGTGGTTGCGTCGGCTGGTAGACACGCTGGATGCCCAAGCGGTGGTCTCGAACCAGGCCAAGGGCCACATCTACGGCGGTTCGGCGGCGCTGCTCGCCCGGGTGCCGGAGGTCTGGTGGCAGCACGGCGTTCCGGGACATGACCGGTTCGATCGCGTCGCGCGCCGCGTGCCTGCCGCGGCCGTGGTGTGTGTCAGCGAAGAGGCCGTGCACGTGCAGGAACGGCTGACGCCGCGGCGCAAGGTGCGGAAGGTGTGGCCGGGACTGCCCGTCGACACCATCGCCCGGTCGCGCGGCATGGGAACCGGGGTCCGGGAGGAGCTCGGTCTGCGCGGCGAGCGCCTCGTGGGCATCGTGGGTCGTCTGCAAGACGGAAAAGGTCAAGACGTCTTCCTTCACGCGGCCGCCACAGTCGTGCGCGACCACCCCGACGTCCGCTTCGCAGTCGTCGGAGGGGCGATTCTCGGCTGGGAAGGTGCGTATCCCGATGACCTGAGACGACTCGCCGATGAGCTCGGCCTCGGGGAGCGAGTCTTCTTCGCCGGTCACCGGGAGGATGTCTACGCCTGGTTCGACGCGCTGGACGTCGTCGTCAATGCCTCGCTCGGCGAGGGGTTCCCGCTCGTGCTGCTCGAGGCGCTGGCGCTTGGACGTCCCGTGGTGGCCACCGCCCTCGGAGGGCCCTCCGAGCTGATCGAGGATCGACGTTCAGGGCTTCTCGTCCCGCCGGGGGACGCGGACGCGCTGGCGGCGGCGATCGATGAGGTGCTCCGGGATCGTGAGCTCGCCGCTCGCCTCGCGCACCAGGCATCCCTGCGTGCCCAGGTGTTCTCTGAGGAGGCGATGGCACGCCGCTTCGCCGCGGTCATCAGGGACGTGCTCGCCTCGCGCAGTGCCGCAGCCACCGGAGGATCGCGGGCGGAGACGCCGTGACCCGCCTTTCTGTCGTGATCCCGACATTCGAACGCCCGGACGCGCTGCGGACGTGCCTGGCCGGCGTGCGCGCGCAGGTCTGCGCGGCGGACGAGGTCGTGGTCGTACGACGTGAGTCGGATGGGGCGAGCTCCGCAGTGCGCCGGGAGTTCGGGGCCGGCTGGCTCTTCGAGGTCTCTGTCGAGACACCCGGGACACTGGCGGCGATGGAAGCCGGGGCGCGCATGGCGAGCGGAGACGTCATCGCATTCACCGACGACGATGCTGTGCCTCGGCCGGACTGGGTCGAGCGGCTGCAGCGGCACTTCGCCGATTCGACGGTCGGCGGTGTCGGTGGACGGGACGAGATCCATCCGCCTGCCATGGGCGACGGACCGCCGGAGGACGTGGGACGCGTGACAGCCTGGGGAAAGGTCAAGGGCAACCACCATGCCGGTGGCGGGCCGCCGCGTGACGTCGCTGTGCTCAAAGGATGCAACATGGCATTCCGGCGCGAGGCGCTGGCATTTCCGCACGGGCTGCGCGGGTCCGGGGCGCAGGTGCACCTCGAGCTCGGCATGTGCCTGTGGGCGCGCGCCCGCGGGTGGCGCATCCTCTACGACCCCGCTCTGGTAGTCGATCACTACCCGGCGCCGCGCTCGGACGACTACGGTCGCGGCGGCGGCTCCGACTCGGCGGTCTGCGACGCCGCCTACAACCTCGTTGCGAGCCTCGTCTCGCAGCGACGCGACCTGCTCTGGCGACGAGTCGTATATGGGCTCCTCGTCGGCGACCGCAGCGCCCCCGGCGTCGTTCGCGCGGCGGCGGCGATCCCCCGCCGGGAGCCCGACGTCGCAGGCTGGCTGTCTCCGTCGCTGCGCGGCCAGGTGGAGGCGCTCGTCGACGTGCGGCGTGGGCGCGCAGTCTCGATGGTGCCTCTCGATGGTCGAGGCGGCGGGGGTTGACGGTGCGGGTGCTCTTGACGGTGCACCACTCGCTCGACCGCAATGCCGGCGCTGCCGGCGCCACGATCAGCCTCGCCCACGAGTTCGAGCGGTTGGGGAGCGACGCCGAGATTCTCTCCCACGACGCGCTTCCCGGCCGGCTGAGCGAGCAGGCCAAGCATCTCCTCTTTCCCTTCCTCGTCTGGCGACGCCTCGGATCGGCGGCGCCCCCTCCCGACGTCGTCGACTCGTCCACCGGAGACACCTGGCTCTGGGCGTCGATTCCGAGGATGGGAGCCGGGCCGCTGATCGTGGTGCGGAGCCATGGTCTCGAGCACGAGGCGCACGCCCAGCTCAGGGATGAGGAGCGGCGCGGACACCTTCGGCTCTCGTGGCGATACCGCCTGTATCACGGTGGAGTTCGCCTCTGGGAGGTGGCGCGCAGCCTCCGCGCCGCCGACCTCGCGCTTTTCATGAACAGTCGCGACCGGGAAATCGCGATCGAGCGCCTGGGTGTGCGCGCAGAGCGAGCCGCGGTCGTCCGGAACGGGATCCCCGACACGCTCGTGGGCGTCGAGCTCGAGCCGACGCCGCTCGATCAGAGCGACCCGATCGCTATCGCTCTGATTGGCAGCTACATCCCGCGCAAGGGAATCACCTACGCGCGAGCCGCGCTCAGCGCGGTGCTCGCTGGGGAAGCGGACGTCCGTGTGACGTTCCTCGGCACGGGCACATCCGGGGCCGACGTGCTCGCCGACTACGACCCAGCGCTGCACGATCGGATCCGGGTGATACCCGCTTTCGAGCGCGACGAGCTGCCTGCCCTGCTGCGCGGCCACCACATCCAGCTGTTTCCGAGCCTGTCCGAAGGATTCAGCATGGCGCTCGTGGAGGGGATGGCGTGCGGGCTGGCGCCGGTCGTCACGGCGACCTCCGGTGCGCTCGAGATCGTGCGGGATGCGGAGGAGGGTTTGGTCGTGCCGTTGCGCGACTCGCGTGCGCTAGTGGCGGCTCTCGAGCGTCTCACGGTCGACCGCCCTCTCCTCGATCGGCTGCGCCACTCGGCGCACGGTGCGGTCCAGCGCCTGAGTTGGCGGAACGTCGCGCGCGAGACGCTCGACCTCTACGCCGAGCATCTGGAGCGCCGGGAGGTGGAGCGCGAACGCTCGCCCGCGCGGGCCGCTGCCGCGCGGCGGCGGGCAGTCTCGCGCGTCGATACCGAGAAGCGTCGCTGATGTGCGGCATCTGCGGCACCACGAGCGCCGGCGACGGCTCGATCCTCGCCCGGATGAACGCTGCGCTCGTGCATCGCGGCCCGGACGACGAGGGGACGTACGTCGATCCTGTCAGCGGTCTGGGCCTGGGAGCACGACGCCTGAGCATCATCGACGTCGAAGGGGGCCACCAGCCACTGGCCAACGAGGACGGCACCGTCTGGGCCGTACTGAACGGGGAGATCTACAACTTCGCCGGTCTTCGGGAACGGCTGGCCAGGGCCGGGCACACATTGGCGACGCGGACGGATACCGAGGTGCTCGTGCACCTCTACGAGGAGTACGGCAACGAGCTCGTGCACGCGCTCGAGGGCATGTACGCGTTCGCGGTCTGGGACGGGCGTGCGCAGCGGCTGCTGCTCGGGCGCGACCGGCTGGGCGAGAAGCCGCTCTTCTATACCGAGCGAGACAGGGCGCTGACGTTCGCCTCGGAGCTGACTGCGCTCTTGAAGGGCGTCGGCGGAACGGCGGAGCTCGACCCGGCCGCCGTCGACCGCTACTTCACCTACGGCTACGTCACGGGTGAGGATGCGATCGTCGCGGGCGTGCGGCAGCTGCGTCCGGGTCATCTGCTGGTCTGGGACGCCGCGACCGGCTCGGTCGAGGTGCGCCGCTACTGGTCGCCTCCGGCCGCGGCGCCCGACGGGCCGGTATCCGCCGACGAGCTCGTCGAGGAGACTTCGGTGCTGCTCGAGCAGGCCGTCAGGAGCAGGCTTGTCGCGGACGTCCCTGTCGGCGTCTTCCTCAGTGGCGGCGTCGACTCGACGCTGGTTGCTGCGTTCGCAGCCCGCCATGTCTCCGGCACGCTCAAGACCTTCACGGTCGGGTACGACTCGGGCGCTGTCGACGAGACCGGGCCGGCGCGGCGCTCCGCTCGGCTGATCGGCTCCGATCACAACGAGTACCTCCTCACCCAGGGCGAGGTCCAAGCACGCGTTCCGGGGCTGCTTGCTGCCGTCGACCAGCCGCTCGCCGACCAGGCGTATGTGGCCCTGCGGATCCTGACGGAGGCCGCGCGGGCGACGATCAAGGTCGCGGTCGGCGGCGAAGGTGCCGACGAGGTCTTCGGCGGCTATCCGCGGTACCGCTGGCTGCATCGCTCGGCGATGCTGGACGGCCGGGTGCCCCGTTGGGCGGCGCAGGGGACCGTGTCGCTGCTCGAGCGACTGCCTCTGGGACGGGCGGCTCGGCTGAGAGACGTCGTACGCCCGGCGCCGCTCACGCAGCGTCACGTCGACTGGGTCACGGACGGGCGAAGGTCCTACCGGAGCCGGGTCTACGGCCCGCGCCTGCGTGAGTACGAGGTGGGGCCGATTCCGGAGCCGGCGCATGTGGTGCTCGACGGCGACGTTGCCGGCTTCATGCGACTCGACCAACTCCAGTGGCTTCCCGACGACGTTCTGGCGAAGGCCGATCGAGCCAGCATGCAGGCCTCGTTGGAGCTCCGGACGCCGTTCCTGAGCCGTGACCTGGTGGAGTTCGCGGCCACCGTCCCCGCGCGGGTTCACATCGCGGGCGGCGGCAAGCTCCTTCTGCGCCGCGTTCTGCGCGCCGCCCTACCCGAGGCGGCACACACGCGCGCAAAGGTGGCGTTTCGCACGCCGGCACGAGACTGGCTCCGCGGGCCGCTCGCGGCCGCGCTCGACGACCAGCTGTCTTCGAGCGCCCTGTACGAGCAGGGCTGGTTCGAGCGCGACCAGGTCCGCCGGCTGGTCGACGAGCACCGTGGCGGCCGCGACCGCAGCAGTGTGCTCTGGCCTGTTTTTGCCTTCGGCGTCTGGCTAGACCGCTTTGTCAGAACGTAGCCACCGGCAGCCCCGGGTCCTCGTCCTGACACCCGACTACCCGCCGGCATTTGGAGGCATTCAGGAGCTCGCCTACCAGGTTGTGACGGGCTGGAGCCGCGTGGAGTCGCGGGTGGTGACCCTGAGGACGGCCGGCTCGACCGCTTTCGACCGAGGGTCCGCGCAGACACCGAGGCGGGTTCCGCAGCCCCCGTTCGGCGGCAGGCCCGCTGCGATGGTCGTGCTGAACGGCGTCGCCGCGGTCGAGGCGATCCGCTTTCGACCCGATGTCATCTTCAGCGTGCACATCACGGCAAGCCTCGCAGCGCGAGCGCTCCACTCGCTCGCACGGCTGCCGTACATCCAGTACGTCCATGGCATGGAGATCGCGGCGCGGCCGCGTCTGGCGGCGTTCCTGCTGGGGGCGGCGGAAGCGGTGGCCGTCAACAGCCGCTATACGGAGCGGCTTGCACTCAACCACGGGGCTCGGCCCGAGCGGCTGCGCCTGATCGCACCGGGCGTCGGAGGTGCCCGCGGGCGGCGGATCGTGGACGGGGTGCCGCCGACCGTCGTGGTCGTCTCCCGGCTCGACGAGCGCTACAAGGGCCACGACGTGCTGATCCGGGCGATGCCCCTCGTGAGAGCGCGTGTGCCGGCCGCCCGACTCGTCGTCATCGGAGATGGTGCGCTACGGGCGTCGTACGAACGGCTGGCCGACGCAATCGGAATCTCGAGCAGCATTGACTTCCTGGGGGCTGTCGGACAGGACGAGCGAGACGGCTGGCTCGATCGCGGACACGTCTTCGCCATGCCGAGCCGACTGGCCGCCGACGGCGGCGGCGAGGGATTCGGAATCGTCTATCTCGAAGCGGGTGCGCATCGCCTTCCGGTGGTCGCCGGCAGTGTCGGCGGCGCGCTGGATGCCGTCGTCGACGGCGAGACCGGCATCCTCGTCGAGCCGACCGACCACGTCGCCGTCGCCGATGCGATCGCCGAGCTGCTGACCGATCGGGAGAAGGCGTCGCGTCTCGGACAGGAAGGGTGCAGGCGCGCGGAGCGCTACACCTGGAGCAAGACGGCCGCGCAGCTGGAAGAGCTCCTGCTGGCCGTCGTCGACAGCCACCGTGCGCGTTCTCTACGTTAACCACACGGGGGAATTGGGCGGAGGCGAGCAGTCACTCGTCGATTTGCTCGCTGCGCTCCCGCACGACATCGAGCCGGTCGTCGCGTGCCCGGAAGGGCCGCTCGCCGACGCCGTCCGAGCGCTCGGCGTGGCGGTCTTCACCGTGGCGCCCTCCGAGCTCAGCTTTCGAATGGATCTCCCGTCGCTGACTCGTGGGCTATCGAGCGGGCTCCGTGCCGCCTACGTCCTCAGGCGGATCGCGCGGCGCGTGCGGCCGGCGCTCGTCCATGCCAACTCGGTTCGCGCAGGGCTGCTTGCGCCCGCCCGGGCGCCGCTCGTCGTGCACGTTCGAGACTGCCTTCCTCGTTCCCTCTCGGCGAACCTCGTCCGGCGAGTGATCCGCGCTCGCGCGGCTCTCATCGTCGCCAACTCCCGGTATACGGCCGCAAGCTTTGGCAAGGACGACACCGGGCCGCCGATCCGGACGATCTACAACCCCGTCGATCTCGAGCGCTTCGATCCGGCACCGCTGTCTCGCAGCGGTGCGCGCGAGCAGCTCGGTCTTCACGCAGGCGTTCACGCCGTCGGGGTCGTGGCGCAGATCACGCCCTGGAAGGCCCAGGACGATGCGATCCGCACCCTGGCTAGGGTTCGGCCGGCCGTCCCCGACACACGACTGCTCATCGTCGGCGCCGTGAAGTTCGCCGGCGGCGCGGCCAGCGCCGAGAACGAGTCGTATGCCGTCTCACTCGGCCGCTTGGCCGATGAGCTGGGCGTTGCCGACGACGTTGTGTTCCTGGGCGAGCGACGCGATGTCCCCCACATCCTCCGTGCTCTCGACCTCCTGCTTGTCCCGTCCTGGGAAGAGCCGTTCGGGCGGAGCGTCGTCGAGGCGATGGCGATGGGGGTGCCGGTGCTGGCGACCGAGCTCGGCGGTCCGGCCGAGATCATCACGGACGGCGAGGACGGGCTGCTCCTGCCTCCTCGGTCGCCTGGCGTGTGGGCCGAGGCTGTCGCGCTGCTGCTCGCCGACGAGGAACGCCGGGCGGAGATGGGGCGTCGCGCTCGCGAGACCGTCACGCGGCGCTTCTCCTCGCCGGTGCAGGTGGCGTCAGTCGTGTCGGCCTACGATGAGGTGTTGGGGAGATCGAGGCTAGGTTCGAGCAAGCCTGATGGAAGGGGAGTGGCGCGGTGAGCGGACCTGCGGTCGCGCTAGTCCACGACTACCTGACGCAGCGAGGCGGAGCGGAACGCGTCGTTGCGTCCATGCTTCGCGCCTTTCCCGGGGCCCCGGTGCACACCTCGCTCTTCCTGCCGGAGGGGACACTGCCCGCTTTCGGACACGCCGACGTGCGGACGCTGCCCTTGAACCGGGTGCGTGCCTTCCGGGAAAACCACCGCCTGGCGTTCCCGCTGCTGGCACCCGCCTTTTCGCTGCACGGCGTTGACGCGGACGTGGTCGTCTGCAGCACGAGCGGCTGGGCGCACGGCGTCAGAGTCGCCGGGCGCAAGATCGTGTACTGCCACACCCCGGCCCGTTGGCTCTACCAGCGTGACCGCTACCTGGGCGAGCGCCGCGCACTCGATTCGGCGCGCGCGGCCCTGGCAGCGCTGCGGCCGGCGCTCGTCCGCTGGGATCGTCGCGCGGCGCGGAGTGCAGACCGCTATCTCGTCAACTCGCATGCGGTTGCCACGCGGGTCCGCGAGCTCTACGGGGTCGAGGCGGAGGTGCTCCCGCCGCCGCAGACCGTCGACCCGGAGGGAGCACAGGAGGCGGTGGCCGGCCTCGAGCCGGGCTTCCTCCTTTGCGTCTCGCGGCTACTTCCGTACAAGAACGTCGACGCCGTCGTCGAGGCGGTCGCGGAGCTCCGTGACGAACGCCTCGTGGTCGTGGGGAGCGGTCCGGACGAAGCCCGGCTGCACTCGAGCGCGAGCGGCCACACGACCTTCGTCCGCGCGGTTAGCGACGAGCAGCTGCGCTGGCTGTACGCAAGCTGCGCCGGCCTCCTCTCGGCGTCGTACGAGGATTACGGGCTCACTCCGGTCGAGGCCGCGGCTTTCGGCAAACCCGCGGCCGTCCTGGGCTGGGGCGGGTTCCTCGACACGGTCCTGGACGGGAAGACAGGCGTGTTCTTCGACCGTCCGAAGCCGCCTGCCATCCGTGACGCGATCGCGACGCTTCGTGCCTCGTCCTGGGACGAGCAGGCGATCAGGCGTCACGCCGAGCGCTATTCCGAGGATCGCTTCATCGAGCGGCTGCGTCAGATCGTCGAGGAGGAAGGCCGAGCGGTCCAGTGGCGCCCGACCCCGATCGCAGCCGGCGAGGCGGGGCGCTAGATGCGTCTCGCCGCAGCCGGGAGGCCCAGACTCGAACGCGCGCGCTGGCTGCTGTCCGGCTTTGCCGAGGTGCGTGCTGCCCGCCGGATCGTGAGCGATCGCCGCAGCCTCTGGCGACTGCTCCGCCTGAGACTGCTGCCCTTCACCTGGCGAGGGCGAGCCCCGTCGGCCGTGCCGCTTCGTATCCGGGGGCTTGCCGACCGAGTCGTCTGGGTCCGCCCACGAACGGCTGACGTATACGGACTGCTCGACGTCTTCCTCTTCGGTCACAACGAGCCTCCCCCGGGACTGGACCACGAAGCGCCCCTTGTGATCTACGACCTCGGCGCCAACATCGGGCTGACGATGGCGCACCTGGCGGTGCTCTTTCCGAATGCGGTCATCGTGGGGGTGGAGATGCAGGAGGAGAACATCATGCAGGCGAGGCATAACCTCGCCCAGTTCGGACACCGCTGCCGCCTCGTGACCGCCGCCGTGTGGAAGGACGACGGGGTCGTCCGCTATCGCGCCGGGAGAGGCGACGAGCAGTCGGCGAGGGCCGGCCACGGAGCCGACCTCGGCGCGGACGTTCGTGCTGTCTCGATCTCCACCCTGATGCGCGAACAGGGACATCTGCGAGTGGACTTCCTGAAGATGGACATCGAAGGAGCAGAGCGGGAGATCTTGAGCGGGTCCGGGGAGTGGGCGTCCTCGGTCAGCCGCATCAAGATCGAGGTGCATGAGCCGTACACGACCGAGGCGTGCATGGAGGACCTGCGCCGCCTGTCGTATCGGGTCGACCTGGTGAGCGGCCACCCGGCCTCGCTTGTGGGGAGACGGTGAGGCCGTCCGTCTCGGTTGCGCTGGCGACCTTCAACGGCGAGCGGTTCGTTCGCGAGCAGCTGGACAGCATCGCGCGGCAAACCGTCCTTCCGCACGAGCTCGTGGTGTGCGACGACGGGTCGACGGACCGAACGGTCGAGATCGTTCGGGCGTTTGCCCGGGAGTCGCCCTTTCCGGTTCGGTTGCACGAGAACGAGCGGCGACTGGGCTTTGCAGAGAACTTCCTCCGGGCCGCACGGCTGTGTACCGGGGAGCTCATCGGGTTCTGCGACCAGGACGACGTCTGGCTCGAGCGCAAGCTCGAGCGTTGCGTCGGCGAGTTCGAAGACCCGAGCGTCAGCCTCGTCTCGCACTCCGCGACAGTCGTCGATGCCGAGCTTGGGTCGCCGCGGTGGTGGCCGGTCATACGGTCTCGCCGAACGATCACCGCGGGCGGTGACCCCTGGGTACACATCCCGGGTTTCGCCGAGGTGTTCAGCGCGGGTTTGCTGGCGGTGATCGACTCGAGCCGGAGGCCGCGGTCGAGGCACACCGTCCACGCCATGGCGCACGACGAATGGATCTACTTCCTAGGACAGGTGTTCGGCACCGTCGTCGTGCTGCCCGACAGGCTGGTGCTGCATCGCGAGCACCAGGGCAGCATCGCCGGCGTTCCAGCGAAGGGCTTCGAGCTTGCGCGCATGTCGATGCAGGCGGGTGCGGAAACGTACGAAACGCTTGCCGAGCGGGCCGGCGAGTACGCGCGGTTCCTGGCCGAGAGCGCGGGGTCGATAGGGGACCCGCAGCTCGCCGTGCAGGCGCAGCGCGGCGCGGCGTCGTACCGGCGGGTGCAGAGTCTGTGGGCGGCGCGCGCCCGCCTACACGAGCCCGCGAAGCCACGTCGCGAGCGCTTCATGGAGCTACGCTCGATCATCCGGCAGCGGGGATATCGACCGCGTGGCGCAGGCGGTCTCGGCCCACAGGCGCTGCTCAAGGACCTCGCGGTGCTCGGACTTGGCCGGTAGCGCTACTTCCGCCGCAGTGCTGCGGTCGAGTCCACAGTGTCGACCAGGTCCCAAAGGGGATCTGCCCTCAGGTCGTCGAGCAGTCTTGCCGGGCCTTCGCCGGGCGTGACCCAGTCCGAAGCCGGCACTGCGTCGTGCAGCGCAACAACCCCTCCGCGCCGCACGAACGGAGCCCAGTCGGCCCAGTCTCGCCGGACCGCCTGGTAGGCGTGATCGGCGTCGATGAAGAGGAAGTCGATCTCTCGCTCCCAGGCTTTCACCGCCTCCAGGCTCGTCTGACGCAGCCACACGACGTTCCCGCGCTCGACGGAGCGGACGAGGCGGCGGGCGACGGACTCGGCGGCGCTGCGTCCGAAGGCGTGACCGAGGTGGTAGGGGTCGACCAGGTAGAGCGTGGCGTCGGGCGCCATCACTCGGCGGAGCTCGTACGCGGATGCGCCCTCGGCGACTCCGAGCTCAACGATGCACCGAGCTCCCGTGGCGAGGCGTCGAAGCAGCTCACCCTCGGCAGGCGTGTGCTGCGCCAGCGCGGGCCGTAGCCCGAGCAGCGCCCACAGCGGACGCGTACGCCAGCCGACATCGGCCCGGTGGAGGATTCGGCGAGCCACGGCTCCACTCTGCCAGTGCGTCTCAGCCGATGATCAGCAGCCGCGGATAGTCGGCAACGCCGAGCTCGACAATCAGACGGGTGCCCTGTCGCGACACGACGGACACGGGGACGTACTGGCCGGTGATCGGGTCGCTCGCGCGGACAGCGGCGTCCGCAGGCACGCCGCCGATGGTGAGCTGATAAGGCGCCGGCGGGATCTCCTTGGTGATGTCCCTCGTCATGACGTACACGGGGATCGTGTACTTGCCGGGCGCTGTTTGGAAGGGCAGGAAGGCGAGGACCTCGCGGTTGTAGAGCGGCCGATGTGCTGCAGTTCCGTCGCCCTCGAACTGGCGCTGGTTGTGCCGGTCGCCGATCGCAAGCAGGGACAGCGGCTTGATCTCGCCGACCGGCCCCTGCATGGCTTGCGTGAGCCGCCCTATCGCAACCATCGTGTCCCCACCGTCGAACCGGTTGCGGTCAACCAGGCCCCACAGCCAGCCCTCGTCCGCCATTGCGAAGAGGTACATGGCGCCCAACCCCTTGTTGAGCCAGGAAGTCACGTACCGGAGCGTGGCCTTCTGCTGCAGCCGCCGGACGCGCGCGGGATCCGGGAGATAGGACAGATCCATGCCGACCTCGGTGATCCACACTTCGGGCGGTGATCCGCCCGGCGGGTGCGTCTTGCGTCCGTGCGGAGTTCCGTAGAGGCGGGTCGTCAACGGCGAGATGTCGCGTACCAGGTGCTCGGTGTGGATCCCGCTCAGGAAGCTCTCGGGGAAGTGCGCACGGTACGAGGGCTCGAAGGCGCCCACGAAGTGTCGGGATCCGAACGGCTTCTCGCGCCCGTCGATCTCGAATAGCGCGTTGATCGGGCGGATCATCCCCGGGCCGAGATACACGTCTCCCGGCGACTCGAAGGGGCCGGAGTACGGGTGCTTCGACAGCGCGGTGAGCCCCCGCAACGCCTGTGTGCCCGACGGCCACGGAAGCTGGCTCGTGAACCCATTCGTGACGCCGACCCGCGAGACGCCGTTGACGGGGTTCCGGATCCACGCGACCGTGCGAGCGGCAACCGCGGCGGTGGTGCCGGCGTGGTAGATGTCGTACGCCGCCACGTCGTCCCGCCACATGCTGAGGTTGAGCATGTGCGATGACCATGTGGTCTCGTTCCAGATCTCCACATCGAACTGCTCGCCGCCGAGCACCGACTTGACGAAGCGGGTCGCCGTCTCGACGTAGTCGAGCCACGCATCCATCGTCTGCTCGAACCGAGGCGTGCCGGGTCTGTCGAACGGCTCGTGGCGGAGCGTGGCCGCTCGATAGGTGCCCGGCTGAAGGTGGTGGGGGAGTGGCTTCCCGAGCGTGGCGGTCGTGCCATGGACCGACGTGAGTAGCAGCTTCGCGGCCCACGCGCCGTCGAGAGAGTTGATGCCCGTCTTGCCCGGCACCACCTGGGCTGCGGACGCTTGATCGAGTTCGACTTGCCGGGCGCCTTTGCCCGCGGGCGCAACGACCTCGACTTCGAAGAAGCGAGCCGGCGTGGGTTGGGCCGGGTGAGAGGTGAGCAAGATCATCGGCCGGATGCCGTTGTCATGGAGGGCGCGCAGGACCTGCACCAGCTCGTCGCGGCCACGGAGCTGCTCCGGGTTGTCATAGCCGAGGAGACCCCAGCCGATCTCGACGCGCGCGCGACGGATGCCGGACTCGCTCAGGATCTTGGCGTACCAGGCGGCCTGATCCGCGCTCGGCGGGTTGAAGGCGATGCCGATGCGCGACGTCATCTTCGAGGCGGGCATGGTCTCCAGGTACCCGCGCCACGGTTGGAGCCAGTGGGAGCGGTCGCCGAACTCCAGCTCGAGCTGCTGGCGGGTGTCGATCGGGTTCTCGAGCATGTTGAGCGGCCCGGACGCACCGCCCTCGGATGCAGAGGCGCCTTTCCGAACGGACACAGCGGCCGTCGGTCGAGCGCGGTTCCCGATGCGGTCGCGCACCGAGCCGAAGCGGCGCCCAGCCAGGTAGGTCACGGCAACGGGGGAAGCCTCGGCCGCGAGGGTGAGCCGCTTGCTCCGCGGCTCGAGGACGCGCGGAGCGACGGATCGCCCATCGGTCGAGAGCACCATGAACGGCGACATCCGTCCCGGCCGGTGGTGGAAGTCGACCCACTCGGACCAGCGCGTCACGATGTGCCCGCGCTTCCCGTCCATGAGGCGTGCGCCGAGCAGCACGGGCCGCGCGGCGTCGCGCGCGGGCGTCGAGAGATTGCGGCCGTGACTGCGCACACGGACGAGTGGACGCGCAGCCGTGTCGGCCGTGCGGTGCTCGCGCAGGTCGACACGCACGCTGCGGCCGCGAGCGCGGAGGCGGACGATCCGGTAGTCGCGGACGCTGACCTGCCTCAGGACAGCCTGTGTCGGCACTCGCCGGAAGAGAAGCTGAACTCGGTCTACGCGGCCGTCGTGGTCACTGTCGTGGGTCGACGCTCGGAGCAGCCGCTGTGGCTTGGCTCGGCTCGTCGCAGCTTCCGGCGCTGCCGTTGGTGCGGCGAATGCGAATAGGATCGCCGCGAGCAGCGGCAGCCGGCTTGTGGGCGAAGTGGGTCGATACACGGGGCGGTGCCCCGTCTATCGGCCGCTCAGCCTGCCCCGGTTCCCCCGAACGAGGCACGGCGAGCGCCGGGCGGGCCTCCGACCCATGCACGTCTCTGGCAGGCTCGGCTGATCTCGTCGCACCCCGCATCGACGACCGTTGACGTCACCGCTTGCATCGCGACCTTTCGTCGACCTGCCGAGCTGGCCGCCACGCTCCGAGCGCTGGTCGGCGGCACCATGGCGCCTGCGACGATCTTGGTCTCCGAGGGCTCGGAGGACGCGGCTGTGCGGCGAGAGGTTGAACACGTCAGCGCGGGCGGAGGCACTTCGGATATCCATGTGCGCGTTCTGTCCCCGCCGCCGAACGGGTTGATGAACGGCAATCGCAATTGGCTCGTCCACCATGTCGAGACAGAGTTCGCCCTGCTCCTGGACGACGACGTCGACCTTGCCCCGGAGTTCCTTTCCGATGCACTCGAGCGCATGAGGCGCGACGAAGCGCTCACCGTAGTGACCGGCGCCAGTCAAGCCCACCCGGACCCCGTCTGGCTTCGCCACCGAGGCTTCTTCCGACCCGCCCGTGCGGGCGAGCCGATCGCCATCACGCTGGCTGCGGCCCTCTGGCGAACGCAGGCTTACCGGAGCCTGTGGGCAGACGAGGCAATCGGATACGGCTTCGAGGAGGCCGAGCTGGCGCTCCGCGTCGACGCTACACGGGCGATGAAGGTCGTCGCGTCTCCGTTCCCGTTCCTTGATCGGTGCGCATTCCAGACGACCCGCTTCGGCGGCGCCGAGCGTGACGCCCTTGCCGAGCGTGCTCGGTGCTACGTGGCGATCAAGCGGTTCGGCGCAAGGCGAAGAGCATTACTCGGTTTCCTGCTCCATGAGGTGAGTGCGAACCTTGTGCGCCGTCGCCGGCCCCTGCCGAGTTCGCTGAGGCCGGGGCAGTGGCGCGACGTCGCTGCCTACCTCCTGGGTGGACGTCGTCCGGACTGGGCCGACCTCAGAGCTCGTCCACGTGTGGCGCACCTTGACAGGCGCGACGAAGCGTAGTGCCGGCAGGGCCCGACAATGTGCGCATGGGAGCCGCGCAGCTGCCGTGACCGAGAGTGGAGGCAGGAACGACGCCTCGGCCGACGGCGCAGTCGGCGCGGCGGAGCCGCAAACCGGCGGCGCCACGGTCGCCCGAAACGTCGCCTACAACTTTGGCTCGCAGATCTGGTTGACGCTCGTCGCCTTGGCCGCGACGCCGTACATCGTCCACGAGCTCGGCGTCAACGGGTACGGCCTGTACGCGCTGCTATTCACGATCGCCGGCTACTTCGGCTTCCTCGACTTCGGCCTGGGCGTGGCGACCGTCAAGTACCTCTCGGAGTACCACGGGCGTGAACCGGACGACGTCATTCGGCGCCTCATCGGCACGACCGTGGCGCTCTACCTTGCGCTCGGGGCCTTCGGAGGCGCGGTCATCGCGCTCAGCGCCTCGTGGCTCGTAGCCCACGCGCTCTCGGTGCCCGGGGAGCTCGAGTCCGTCGCCAGGACCTCGCTCTACGTCCTGGCGATCGGGTTTCTCCTCAACCTGCCTGCCACGGCCTTCATGTCGGTGACGATCGCGCTCCAGCGCATGGACATCACCGGCCGGCGGAACGCCCTGGTCGGGACTGCGACGACAGCCGGGACGGTCATCGTTCTCTGGCTCGGCTATGGCCTCGTCGAGGTCTTCGCCGTCACGGTGGCCGTCGCGTTCGCAGCCACCGTCTCGTGGGTGGTGACGGCCCGCAGACTCTTGCCCTCCACACCGCTGGCGCCGCGCCTCGACCGCGTGATGTTGCGCCGCCTGACCCGCTTCGGGTCGCTGAAGTTCCTCGAGCACGTCACCACGCATTCGGTCTTCCACCTCGACAAGCTGCTGCTGGGCGTCCTCGCGTCCGTATCGGCCGTCGCGTACTACACCGTGCCGCTCCACCTCGCGCAGCGGCTTGCCTACCTCGCCGGGAACGTGGCCGGCGCCGTCTTCCCGGCGGCGAGCAAGCTGCACGGGGCGCGCGAGCTCGAGCGGCTCCGCGAGCTCTACATGCGCGCCATGAAGCTCGTCGCCGTGCTGGCCGTGCCGGCGGCTTCGATCCTGTTCATCTTCTCCCATGAGATCCTCGAGTTCTGGATCGACCGCGACTTCGCCGACCAGAGCTCCGACGTGCTCAAGCTGCTCGCCGTCGGCTATGCCTTCACCGCCTTCACGAGTGTCCCTGGCGTGACGGTCGACGCCGCCGGGCGTCCTGGTGTCACGGCCGCCTTCAGCGTGCTACTGCTCGCTGTGAATCTCAGCCTCGCGCTGATTCTGATTCCGCCCTATGAAGCGGTCGGAGCAGCAATCGCCATCGCCGTGAACGCCGTCGTGCAGGTGCCGCTCTTTCTCTACTGGGTCCAGAGTCGCGTCCTCGAGCTCCGTTTCCGCGAGCTGGTCCGGCGCAGTCTCCTGCGGCCGCTGCTCGCGGGCGCTTGCTCCTGGCCGATCATGATCGTTCTCGCTCGCGCGGTGGACAGCCTGGCTTGGCTTCTGGTGGGGCTCGCCGGTGCATTCGGCGTCTATCTGCTCTTTACCGTGCTTGCCAGGACGTACGACCAGCGCGACCGCGAGGCCTTGCGAGGTGTGGTTTGGCCGCGTAGGACGTGACGGACTGAGCGCAGACGGTCAGCGTGGCAGGACGCCGATGCCGTATCCGCCCTGGTCCCACCGCTCGACAAGCTCCTGGCTGTCCGGGCCGCGGATCTCCGTCCAGAACTGGGGAACGCCCCCGACCAGCTCGACGGGGCCGGGAACGATGTCGTGAAACGCGATGAGGCCGCCGGGGCGCACGAGCGGCGCGTATAGCTCGAAGTCCCTGCGGACTCCGTCGTAGCCGTGATCGCCGTCGACGAGCAGAAAGTCGATCGAGCCGCTGACCGCTTCGTCGACCATCGCGCGTGTCGCGGAGGCGTGCGAGTCGGCGAGGATCAGCCGGAGCTCCTGACCCGGGCGCGCAAACTGCCGGTACAGAAACCTTCGGCGGGGCGTGTAGCCGCCGCCGAACTGGCCGCCCGGGAAGTCCACGGAGACGATGGTTGCGTCACGCTCGGCGACACGGGTGAGCAGAAAGAGGGTCCCGCCTCGTGCGGTGCCGATCTCAACGACGGTTCTCGGGTGAAGCTGAGCCACCTGACGGAGGAGCGCCAGGATCTCCGAGCGCTTCTGCATCGGAGCGATGTGTATGCCGGAGACGTTGAACGTCTGGGCAAATTCGAATGCATCCTCCACCGTCAGGATTCGTCGTGACGCGGCTCTGATTGCGAGCGACGCGCGCAGTTCGGCAAGCGGCCTCACGAGGTGGGCGGCAAAGGAGGTATCGAGGCAAAGCGTAACGACTGAAGGACTCCGCGGCGGCGGGGATGCCCGTGCGCAATTGCGTAACCCCTCCGAGTGGTGTAATCTCTCCGCCGGAGGGGCAGACATGCTGCATCAGGGGAAATGGGGAGGCAACGAAGGCGACGTCGCCGAGTCCACGAGCGTTCAGGCGCTCGGGCACGGGCCGGCAGTGGCGCGGGCCTCGAAGGGCGTTATCGGGAGCGACGCGAGTGCCGCGCTGTGGCCGGTCGAGGCAGATTTCGCAGACGACCGGCCCGCCCGTTCGAAACGGTCGCGCGCCGGCGCGCTGGCGCGGTTTACGCTACTCGCCGCGGACGCGGTTGGCCTCGCTCTCGCGTTCACGGCCCTGCACGTGCTCTCGGGCGCCCAGGCCGGCAGCGCCTACATCTGGGCATTCCTCTTTGCACTGGGACTCTTCGTGCCGCTGCTCCGCGTCCACGGCCTTCACGACGCCTTGCAGGAACGCGGCGGCGGCGGCGAGCTCGGAGGCGTCCTCCATTCGGTCGTGCTCGGCACGCTGCTGCTCATCGGCGGCGCAGAGATTGGCCTCATACGGCTCTCGGCGGGCGAGCTGCTGCTGGCAGCAGCGCTCGCCGTGGCAGCGATCCCCGCGACCAGGTCGGTCGCCCGCGCCTGGTTCCGGGCGCGGGTTCCCTGCGCCGAACGTACCGTCATCGTTGGCGCGGGGGAGATCGGCCGGCTACTCGTCCGAAAGCTTGGCCGCTCAGAGAGTGATGTCGAACTGCTGGGCTTCGTCGACGCGGAGCCGCTTCCGGGCGTTTGCGGGCGGTCAGGGCTGCCGCATCTGGGCACGCCGGCCGAGCTTGCTCGGATCGTCGAGACGCTTGGAGTGGACCGCGTCGTCATCGCGTTCTCGAATGAGCCCGACGGCCGGGTCGTCGACGCGATCCGCTCGCTCGACCGGCTTGATGTGCGGGTCGAGGCGGTGCCCAGGCTGTTCGAGGTGCTCGGCGCCAGCAGTGCGCGCGACGGCGTCGACGGGGTGCCGCTGGTCAGCGTCAGCACTCCACGGCTTTCTCCCCCTTCGCGCGCGCTGAAGCGCACGCTCGACATCGCGCTGGCGTTCGGTGGCCTGATCCTGCTCGCGCCGTTCTTCGCACTCGTGGCGCTGCTCATCAAACTGGAGAGCCGGGGCCCTGTCTTCTTCCGGCAGGAGCGTGTGGGCCGCCGAGGCAGGCCGTTTCACATCTACAAGTTCCGGACGATGGTCGACGATGCGGACGCGCGGAAGTCCGACTACGCGCACCTCAACAAGTTCGCGCTCGAAGGCCTCGACACGCGCATGTTCAAGATTCCCGACGACCCGCGCGTCACGAGGATCGGCCGCTTCCTACGCCGCTACTCCCTGGACGAGCTGCCACAGCTCATCAACGTGGTGCGCGGCGAGATGAGCGTCGTCGGTCCGAGGCCGCTGATTCCATCGGAGGACTGCCACGTGCATGCCTGGGCGCGGCGACGGCTCGACGTGCAGCCGGGCATCACGGGCCTGTGGCAGGTAGTCGGTCGCAATGAGATCCCGTTCGACGAGATGGTGCGACTCGACTACCAGTACGTCAGGAGCTGGTCGCTCATGGGGGATCTGACGCTCATCCTGAGAACAGTTCCGGTGTTGCTCAGGCCGAGCGCGACCTAGCCTCGCTCTCGTTGCGCTCGGTGCTCAGCGGGTCGCGTCGAGTCGCCAGTAGCGCTCGACTGCCGACAGTGCGCCCGGCTCGTCGAGGCGTGCGTCGCTCGCCGGACGGACGTGCGGTACCTGGCTCTCGTATGCCCGGATGCGCTGTGCCTTGCGCACCCGGTCTACGGGAAGCACGACGAGCGTCGGCAGCCGCTGCCAGCTGGCCGCAACGCGTTCCACCTCCGAGTCCGCGGGAGCGCTCGAGAGATACGGCACCTCCTCGTAGAGCAGGGGCGTGAACCCCGCGCGCTCGTCGAGGGCCGCGAGTACCGCGTCGCGAACGAACGTGTGATCGAGGTGCTGCTCCAGGCCTTCTGGAGAGCCACTCACGAGGGCGAGGAGCCGCGACCCGCGAGCTGCTCGGCGGCGCTCGAGCGCGCGGACGGCCTTGTTTCGGGCGCGGCGCGGGAGTGTGCGGCGAACGCCGGCGCCAGCGGGGATCGCGACTGCACCTGTCCGCCGCCCCTCGAGCCACCCCTGAAGAGCCCTCTGGACGACGACCCGTTCGGGCGACGTTCTTCGCCACGCGACGTGCTGGCCCTCGAGCAGATCCAGGTGAGTGATGCGGTGCGGACTGCCTCGAAATGCGCTCGCGTCCTCCTCCCGGCGGGCGCGCATAGCCTCTGCGCCTGTCGTGAAGCCGCACACGGCATCCCAGACGCCTTGGCGCGAGTCCGCAGGGATGCCTGCGAACACCGTCAACACATCGACCGGCTCGTCTCGCTCCAGAAGCGCTGCGCACGACAGCGCCGCGTCGTCGAGGTGGGGGGAGACGACCAACAGCGGGCCGACGGACAGGGTCGACCACGCTCCGGAGTCTGTGCCACGCGCCGCCAACGACGTAACCACTAGCGTAGTCACGCTCGGATGAGCGGCGACGGCGCAGAACGAGTGCGTGCATGGCTCCGAGCCCGCGCGCCCGGCCAGGCTCGAGCAGCCGTTGGAGCCGTGAGGCGAGCATCGGCACGCCCACGGTGGGGCAACCTGAAGCGAACCGAGCCTTTCAGTGACCTGTACGGCAGCGAGCGCGGCACGCCCATCGACCGCTTCTACATCGAGCGGTTCCTGGTCCGACACGCCGGTGACATCGCCGGCGACGTGCTCGAGGTTCAGAGCACGCTCTATACGAGCCGGCTCGGCGCCAACCGCGTCCGGACAAGCACTGTCGTCGACATCGACGGGACGAATCGGAACGCGACGATCGTCGCAGACCTCTCGGAGCTGGACTCCCTCCCGAGCGACCGATTCGACTGCTTCGTGTGCACTCAGACGTTGCAGTACGTCGCCGACCTCGACCGCGCGGTGGCCAACGCCGCGCAGGCCATTCGACCGGGGGGCGTCCTGCTCGTGACCGTACCGGCGATCTGCCGTGTCGACACACGGCTCCACGAGATCGATCGGCGGCGGTTCACCGAGGCGGGGCTGCGCGAGGCGCTCGCCCGGGCTT
This sequence comes from Gaiellaceae bacterium, assembly GCA_036824245.1. Taxonomy (GTDB): domain Bacteria; phylum Actinomycetota; class Thermoleophilia; order Gaiellales; family Gaiellaceae; genus JACVRM01. The sequence continues at coordinate 6,208 of DAITAO010000009.1, read as the reverse complement.
TTCCAGACGCGGAGCTGGAGGTTGCCGACGCGGGCAACCTCATCGCGGCGATCGCGTGGCTGCTCGGACTCGCCGTCGAGGACCTAGAGCCGGCCGACCTGGGCCTGGACGACGCCAGGTTCCCAATCGTCGTGTGCGCTCGCGCAGTGCGCCCGCGTTAGGTATGGGATTCGACCGTCCGGCGGACGTCGGCACTCGCTCTCTACGCTGCTGACATGTCCGACCGGCGCGTCGCCCTGATCGTCAATCCGTCTGCGAGTCGGGTGGACCCCGAGACGACCGCTGCCGTCGAGAACACGCTGCGTCGGGTCGCGAACGTGACGACACTTCGCACCGAGCGGCCGGGTCATGCGACTGAGCTGGCCGGCGTGCTGCGCGGTGATCTCGACGCCGTCGTCGTCTTCTCCGGCGACGGCGGTTTCAACGAGGTGCTGAACGGTCTGCACGATCCGATTCCGATCGGATTCGTGCCGGGAGGCGGGACGAGCGTCCTGCCGCGCGCGCTCGGGCTGCCCCGCGACTCCGTCGAAGCCGCAGAAGTGGTCGCCCGCGCCATCGAGGTGGGCCGCGTGCGTCGCATCTCGCTGGGCCGCGTCAACGGGCGTCGCTTCACGTTCTCGGCAGGCATAGGGCTCGACGCCGAGCTGATCCGTCGGGTTGACGAGAAGGGACGGAAGGCGGACGGCCGCCGCCCGGGCGACGCGTACTTCCTCTGGACGGTGCTGCGGCTGCTCCGCGAGCGGCGCGGCCGTATCGAGCCGGCCCTCGAGATCGCGGGCCTGGGCCGGGCCGCCTTCGCGCTGGTGGCGAACGCGGATCCATACACGTTCGTGGGTCCACTGGCGCTGCGCGTGGCGCCGCGTGCGCGCTTCGAGCTCGGCCTCGACCTCGTCGCGCCGCGAAGCGTCGAGCCGCGAGTGCTGCCTCGTCTGCTCGCCTACGCTGCGCTGGGCCGCGGCCAGGAGCGCTCGCCCGACGTGCTGTACGCGCACGATCTCGACCGCATCGAGATCACCTGCGACCGGCCCCTCCCCTTGCAGGCAGACGGCGAGGACCTCGGCGACGTGGAATCGGCCCTCTTCGAGGCCGAGCGCGACGCTGTGGCTGTGCTCGCCTAGCATCTGTATAGTCCGGCCCGGAACATGCCGGAGCGGACTACTCTGACCACTACGGAGTACGCAATCCTTGGGCTGATCGCGCGGAAGGAGCGCTCCGGCTACGACCTGCGCAAGGCGGTCGAGCGGGGAGTCGGTTACTTCTGGACACCGGCGAAGAGCCAGATCTACTCCGTGCTGCCGCGACTCGTTGCCGCCGGCCTTGCACGCGAGCGCCGCGTCGTCCAGGACGCGCGTCCTGACAAGCGGGTCTACTGGATCACGACGCACGGTCGGGAGGAGCTGCGGCGCTGGCTCGACGCTCCCCAGCTCGCCCCCGAGCCCAACCGCGAGCCTTTCCTGCTCAAGGTCTTCCTCGGCGAGTTCGCCACGCCCGAGGCCCTGCTCGCCCAGGTGCGGGCCAGGCGCGCGGAGGCCGAGGAGTTGGATGCGACCTTGAGGGAGATGGACGCAAACGGGGGCGGCCCAGAGGACTTCTTCCCGGCGCTCACGCGTAGCTACGGGCGCGCTTACACGCGCGCCGTAGTCCGCTGGGCGCGCGAGGTGGAGCGCGACCTCGCCGCACGCGTGCCCGCTGAGCAGCCGAAGGCGGCCCGGTGAGGCGGCTCGTTCCGCTCGTGGCCGCTCTGGCCGCCGTCGCGTCGTTCGCGACGCTGGGCCAAGCGCGGACGCCGGCTGTGCGCACTCCTGCGGCCGACGTGGCCAAGCGTCCGCCGCCGCTGACGTTCCATCACCGGTGCGTGACCCCGGCGGAGCGGAAACGGGTAGTGCGCTTCCTCGCCGCCGACGGCGTGCGGCTCATCGGCGTCACCTTCGGCGCGGGGCCACGTGGCCTCGTGCTCGCCCACCAGGGCCCCAACGGCTCGCTCTGCACCTGGGTGCCGTACGCCCGCATCCTCGCCGGGCTCGGGTACCGGGTGCTCGCGCTCGATCTCCGCGGGCGCGGGTCCTCGGGCTCGGCCAAGACGTTGGCGGCGCTGCAGCGGGTCGATCTCGACGTGATCGGCGCGGTCCGCGAGTTCCGGCGCCGGGGCGTACGCTCGGTCGTGCTCGCCGGAGGCTCGCTGGGCGGCGTCGCAGTGCTCGGTGCCGCGGCGCGTCTCGAGCCACCCGTGCAGGGCGTGATCAGCCTCTCCGCACCGCAGAGCTGGGTCCGCATCGACGGCCTCGCCGCGGCGAGGCAGCTGCGCGTGCCGGCGCTCTTCGTCGCGGCGGAGGAGGACGGCGACTTCGATCTCGACGCGCAGGCGCTCTACGACGCCGCGGCGGCCCCCGACAAGCAGGTCGCCATCTTCCCCGGCGGAGCGCACGGGGAGCGGTTGCTGCGGGAAGCGCCGGTCAGGTCCGTTGTGGACGCTTGGATCGCCGCCCGCTTGCCTGCCTGAAGCGCCCGCCGGACGATAGATTTTGGCGGAATGGCACAGGTTCTGCCCGCGGAGCACGAGCTCCGCCGCGTGATCGGCGATGGTGAGGAGGTCGCTGACCGCGAGGTCGAGGGGCTCGACGAGCACGACCTCATCGAGCTCTACCGCGCCCTTGTGTTGCTGCGCACCTACGACGAGCGCTCGGTCGTCTTCCACAGCCAGGGCCGCATCGGCACCTACGCCATCTTCTGGAACCACGAGGCGATGCAGGCCGGTGCCGTCTACGCCCTGTCCGACGGCGACTGGATCTTACCCAGCTACCGCGAGTCTGCGATCGGCATCTTGCGCGGGATGCCGGCGTCGACCGTGCTCTCCTGGTGGCGTGGCCATCCGGCGGGCTGGTGGAACCCGCTCGACTACAACGTCGCGTCCATCTGCGTCCCGATCGGCACACACGTGCCGCACGCGGCCGGGCTCGCGTGGGGCAAGCGCCTACGCGGCGAGGAGTCTTGCGCGATCGTCTACTTCGGGGACGGCGCCACGTCCGAGGGTTCCTTCCACGAGGGCGCGAACTTCGCCGCGGTGATGCGCGCGCCGCTGATCCTCTTCTGCAACAACAACCATTGGGCGATCTCGACGCCGCTCGAGGCGCAGACGCGTGCCGAGACGCTCGCCGACAAGGCGGTCGGCTACGGCATGCCGGGCATCCGCGTGGACGGCGCCGACGTGCTCGCCGTCTACGAAGCGACCCGGGAGGCCGTTGCGCGTGCGCGCGCAGGCGAAGGGCCGACCTTCATCGAGGCCGTCACCTACCGCACGGCGCCGCACGCGACGGCGGACGATCCCAAGGCGTACATCGATCTCGAGCGTGTCGAGGAGGAGAAGAAAGACGAGTGCGTGGGCCGCTACCAGCGCTACCTGCAGCGGCTCGGAGTGCTCACCGACGAGGCCGACCAGCAGATTCGCGCCGAGGCGGCCGAGTTCATGCGCACGGGGATCGCGGAAGCCGAGGCGGAGGCCCCCGCGGACATCTCGCTCCTCTTCGAGCACGCGTTCGTCGACCCACCGGCCTCGTTCGGGGACGATCTCGCGGAGCTGCGGAGGATCCTTGGTTAAAGAGAGCAGATCCGGCCAGGCGCGGGAGATGACGCTCGTGGAAGCGATAAATGAGTGCTTCCACGTCGAGCTGGAGCGGGACGACTCGGTGCTCGTGATGGGCGAGGACGTGGGACGCGCCGGCGGTGTGTTCCGGGCCACGGCCGGACTGCGCGACCGCTTCGGCCCCGACCGCTGCGTCGACACGCCGCTCGCCGAGGCAGGAATCATGGGTACCGCCGTCGGGCTTTGCATGGCGGGCTTCCGCCCGGTCTGCGAGATGCAGTACGACGCCTTCAGCTACCCGGGGCTCGACCAGTTGATCACGCACGTCGGGCGGTATCGCTGGCGCACGGGCGGCAAGATGGCGTTCCCGCTCACCGTCCGCATGCCGTACGGCGGCGGCGTGCGGGCCCCCGAGCTGCACGACGACTCGCCGGAGACCTACTACGTGCACACGCCGGGCGTGAAGGTGGCGATCCCGTCGACTCCGGCCGACGCCAAGGGGCTGCTCGCGGCGGCTATCCGCGACCCCGATCCGGTCATCGTGCTGGAGCCCAAGCTCCATTACCGCACGATGCGCGGAGACGTGCCCGAGGGCGAGCACGTCGTCCCGCTCGGGAAAGCGCGAGTCGTGCGCGAGGGCACCGACGTGACGCTTGTCGCGTACGGGTCGATGGTGCCGCTCGCCGAGCAGGCGGCCGACGAGCTGGCCGGCGACGTGTCCAGCGAGATCCTGGACGTGCGCACGCTGAAGCCGCTCGACGAGGAGGCGTTGCTCGCCTCGGCCGCGAAGACCGGCCGCGTCGTGATCATCCAGGAGGCTCCACGCACCTGCGGCTACGCGGCGGAGCTGGCGGCCATCCTCGCCGAGAAGGCGATGCTCGACCTGCGCGGGCCCGTCTTACGGGTAACCGGCTACGACGTGCCGTACCCCTACTGGCAGATCGAGGATGCGTACATGCCGTCGGTCGAGCGTGTCGTGGACGCCGTGCGAAGGCTGCTCGAGTTCTGAGGGGGAGCGTCCCATCAGGGTCGACTCGTGAGGAATGAGCCGCCGTACCGGATCGAGACCGAGCGTCTCGTCGTCCGGTGCTGGTCCCCGAGCGACGCGCTGCTCCTCAAGGAGGCCGTCGACTCGAGCCTCGAGCATCTGCGACCGTGGATGCCTTGGGCACGCGCCGAGCCGCAATCGCTCGACGAGAAGGTGCGGCTCCTGCGGCGGTTCCGAGGACAATTCGATCTCGGCCAAGACTTCGTGTACGGAATCTTCAGCGCCGAGGAGACGGAGGTGGTCGGAGGCACCGGTCTGCATACGCGGGTCGGAGACGATGCGTTCGAGATCGGCTACTGGATCCGTGCGAGCCGGATCGGGCAGGGGTTCGCGACTGAGGCGTCGGCGGCGCTGACGCGCGTGGCCTTCGAGCTGTGTGCCGTCGACCGCGTCGAGATCCGTGTCGATCCTGCGAACGAGGCAAGCGCGGCGGTCCCGCGCAAGCTCGGGTTCCGCGAGGAGGCCACGCTCCGCCGGCGGCTCCCGGGCGGCGAGGACGCGGCGCCGCGTGACGTCCTCGTCTTCTCGCTCTTCGGTGACGAGTTCACGGGCAGCCCAGCGGCGGGTGCACAGGTCGACGCGTACGAGGCGATGGGGACACGCGTGCTGTGAAAGCGGAGCGCGTCGCCTGAGCGAGCGGCTGCGCCTCTGGCTCGAGCGCGGGCGGTCCGGCTACTACCTCCGCGACGCGGCAACCGGTGAGCCGGTGCGCTGGGAGGATCCGCGCGTCAAGGTCGTGCCGGCGGCCGGCGTCTCCTACCGGGAAGAGGCGCTCGGAGACGCCTCGTTCGACCCCGGGCGCCCGCTCGCGCTCGTGCGTGAGCCCGACAACCCGCACGACCCGAATGCCGTCGGAATCTGGAACGAGGAGCGGTCGCTGCAAGTCGGCTACGTGCCGCGAGAGGTGGCGCCTGAGCTCGCCGGGGACGAGCAGGCGGTGTCGCTCTGGCGCGTAGAGGGCGGCCTGCGCGTGCTGATCGCGCCTCGCGATGCCTGGATCGGCCGCCCCCGCTAGCGAAGCGCGCCACCACTTCAGAGCCGCCGGGCCGCGATCGTACGCGGGCGCGCCGGCGGCGGCGCTTCCGTGAGAATGGCGCGATGCCGTACGAGTTCAAGCTGCCCGACCTCGGCGAAGGGCTGACCGAGGGTGAGATCGCCCGCTGGCTCGTCTCGGAGGGCCAGGAGGTTGCCGAGGACGACCCGCTCGTCGAGATCCAGACCGACAAGACGACCGTCGAGATCCCGTCGCCTGCGGCCGGGACGGTGACCCGCATCTTCGTCGGCGAAGGCGAGGTCGTGCCCGTCGGCACCGTGCTGGTTGTGATCGGCGACGGCGCGGCGGCCGCGGAGGGCGAGCAGCCGCTCGCGCAGCCCACCGATAGCCCGGACCCGTCTCCGGCGACCACGACCCCGGGAGAGTCCCTCGGCCCGGTCCCCAAGGAACGTGTTCAGGCGACTCCGCTCGTCCGGCGCGTCGCACAGCAGCTCGGCGTCGAGCTCGGCGACGTCCAGGGAACGGGGTCGCAGGGACGGATCACCGAGGCGGACGTTCGCGCGGCCGCGGAGCCGGCCGAAGGGCG
>DAITAO010000113.1:0-7998 GCA_036824245.1 Gaiellaceae bacterium | reverse complement strand
GGTGCGGAGATGGCTGCCCGCCTGGCGGGGACGCTCGGCGTCGACGCCGAGCGCGTCACGGTCCGTGCGACGACGACGGACGGGCTTGGCTTTACCGGCCGCGGCGAGGGCCTGGCTGCCCAGGCCGTCGCGCTACTCAGCAAGTAAGAGACTGCTACTTGGGGCTCGGCCCGCGCACCTCGAGCCGCAGCACGTCGGGCCGGTGGTAGTGGCCGGCCGGGTCGAAGCGCTGCCGTTCCTCGTACAGCAGGGCCGGATCGAGGTCGGCGTAGAGGACACCCTCCTCGTCGTAGAGCGGGCCCGCGAGGTACGAGCCGTCGGGCGCGAGGACGGCGCTGCCGCCACGGCCGATCACGCCCTGCCCGTCGAGAAGGTCGCGGAGCGGGAAGTCGTCGGGGTAGCCGTCCGCGCGCTGGAAGTGCGCCGGCGCGACCACGAAGCAGCGCGACTCGCGCGCAATGTGCACGAGTGTCGCCTGCCAGGCGTCCGCGTCGTCAGCCGTCGAGGCGATGTAGATCTCGATGCCCGACTCGTAGAGCGCGAAGCGCGCGAGCGGCATGTAGTTCTCCCAGCAGATGAGCCCGCCGATGCGACCGAGCTCGGTCGGGATGGCACGCAGGCCGCCGCCGTCCCCGGGTCCCCAGACCAGGCGCTCGTGATTCGTCGGCACGAGCTTGCGGTGGTGGAGTGCAAGCCGTCCGTCGGGCGCGTGGTAGAGCAGCGTGTTGTAGAGCGTGCCCGGTCGCTCGGCGTCGATCTCGGTCACGCCGGTCACGAGCCAGACGGCGTGCCGAGCAGCGATGTCCCCCAGCCGGTCGGCCGCGGGCCCCGGAATCGTGACTGCCTCGCGGGCGAGCATGGCAAACGCCGCCTTCGCGCGTGCGTCCGCCCACCCGGCCAGTGCCTTGGCCCAGACCGACGACGGGTACGCCGGAATGAAGGCCTCGGGCAGGACGACGAGCTGCGCGCCGGCAGCGGCCGCCTCGGAGGCGAGCTGGTCGATGCGATCGATGGTCGCCTCGCGGTCGAGAATGACGGGCTGCGCTTGCACGCAGGCAACCTTGACGGGGCTGTCCACGCGTTCGATTCTGCCGGATCAGCGGTAGAGCCAGGCGCGGCGTGTGACGCGAATGTCATCGTCGTAGCCGCCCGCGATCAGCGCGCTGCCGTTTCCCAGCATGGTGGCCGTCGAGAAATGCCATGCCGAGCCGACCTGCCCAACCGCATGGAAGCGTCGACGCCGCGGGTCGTACAGCTCGACGGCCGCTCCTCCGCCGGCCACGAGTACCTGTCCCGATCTCAGCCGCACGACGGCGTCCGACAGCTTGAAACGGCGTGCCTGCATGGGCGAGACGAACGTGAAACTCCGGCGCTGCGGATCGAAGAGTTCCGCGCTGGGGTGACGGCCGAACCAGTCGCGCGCGCTCGAGCCGCCGACGACGAGCACCTTGCCGCCCGCCAGGACGACGGCGGCGAGCTTGTGCCGCGCGACCCGCATGCGCCCGGCGGCCGACCAGCGGCCGGTTCGCGGATCGTACGCCTCGGCGCCGGCCAGCACCTTCCCCGCGCTCGCACCGCCCACGACCAGGACGCGCCCGTCGCGGAGGAGCGCGGCCGCGTGCGCGTTTCGTGCCTGCCGCATGCTTCCCGTGGGCTTGAAGAGGCCGGTGCGCGGGTCGTAGAGCTCGGCACTGGCCAGGTCGCGCCCATCACGCGCGCCGCCCGCGAAGAGGACGCGCCCGTCACGCAGGCGTGTCGCAGTGAACGCGCCCCTCGGCACGCGTAGCGAGCCGGTGCGCACGAAGGAGGCGCGGCTTTGATCGAGGAGCTCCGCGACGCTCGTCAGACCGTCCGGGCCCCAGCCGCCCGCGACGAGCACACGGCCGTCGGCCAGCAGCGTCGCGGCGTGTCCCACACGGGAGAGCGTCAGGCGTGGGCCGGCCACGAACTGCCGGCGACCTGAGTTGTAGATCTCCGTTGTCCGGCCGTCGTCGGCCAGCTCACAGCCGTCGACGGTGCAGCCGCCGGCGATCAGCACGTTCCCGTCCGGCAGCAGCGTGGCCGTGTGGACGGCGCGCGGTACGAGCAGCGCCGGCGCGTCCCGAATGCCGGGTGGCGCGACGGCTCCGAGCGTGACTGTCAGGGCGGCTAGCAGAATGACGCGCACAGGGCGACTACACCCGGGCGCCGGCGCTCGTTCCGTTACGTCGGCAGGCGCACGAGTCCAGCCGTCACGAAGACGAGGCCGTCGGCCGCCAGCGCGTCGACCGCGTCGGCATCGAGCTGGTCGATGCGGCGCGCCCGCTTGGCGACCAGGCGCAGGGTCCGCGCACGACGCTGCCGGAACGATCCCTCGAACGGCGCTTGGCGCCGGAGGGGCTCGAAGCGGCGGCCACGCGACGGGCACGCCCCCGCAAGCGGACAGATGCCGCAGCGCGGCACGCGTGCGAGGCAGACCGTCGCGCCCAGGTCGAAAAGCGCCTGGCCGCAGGTGTGATCGAACTCGCAATGCGTTCGCTCCTGCACGCGGCGCACGTTCGTGTCGACCGGGAGCACGGGCTCGCCGAACGCGAACGATCGGATGGCCCGGGCCGTATAGCGGCCGACGCCGGGCAGCTCCGTGAGGTCGGTGGGCCAGCCACGCTCGGCGATGTGGCGGGCCGCGCGGTGCAGGTTCAGCGCGCGGCGGTTGTAACCGAGCCCCTGCCATGCGCGGATCACTTCGGCGGGTGAAGCAGCCGCAAGCGCATGCACGGTCGGCCACAGCTCGAGCCACGCGACGTAACGCGGCACGACGCGGGGCACCTGCGTCTGCTGGAGCATGACCTCGGAGACGAGGATCGCGTAGGGATCTCGCGTGCGTCGCCACGGCAGGTCGCGACCGTTGGCTGCGAACCAGTCGAGCAGCGCCTCGCGCATCCAGACGAGTCTACGGCGGACACCGGCGTTTTCGGCCAGGCGCCGTCAGGTGCCCGAACCTCCTCCCCGCTGCGATCCTATTGGCGGTCGGCGCGCGTGTCTGAAGCGCGTTCGTCTCGGATTTGCAACGTTTTGCCTGCCACCGAGGCTCTTGCTGGGCCTAGGCCGGTCACAACTCGCCGCACTCCGAACCGAAGCGTGGGGTGCTCCCATGCTTCGTTCGCGGCGAGGTCGCGCGGCGTTACGGTGGATGCATGACACGCGTCCGCTTTGCGCCGAGCCCAACCGGATCGCTCCACGTCGGCAACGCCCTGTCGGCGGTCGTGAACCGGCGCTTCGCCGACGACCGCCATGGCGTGCTGCTGCTTCGCATCGACGACACCGACGAGGCCCGGAACGTGCCGGGCGGCGAGCAGGCGATCCTGCGCGATCTCGAGTGGTTGGGCCTGCAGTGGGACCAGGGGCCGATCCATCAGAGCGAGCGTGCCGAGCGGCACCGCGAGGCCGCCCTGGAGCTCGAGGCAAAGGGTCGGGCCTTTCGCGAGGCGGACGGCTCGCTGCGTTTCGACGCCGAGCGGCGTCCCACCATTCTGCGCGCAGACGGGACACCCACCTACCACCTGGGCAGCGTCGTAGACGACATCGACCTCGGCATCACTCACGTGGTTCGTGCCAAGGACCACCTCTCGAACACGCCGCTCCACCAGGAGCTCGCACGGGCACTCGGGGCGGATCCACCCGAGTACGTCCACCACGGCCTGATCCTCGGCGCGGACGGGCAGAAGCTCTCGAAGCGACACGGGCTGTCCTCGCTGGACGAGCTGCGAGATGCGGGCATTCCCCCCGAGGCCGTGCGCCGATATCTGGAAGAGCTCGGTATGCCGCGCGGCGACGTCCAGTTTGATCTGCCGCGGCTGCGCCGGCTCTCCGTGGAAGCGATCGCGGCGCTCCCAGACGAGGAGCTCGCCAGACGCGCCGAGGCGCCCGTGGCGTTCGCTCCGGCGCTGCGAGGTGCGCACGACCTGGTTGAGGCACGCGAAACGGCCCGAGACCTAGCCGCGCTGCCGCAGATCCCTGTGCCGGAGGAAGCGCGGCCGACGCTCGAGCGCTTCGTCGAGCTTCGCGAACGTGGCGACGCCGCTCTCGACGCCGACGCTGCCCGCGCGCTCATCCGCGAGCTCAAGGCAGTCGGCGGCGATCTGCGCGCGCTGCGCCTGGCCCTGACCGGCCGCGAGCGCGGGCCGGAGCTGTGGGCGGTGCTCGTCGCGCTCGACCGTGACGAAGCGCTGCAGCGCGCCGCGGCTGCCCTTGCGTGAACGAAGGGTGAAGATCAGGTGTCCAGCCGGTGAGCGCCGTTGCCGTCGCGCGTCCCGCTCCCTAGGGTCGGGCTCGTGGTCGACTCCGACCGGCTTTGGGCGCTGCCGATCTTCGCCTCTCTCTCCGACGACGAGCGAAACGTGATCGCCGCATGCCTCGACGAGGTCGACGTGCCCCCGGGCGAGCAGCTGATCAGCGAGGGCGACTACGCGTACGAGTTCTTCGTGATCGAGCAGGGCACAGCCGACGTGCGTGTCGACGACAGCGGGATCGCCGAGCTAGGCCCCGGTGATTTCTTCGGCGAGATCGGCCTGCTGCTGACCGGTCGCCGCACCGCATCCGTCCGCGCTGCCTCGCAGATGCGGATGCTGGCCATGTTCGACCAGAACTTCCGCCGCATCGAGCGGACGCACCCCGCGATCACCGAGCGTTTGCGCAAGGCGCTTCGCGAGCGTTTCCCCGTGCGCGCTCGCTGACCCTGGGCCTGAAGCACTCTTAGTAACGTGGAGGTGTGAGGCTTTACAACACGCTCTCGCGGACCAAGGACGAGCTGCCGCCGCCACCGGCTCGCATCGGCATGTACTTCTGCGGCCCGACCGTGTACATGCGCATCCACGTCGGCAACGCACGGCCGTTCGTCATATCGATGTGGCTACGAAAGTGGCTGCGCCTCCAGGGCTACGACCCTCTGCTCGTCGAGAACATCACGGACATCAACGACAAGATTTACGACGCGGCGCCTGGAGCGAGCGCGCAGCTGGCGCGCGACGCAACTCGCTGGTACCTCGAGGACACGGACCGACTCGGCCTCGGTCGCCCCGACGTCGAGCCCACCGCCGAGGAAACGGTGCCGGAGCAGATCCGCATGATCGAAGAACTCATCGGGCTTGACTTCGCGTACGTGGTCGACGGGGACGTCTACTTCCGGGTCGCCCGCTACCCGGACTACGGCCGCCTCTCGGGGCAGCGCCCCGACAAGGTTGAGGAGCAGGAGCCGAATCCGCGCAAGGAAGATCCGCGCGATTTCGCACTCTGGAAGGCCAACAAGCCCGGCGAGGACACCTCGTGGGACGCCCCGTGGGGCCGCGGTCGGCCCGGCTGGCACATCGAGTGCTCGGTCATGTCGGAGAAGCATCTAGGGCCCGAGTTCGAGATCCACGGCGGCGGGCTCGACCTCGTCTTTCCTCACCACGAGAACGAGATCGCGCAGTCGCGCGCCCTAGGACATCGCTTCGCGCGCATCTGGATGCACAACGGCATGCTCGGTCTGGGCAACGAAGAAATGCACAAGTCGCTCGGCAACGATGTCTCGCTCAAGGCCGTGCTCGACGAGTGGGGGCGGGAGACGCTGCTCGTCTACTTCCTGGCCGGGCATTGGCGCAAGCCGATCGACTTCGGCGACAAGCCGCTCAAGGACGCAGAGGCGCGCGCCGAGCGCTTTCGCGACGTCTTCCGAGGTCCGTCCGAGCCTGCGCCGGAGGACGCATGGGAGCGTTTCGCGGCCGAGCTCGAGGACGACTTCAACACGCCGGGCGCGCTCGCAGTCATGCACGAGTGGCGCGACCACGAACTGCTGCGGCGCGCGCTCGACATCTTCGGGCTCGGCTCGCTGGCCGAGCAGGAGGAGGCGCCCGACGAGATACGCACGCTCGCCGAGGAGCGCGCGGCCGCCCGTGAACGCGGCGATTTCAGTGAGGCCGACCGGCTGCGCGCCGAGATCGAGCAGCGCGGCTGGGTGGTGCGCGATGTCGCCGAAGACGGCGGCTTCCAGCTCGTGCCTCGCACGTGAACGCCGAACAGGTGTACGGACGCCGCGCGGTGCGGGAGTTGCTGCGCGGCGGCCGCGAGGTGTTCGAGGTCTGGGCTACCGAGCGTGCGCTGGCGGCCGAGCCCTGGCTGCGGGAAACGCCGGGTGTGCGCATCCACGTCAAACCGGAGCGCACGATCACGGCGGCGGCCGACACGCGTGACCACCAGGGCGTGCTGGCCCGGGCGGAGCCGTACCGGTACGCGGACGCATATGAGCTGGCCAAGGAGCCGGCCGCGTTGCTCGTCTGCCTGGACCGCGTCAGCGATCCTCGTAATCTGGGCGCCGTCTGCCGCAGCGCCGAGGGTGCCGGAGCAACCGGTGTCGTCGTCCCCGAGCACGCCTCGGCACGCGTCACCGCGGCGGTCTGCAAGACATCGGCCGGCGCTGTCGAGCATCTGCCGGTGGCCGTCGTGCCCAACCTCGCTCGCTACCTCACCGAGGTGAAGGGGCCGCAGCTCTGGGTGTATGCGGCGACGGCGGATGCGGACGCAGCGCTCTGGGACGTGGAGCTGTCGAGCGGCACCGTCTTCGTGCTCGGGGCCGAGGGACGGGGCCTGCGGCCGTTGGTGCGCCGGTCGTGCGACCTCGAGGTCGCGATTCCGCTGGGCGGCGCGGTCGGCTCGCTCAACGTGAGCGTGGCCGCAGCGCTCCTGCTGTTCGAGGCGCGGAGGCAGCGCCGTGCCTGACCCGACTCTCTATCTGTTCGACGGCTACAACGTCCTGCGCTCGGGCGCGTTCGAGGATGCGCGCGAGCTCGTCGATCGTTTGTCCAGCTTCGTCGCAATGCGCGGCGCGCGCGGGGTGGTCGTGTTCGACGGCGTCGGCACGGATCGCAAGCTCGGGCCGCTCGAGGTGCGTTACGCCGCCCATGCCGACGAGCTGCTCGAGCGCCTGGCCGCCGAGCACCGCGACCGCGAACGCGTCTGCCTCGTCTCGTCGGACGCGGCCGTACGCGGCACGTCCGGGCAGGAGGTGACGAAAGTGACGTCGAAGACGTTCCTCTCCGAACTGGGGGATGCCCGCCACGCCGAGCGCCGGCCCTCACATCTGGCCGACCGCCTCGATCCCGAGACGCGGGAGCGGCTCGAGCGCCTCAGGCGCGGCGAGCCGGACTAGTTCGTACCAAGCGGGTCCAGCGCAAGAAGCAGGTTCTTTCGAGGACCACTGCAAAAAACTTGTAACTTGGTCCAGCTCTTGCTACTTTGCTCCTCAACCTGAGGGTGAGAGTTGAGCGAAAAACTGAATTTCGCTCGATTTCACCCGGAGCGCAGTGACCAATGGCCCCCCGCCCCGCCACTCGCCCAGCCGCACCTCGTACGCCGCAGAAAATCCAGCGGGAGCTCGAGGACCTGCAGCTGGCGATGCGCGCAAGGAACGGCGACGGACAGGCGCTCGACGCGCTGATCCGACGCTACACGGGCTTCGTGCGCCTCAAGGCGAGCTCGTACTTCCTCGCCGGCGGCGACGGCGAGGATCTCGTCCAGGAAGGGCTGATCGGCCTCTACAAGGCCGTTCGCGACTTCCGTCCGGACAAGGAGACATCCTTCCGCTCGTTCGCCGAGCTCTGCGTCACGCGCCAGATCATCACGGCCATCAAGACCGCGACGCGCTACAAGCACTCGCCTCTCAACACCTACGTGTCGTTCAGCCAGACTCCCGCCGGCCAGGAGCCGGACAGCGAGTGCACCCTCGGCGACGCCCTGCCGGGCCCCGGCGTCGACGACCCGTCCGTCTGCGTCATCTCGACCGAGGAGCTGCAGAGCCTGGTGTTCACGCTGGGGACGGGCCTCTCGCGACTCGAAGCGGACGCGTTGCGCCTCTACCTCGAAGGTTCTTCCTACGAGGAGATGGCCGAGGACCTCGGCTGCGACACGAAGACGATCGACAACGCGCTCCAGCGCGTGAAGCGCAAGATCATCGCGCACCAGCAGTCGCGTCAGGTGCTCCAGTAG
>DAITAO010000112.1:0-8064 GCA_036824245.1 Gaiellaceae bacterium | reverse complement strand
GCTACCCACTTCGCCGACGCGCTTGGCGAGCTCGAGGCGGCGCCGAGGGGATGAGCGCGTGCCGCGACGCTCACCGACAGGCATCCGCGACCGAGCGATCCTCGACGTACTGCTGCGCAGCCGGTTCTGGGATGGCGAGAACGACCTGCACGCCACCCGCGCGCGCGTGAATAGAGCGCTGGCTGCCGATGACCTCCGTGAGAAGCGCAGCGCACTGCTCGACGAGGCCGCCGCGGTGATCGCCGAGCTCGAGGCCCTCCCGCACCCCGACGACGGATCGTACGGCCAGGACCCATGAACGCCACCACCCCCAAGCTCACCGCCGACCAGGCGCGCAAGCTGCACGCCGCCGAGGTCGCGGCCGCGCGCTTGAAGCTCGCGCTCGAGGGCGCCGAGCAGGAGCGCGACAAGCTACGCGAGCGCTACCGCAACCGCGTGCCGCTCAGCGAGAACCACGAGGAGCGCGCCAAGGGCGTCCGCACCACGGTCGTTGCCGGCGTCACAGTCCGGATCTTCCCGCTCGTCAGCGCCGAGCGGTTCAGCCTCAAGGACTACACGAAGTCCGGCCACGGGATCACGCCGGAGATGCGCGAGCACATCTCCGAGGGCAAGCCCTACGACCGCTGGACCGTCAAGGCCGCCGCCGGACCCAAGCACCTCGATGCCGTGGAGCCATCTCGATGAGCGCGCGCGTCCTGATCATCGGCGCGCCGCACGACGTCGCTGAAGCGCTGCGGACCATGCGCGGCTACAACCTCACGGTCGTCGCCGACCCGACGCTCGTGGCCAGCGCGCTGGACGAGGTGCGCGAGCACGGCCACCAGGTCGTCGAGGACACGCGCATGAGCCACAAGATCCTGCTCGAGCTCAATCCGCGGGACCTGCGTCGTCTGCGGCTGCTGGCGTCGTCGGACACGAGCGACGTGCTCAAGGCCGCGCGCCGCGTCATCCACGAGCACCTCGACATGCTCATCGTCTCGCCCGCCTGCGGCAACTGCGCCGAGTGCTCGGTCCCGCCAGCCTAGGAGCTTCGATGCCCGTTCCATCCCGGGAGATCAAGGTCAGGATCGCCGCCGACGTCGACTGGCTCTGCCGCGACCGCGACGACGCGCAGCGCCGCCTGCGCAACGCGCGCACCGCGGCGACCGAGCTGGCGGCGCGCCTGAGCGAGTTCCTCGAGGACCCGGCCGCGATGGGGACCAATGCTCTGCGCGAGGCCTACAACGAGTTCCTCTCGGCCGACGCCGGCAACTTCAACGGCCCCGAGAAGGCGCGCCCACCTCTCGCGATCACGTTGGGAAAGCCGGCTGGCGCGTCGGCTCGCTACTAGGCCGCGTACGCAACCGCCCGAGCCCCGTACGCACGCCCTGCGTCGTACGCAGGGGGGCGCCTACGTCTGGTCGTCGTCGCTGCGTATAGCTGTGTCGCGATCGACGTCATGTCGCCGAGCGTGCCGCTCACGCCGCCAGCTGCGGAGAGCGACAACGACCAACACGACCATCCCAATCGCCCACACGGTGAAGAAGAAGGCGTGCTCTGTCGGGAACAGCGCCGCGGATCTCACGACCTCCATGGACCCATCCTCTCCGACGCCGCGGATGATCGGCTACCTCCGCGTCAGCACAGAGGAGCAGGCCCTCCACGGCTACGGCCTCGACGCCCAGGAGCACGAGCTCGTCCGCGCGTTCGAGTTCTACCGCTGGGACCTCACCGAGATAGTCCGAGAGGAGGGCGCCAGCGGCAAGGACCTCGACCGCCCCCGACTGCGCCACGCGCTCGAGCTGATTGCCGCAGGCGACGCCGACGGCATCGCCGTCGCCAAGCTCGATCGGCTCAGCCGCTCGGTCATCGACTTCAGCGACCTGCTCGACTGGTTCGAGCACGCGGGCGCCCGGTTCGTCGCCCTCGACCTGCAGGTGGACACCAGCCAGCCCGGCGGCCGCATGGTCAGCCAGGTCCTGATGGCCGTCGCCGAGTGGGAGCGAGGCACGATCGCCGCGCGCACCAAGGCCGGGCTGGCCGCCAAGCGCGCTCAGGGCCAGCCCACCGGCCGCCCGTCGGTCGCTGACCGTCCCGAGCTCGTCGATCGCATCCAGGCGATGCGCTCCATCGAGGGCATGTCGCTGCAGGCGATCGCCGACGAGCTCAACGAGGACGGCGTCCCGACCCTCAGGGGCGCCGCGAAGTGGCGCCCGTCGAGCGTGCAGTCCGCCTCTGGGTACGTCCGGCCGCGCCCGCGGCGTCGGCGCGCGGAGCTCCCCCCCATCCCGCGCCGGCGCGCGGCGGCAACCACGTGATCGACCACCACTACATGCACCCGACGACCATCACGCCCACCACCGCAGCGTTGCAGCGCGGCGTGCTCTCCGGCGCGGGCGTCGATGCTGAGGAGCTCGGCGTGGTTCTTGGATGCGGCGGCCAGGTCGTTCGGGCTATCCGCGTGAACCTCGGCCGCGATCCTGTGGACGGGCAGCCCGGCATCGCTCCAGTCGCGCCCCAGCGTGAGGACATCGACCACATGATGCGCGCGAACCGCAGCGCGCTCTGAGAGCCAACGGAGGACCCGATGGCGACGCTCTCCGTGGACGAAATCAACCGCGTGGGGATGCGGCCGGCCTATGCTGCGGCGGAGGCCGGAGGTGACCAGTTCACGCCCGGCCAGGCGACCCTTCTGCACATCAAGAATGCCGGTGGCGGCGCGGTGACGGTCACCGTCGCAACGCATCCCAAGCTCGTCCCCGACCTGCAAGCCGTCGACTTGGCGGTGTCCGTACCAGCAGGCCAGGAGAGGCTGATCGGGCCGTTCCCGAAGTCAGCCTTCGAGGACCTGGATCACCGCGTGCACGTCGCGTACTCCGGCGTGAGCGGCGTGACGATCGCGGCGCTCACGGTGCCGAGCGCGACGGCCACGATTCCCATTCCGCTGAACACGGCGCCACCTTCGATCGCCTATGACAACGCAGTGCCGGGCGAGACGCTAACGGCGCTCACGGGCACGTGGACGACCAGCGGCCCGCCGACCTTCAGCTACCAGTGGGCCAGGTGCGACGCCGCCGGCGCCAACGGCGTCGACATCGTCGGAGCCACGTCGCCCACATACCTGCTGACCGAGGCTGACCTCGACAGCACGCTGAGGGTCAGGGTCACTGCCACCGATGTCTTCGGCTCCGCCGCGGTCACCACGTTCGCCACTGGCCTGGTGCACTTTCCCAGCCAGAACATCTTCATCGACCCGTTCCTCGGCTCGGTGTCGCAGGTCAACTGGTCGACGTTCTCCCAGAACGCTGCCTTCTACTTCGGCGGGGCGGTCGCGTCGACGACCGCGCAGAACAGCGAGGTCACGTATGAGTTCTACGCAGAGGCCGGCGTCTACACGCTCGACATGCTGCTCTCGAACTCCAACAACCGCGGCGTGTACACGATCTTCATCGACGGGGTCCAGCTCGACACCCAGATCGACGGCTACTCCGCTAGCGCGACGATCCCGCGGGCGACGGTCGCGAACATCCAGATCCCGACTACCGGGATGCACACGATCCGGCTGCTCATGGCCACCAAGAACGCTGCCTCGAGCGGCTACGAGGGGTGCGTCTCGGCGATCACGCTCACCCGCGCCGGGGAACTCGCCTAGATGGCCACGCCGAGCATCTTCGTCAACGTGCTCTGCACGCCCCAGGAGAACTGGCAGTGGGACAACGTGGTGTTCTCGGTCGCACAGGCCCTGGGCGCGGTGCAGCGCAGCACCGGAGCTCAGCATGCCGAGGCCAGCTTCGACTTCTACGCCGAGTCGGGGACGTACATCTTGGACGTCGTCCACACCCGCGGGAACGACCGCGGGATCTATACGGTCGAGGTCGACGGGGCGTCGGTCGGCACGATCGATGGCTACGTCGCCGCCGGCGGCGCTGCCATGACCACGAGCATCGCCGGGATTCATCTCGCCACCACAGGTGTCCACCGAGCCCGGCTTCGCATGGCGACCAAGAACGCATCGTCGAGCAGCTACTTCGGCTACTTGTCCGAGATGTACCTCACCAGGACGGGCGCATAGTGCCCACACCACAGGTCCACATCCCCGCCAACGTCACGCCCAAGGCGCAAACCAACTGGGCGACCTGGTCGGTGCAGAGCACTGATTGGGAGATGATCCGCCTCGCCTCCAGCGCCGCCCAGAACGACGAGATTACCTTCGACTTCTACACAGACGCCGGCACCTACGACCTCCTTCTCTTCCACCGCCGCGCCTCAAATGGCGGCATCTTCACCGTGCAGATCGACGGCGTGACAGTCGGGACGATCGACAACTACGCCGCCGCAGCCGCGTCCATTCGCACTCCTCTAAACGGACTGGTGTTGACCACAGGCGTGCACACGCTCCGGCTGCTCATGGCGACCAAGAACGCATCGTCGAGCGCCTACCTCGGCCAAATCGGCAAGGTCGGACTCCGAAGGACCGGCGCCTGACATGGCCGAATTTGAACTGGAGAACACCTTCTGGGATGCCACCGTCACCGGCGGCCGGTCGGCCTACTGCGGCGGCAAGCTTTGGGTCTGCGGTTGCGACGCCGAAGGACGCGTCCGCCTCGACGTCATCGCGCCCGACGGCACGACCCAGCGCATCGTCATCGACTCGCTGGGGATTCAGGGATCGGGTGGTGACGACCACAACAGCCCCAGCCTCATCGCCGTCTCAGGCAAGGTCCCCTACCTCGCCTACACGAAGCACAACATCGAGAGCGGCGTCCGCACCGTCAAGGGCGTCACCAACGCGGACACCGCGTTCATCGGCACCCTTCCCGCGCAGTCCTCGATCGGGTTCATCTCGATCGCCGACACGGTCACGCACGCCTACCTGCAACAGGTCGGCAACACGATCCACCTGTGGACGCGGTGCAGCAACAGCGGCGACAACAGGCACTACGGCTACTGCCGCTCGTCGGACTTCGGCGCCACCAGAGACGTGGCGCCCAGGCGCGTGTTCGACTCGGCCGGCGGTGGAGCGTCGACCTACGCGAACTTCGCGCTCGCGCCTGACGGCCACACGCTTCGGGTGTTCATCACGACCGAAACAGCTGACGTCGCCAACAACTTCATCGCCGTCGGCGAGATCGATCTGACGACCGGCGACATCAAGGACGGCCCGGGCGGATCGCTCATCGCCAATCTCTACACGCCGACGAACCTGCCAATCACGTGGCGCACGGCGCTCACCAAGGCACGTCAGGCCCCCGCCGGCACCTTCCGATCCATGCGAGACGTTGGCGCTGGCGCTGACCCCGAAGTCGCGTGGGTGGAGTTCGACGACGACGACCCGCAAGCCACATCGACCTACTGGTACGGGATCTACACCGGCGGCGCCTGGTACAACCACCCGGTCTGCAGCGCCGGCCGGCAGTTCGGCCAGGGCGCGCAAGGCGGCTATCACGGGGGCGTGAGCTTCACCAACGAGGCGCCCGGGAAGCTCATCCTCTCGCGACGATCGAGCGCCGGCGTCTGGACCATCGAGCGTTGGAGCACACCGGACCAGGGCACGACCTTCACTCAGGACGCCGTCATCGCGACCGCATCGGAGCCCGATGTCGCGGCGCTCGCGCGCCCGTACCAGATCGCCGGGGGGGCCGGGACGTACAAGGCGATCTACGCCCGCCTCACCCGGTACGGCGACGACTGGCAGGATAGCGGCGGCTATACCGACTGGCGCGGCTCGCTCATCGTCACCGACCAATGAGGACGACATGACCACGATCCGCGATCACGTCGTCGCGATGGGCATTGATCCATCCGAGCTCCGAGGCAACGACGAGTACATCGAGGTCGTCCACAGCCTCGTCGTCGGCCCCCCGGGAACCACGGTCAAGGACCAGGCCGATCTCATCAACCCAGCCAACAACCTGCAGCCCGGCGACGTAATCCAGATTCGCCGCCGCATCGGCGCGCTCGCCGACCCAGTCACCGAAGTCTTCCCCGACGTCATCCTCGCCGACGAGCCCGACCACTACCTGCGGTTCGGCGAGAGCAGCGGCACCGTCGCCGCGAACATCGCTGGAGCCGGCGACGGCACCTACGTCAACGCCCCGACGCTCGGCGTCGACGGCCTCGTGCCGGATGACGCCGCGGTGACTTGCGCCGCGGCATCCGCGCAGGAGATCACGATGCCCAACCCAGGCCTCTCGGTAGATGCCGCGATCGAGTTCTGGTTTGCGTGGACGGCGGGCGTCGCGCTCATGCGCGACCACACCAACGCCGGCGGCTGGATCATGGGCTACGACAACGGCGGCACCTTCGCCGTGCGCGTTGCCGGAACAACGATAGTCACGTCGAAGGCCACTGCCGCGGTGCGCGATGGCCACCCCCATCACCTCGTCGTCAACAAGGACGGTCCCGTCGCCGAGGTGTTCCTCGACGACGAGTTAATCGGCGTCACGTCAAGCGCCGCTGACAACCCGACATCGGGCATCTGGCACATCGCGCGCAACGGCACTTCGGCCTCGCCATATGCCACCGCGACGTTCGACGAGTTCGCGATCTACCCGGCCAAGCTGCCGCGCGAGCGCATCACCGCGCACTTCACCGCGGGCAAGGCCTAAGATGGAGATCGTTGCCGGGCCCCGCGCGATCGCCGACGCGGCGACCGCCGGCCGCGAACCACTGAACCGCGGCCACCTCTTCGCCCCGGACTGCTACTTCAAGCGGACGTTCCCCGCCAGCCCGCCGCTGCACCCGAGCAGTGACACGTGGCGACGCAACCTCTGCACCCAGCTCGGGCTAGACCACGAGACACCGCTGACGCAGTCGGCGCCGAACGCGAGGCCCGGTGCCAGTCATGGCCTCTGCTGGCTTCGTCCCGACGGCCCCCCGATCTACGTCGTCCCACCCGGCCAGCCATACCGACCGATCGCGCTGCGCGGCGCTCACTCCCCCTACAGCTACCCGTGGGTCCAGCTGCTCGAGCGGCGCCTCGCCGCCATCGGCGGCGTCCCGCTCCCCCTCGATGCGACGCACGGCGGACACGGCGACAACTACACGTACGCCTATCAGCCGTCCACCGATCGCCTCTGGCAGCTCTACCGAGCGTCGGACACCGACGGTGACGGCATCATCGACAGCGCTCTCGCCGGCACGCTGATCGAGAACGCGTCGAAGCATCCAGCCACGTCACGCGACTGGTACGTCAACGGCATCCAGGTCGAGCACCGGCTATGGGGCGCCACGGCGACGAAGATAGAGCCGGCCGCGGGGTTCCCCACACAGGAGGAGGTCGCGGCCGCGCAGGCCGCCGGCACCGGCCTGGATCACGCGCTCGTCATGGTCGTTGGGCACGCGCAGTCGTCGCCCACGCCGTACCTATGGCCAGCGACCAGTGGCGATGGCGATCAAGCGTCCGCGTCCGTGATCCCCGAGGGCGCTCGCATCCAGCTGCAGCCCGGCGACTACTCCTACCTCCAAGCCAACTGCCCGGAGTTCATGTGGGCGCAGAGGACCGCCGAGACTCACGGGATCATCGTCTTCGACAAGACCGGCAGCGGCTGCGAGCTCCTTCTCCGTGGTGGCGACTCATGGGCCGACCTGCTTCCGCTCTACCTGACGCAGGGCGACGCCGGGTATCGCTACGCGAGAGCGCTGCGCTGGCACACGGCGCGCGTAGTCGCTTCCTCGTTCAGCGCCTGAAGCCGCGCCTTGCCGGAGCGGTCCTGGGGCTGGTGGGGGGCGGGGGTCGCCTCGAGAACCGGGGCGACGTCCGTGGCCCCGTCCCAGCCCGCGTTTCCCTCCCCGCGCCTCGCAGACCTTCGTGATGGCCGCTCCACGCTCCGCCTCATCGCACCTGTCGCGTACGCCGCGCCACCGCAAGCTGCGCGCGCGGCTGGCGCGCGAGGTCGCGCTCGGAGGCGTCGTGTGCTGGCGCTGCAAGCAGCTCATCGACCCTGCCGAGCCGTGGGATCTCGGCCACGTCGACGGTGACCCGACCCGATACGCCGGCCCCGAGCACCGAGCGTGCAACCGGGCGACCGCCGGGCGCGCCGCGCCGCGCCGGCGCCAGTCACGGAGGTGGTGAGCATGGCCCGC
>DAITAO010000111.1:0-8121 GCA_036824245.1 Gaiellaceae bacterium | reverse complement strand
GCCGCCGCGCGGCGCAGCGCGGCGTTCCGCTGTCCCAGGGCGGCGCCGTACTCGGCGGGCAGCGGCCCGCGGGCAGGCAGCAGGCGGCCAAGCGTACGGTCGAAATACGCACGCCTCACGGCCGGGCCACCCTTTACCACCGCGAGCCGGTCCGGCGTGAACACCAGCGTCGCCAATTCGCCGCGTAGTTGCTCCGCCCCGGCCAGCGTCGCTCCGTTCAGGCGCACTTGCTTCCCTTCGCCGCGACGCAGTGTCACCTCCACCTCGACAGGAGTCCCCTGGCGGCGGCCTGCGACGATCACGCGGCTTGCCTCTGTTCCGAAGCGCACCAGCTGTGGGTCTCTGCGGGTGCGCGGCGAGAAGCCCTGTGTCCCGACATGCAGCGCCTCGAGCAGATTCGTCTTGCCGGCGCCGTTCGGACCCACCACGAGCACGACGCCCGGCTGCAGCTCGAGGTCGAGGCGCCCGTACGAGCGAAAATCCCGAAGGCGCAGCCGGGTGACGATCAGCGGCGCCCTGTCAACCGGCGAGCCTGATCGGCATGATCAGGTACCAGAACTGCTCACCCGGCGCGTGCAGGAGACCCGGTCGAAGGGGACTGATGAGCCTCAGAGCGATCTCGTCTGTATCGACCGACTCGATGCCCTCGCGCAGGAAGTCAGGGTTGAAGCCGATCTCCAATTGCTCCCCGGTGAAGGCCACGGGCATCGACTCGCTGGCCTCACCCACATCAGGCGTGCGAGCGGAGACGGTCAGCTCGCCCTCGGCAAAGCGCAGCCGCAGCGGTGAGTTTCGCTGGGAGACGACGGCAACGCGGCGAATCACTTCGAGCAGCTCCTCGCGCGGCAGCGTCACCTCGTGCTCGAAGGTCTCGGGCAGCAGCTGCTGATAGTTCGGAAACTGTCCGTCGATGCGCCGCGTCGTGAGCAAAATGCCCGCGTCGGGAAGCGAGAAGACGAGCTGGTTCTCGTGCACACCGAGCTCGAGCTCTCCGCCGCTCGCGATGCGCGTCACCTCGCCGAGCGCGCGTGCCGGCACGATCGCCTCCAGCTCGGGTGCCTCGCCCTCGAGCGGCGTTTCCTTGACACACAGACGGTACGAGTCCGTCGCCGCCATGACGAGCTTGCCGCGCTCGAAGCGAACGAGGATGCCTGTGAGCACGGGGCGCGACTCGTCACGCGACGCGGACCGGCTCACCCGGCTCGCCGTGGTCACCAACGCATCTGCGTCCGTGGCGAACAGCGTGGCTGCGGCGGGATCGGGCAGGCGCGGAAAGTCCTCTGCGCTCAGCGTATGCAGACGGTAGTGGGCGCTCCCCGAGGTGATCTCGACCACTCCCTCCTCGGAGCGATGCGCGATCTCCACGCTGCTTCCCGGCAGCAGGCGCGCGATCTCCACTAGCAAGCGCCCGGGCACCACCACGCGTCCAAGCCCGCCCACCTGAGCATCCAGAGACGAGCGCATCGACAACTCCATGTCGGTGGCCGAGAGCGTGAGCCTGTTCTCCTCCGCTTCCAGGAGCACGCCGGACAGGATCTGCACAGTTGCCCGAGTGGAGAGCGCTCGCGAGACGATCGCCAGGCGGCGAACGAGCTCGTCTCGCTCGCAGGTCAGCTGGAGGCCCGTGCCGATTGTTGTGTCTACTTCCATATTTTTTTAGAAAGTTTCTTGATCGTAGTCATAGGGGCTGTGAAGAGCGGGGAAGGTGCTTCTGTGGCGGGCCGCTCGGCGATATCGGCTGGGGAGGCTGACTGGGGAGAAGCCGGTGCTTTGCACAGGCGCGGTCGTGGAGAGTGCGGCCATCCCCAGAATCACCGCACCTGTTTGACGCGCGCGGTCAGTTCTTGCACCAGGTTGTACACAGAGCGATCCTCGCGGATGAGCCGCGCAATCTTGGACGTGGCATGAATGACGGTCGTGTGGTCGCGGCCTCCGAACTCTCGCCCGATCTTGGGAAGGGACGAGTCAGTGAGCTCGCGGGAGAGGTACATGGCTACCTGGCGCGGGTAGACGATGTTCTGCGAGCGCTTGTCGCTGCAGAGCTCCTCGCGTGAGATCCCGAAGCGGTCCGAGACGGTCGCCTGGATGCTGTCGATCGAGACGTCCGGTACGTCTCCGCCGGGGAAGACATCCCGGAGCACGTCCTGTGCCAGCTCGACGGTCATCGGCCGCCCGGTCAGCGACGCGAAGGCAACCACTCGGGTCAGTGCGCCTTCGAGCTCGCGGATGTTGGTCGACACGCGGCCGGCGATGAAGGTGAGCAGCTGGGGGTCCGGCACGTGGATCCCTTCGGTCTTGACCTTCTTGCGCAGGATCGCGATGCGCGTCTCCAGATCGGGGGGCTGGATGTCCGTGATCAGCCCCCACTCGAACCGCGATCGCAGCCTGTGCTCGAGCGTGGAGAGCTCCCGGGGCGGCCGGTCGGACGAGATCACGATCTGGCGACCGGCCTCGTAGAGCGTGTTGAACGTGTGGAAGAACTCCTCCTGGATGCGCTCCTTGTGCTCCAGGAACTGGATGTCGTCGATCATCAGCACGTCGTAGGTGCGGTAGCGCTGCTTGAAGCCCTCGATGCGCTTGTCGCGCAACGAGTTGATGAAGTCGTTCATGAACGTCTCGCTCGTCACGTAGCGCACCGACAACTCGCCTGCGTGCTCCGCGACGTACTGACCGACTGCCTGGAGCAGGTGCGTCTTGCCGAGCCCCGTGCCGCCGTAGATGAAGAGCGGGTTGTAGGCCTGCGCTGGCGCCTCGGCGACGGCGAGCGCCGCAGCGTGCGCGAAGCGGTTCGACGAGCCGATCACGAAGGAGTCGAACGTGTACTTGGGATTGAGGCCCTCGACAACGCGCACCGGCTGCTGGGGCAACTGCGGCGCCAGCACGACCGCGTCGTCGGGTGTCACCTCGAGCTCGACGGTGACGTCCATGCCGGCCGCCTCCCGCACGCTCGTGCGAATGAGATGGAGAAAATGGCCCTCGATCCAGTCCCGTGTGAAGTCGTTCGGAACGGCGAGCGTGAACGTGCTGTCGGTCAACTCGCCGCCGTCGACGTCGATGAACCACGTCCTGTAGGTCGTCTCGTTCAGGGACTCCTGGAGGCGGCGAGAAACCTCGGCCCAGAGGCTCTGCGCTGTCAACTCTTGCTGGCCCTCCACCCTGCGGCCGGTGCCCCTCTCTCATCGCGGACGAGGAGCGAGCATAGCAGCGTTGTCAGGCACACTCAATCGACGTTGGGTAGAGCCAGAACTGCCCATTTTGCAGGTCTTTTGGGCCGTCCACACATCTCTCAACACATGTGGAAAGTCGGTGTCCAGCTCGCCTCGAATGGGCCACTTTGCGGCCCTTTCCCAACCTGTGGATAACCACCTCGGGAGGCCTCCTCTATACTCCTCAGCCGGTCGCCGCCGGTGCCCTTCTTCATCCTTCTCGAGCAATGAAACGGACGTATCAGCCCAACGTGCGTAGGCGGAAGCGGAAGCATGGCTTCCGCGCCCGCATGGCGACTCGCGCCGGTCGCGCCGTCCTCAAGCGCCGCCGCGCGCGCGGGCGAAAGCGCCTTTCCGCCTGACGCCGCGGGCAGCCCCGACCCTCGTGCAGCGCAGACACCGGCTCTCACGCTCGCGCGACTTCGACGCGGTCTACCGGCACGGCAAGTCGGTGTCGACGCGTTACCTGGTGCTCTACTGGTTCGATCGGGACGAGGACGACTCCGGTCCGCCCCGCGTGGGCATCGCCGTACCCAGAAAGCTGGGCACCGCAGTGACGCGCAACCGTGTGAAGCGGCGCTTGCGCGAGGTGTGGCGCTCGTTGGCCGATGATGTGCCGCCGAGTCGCGACGTCGTACTGGTGGCACGCCCCGGCCTTGCCGAGGCAGCCGAGGCGCACGACATCGAGTGGTTGCGCGAGCGGGTGCGCGAGGCGTTCGGAAAGGCCTCGGCCTGACTGCGCTGCGCGTGACGATTCGTGCGCCCGCGTACCTGGGGATGGCGCTCGTGATGCTCTATCGCTACACGCTCGGCGCCCTGTTTCCGGCGAGCTGCAAGTACCACCCCTCGTGCTCGCGCTACGCCCTGGAAGCGCTTCGCGAGCACGGGCTCGTGCGCGGCAGCGTGCTGACCGGCTGGCGGCTGCTGCGCTGTAACCCGTGGAGCCGCGGCGGCGTCGACCACGTGCATGACCAGCGTCTGTTCGGAGCCCCGCGATGATCGCCGGCGTCCTCTCGCCGATCGAGGAGCCTCTCACTTGGCTCCTGGAGCAGCTTCACGAGGCCCTCGGCGTGCCGTGGGGATGGTCGGTGGTCGGGGTCACCATCATCGTCCGGATCCTGATCGTGCCCCTGACGGTCAAGCAGATCCGCTCCATGCAGCGCATGCAGCAGTTTCTGCCCGAGATGAAGGCGATTCAGCAGCGCCACAAGGGCAACCGCCAACAGGCCAACGAGGAGCTCATGAAGTTCTACCGGGAGCACAACATCAACCCGGCCGCTTCGTGCCTGCCGATGGTGCTTCAGATCCCCATCTTCTTCGCGCTCTATTTCGTGCTGCGCGACTTCGACACCGAGGTCTACGAGCCGAAATACGCGGGCTCGGATCTCGGCTGGCTCGAGTTCGTGCCCTCGATCACTGCGAACATCACGGACCACTGGTCCGGCTACCTGCTGACGATCATCTACGCCGGTAGCCAGGTGGCGTCGACGTACTTCATGTCGACGACCATGGACAAGACGCAGCGGATCCTCTTCATGCTCCTCCCGGTCGGCTTCGTCTTTTTCATCCTGAGCGGCAGCTTCGAGTTTCCGGTCGGGCTGCTGATCTACTGGGTGACGACCAACCTGTGGACGGTCGGGCAGGGGCTCATCACCAGGCGGCTGGTGCCGCGCGCCGGCCCGGCTCCGGTCAAACGGAGCTCTCGCACGCCGCCGCGCGAAGAGCGAGCTGCTGACGCAACCGCAGCCGCCGAGGAGAAGCCCGCCGCGGCCGAGCCCGGGCCGCCGCGCCGAGTGAAGCGCAAGAAGCGAAAGGGAGCCAGACGCTAGTGGCGTTCGAGGTCGAGGCGACGGGCGAGACGGTCGGCGAGGCGAAGTGGGCGGCCGTCCGTGAGCTCGAGCGCATGCGCCCGGGTCTCGACAAAGCTGCCGTTCGCTTCCAGGTGGTCTCGGAGGGCGAGCGTGGCCTGCTCGGAGTGGGCTACACGCCCGCGCGCGTGATTGCAGTATTGGACGAAAACGGGCGTGCGCCGGAGCCTGTCGGCCCGCTCGCGGAGCGTGTGCGCGAGTTCCTCGAGCGGGTCACTGGCGCCGTCGGTCTCGATTGCAGTATCGAGCTACGCGACGAGCCCGAGGTGCTTACCGCGACGTGCTTCGGAGGTGACCTCGGCAGGCTGATCGGACGACACGGCCAGACGATCGACGCCATTCAGTACCTCGCCAACGCCATCGTCATGCGCTCAGAGCTTCCGGACCGTAAGGCCGTCGTTGTGGACGCGGCGGGATACCGCGCGCGCCGGCAGGGGGTGCTCGACGCGCTTGCCGTGCGGAGTGCCCGGCGCGTCATCGACCACGAGGAGCCCGTGGAGCTCGAGCCGATGACGGCCGTCGAGCGGAAGATCGTGCACATACGCCTGAAGGAGTTCCCGGGCGTGCAGACGCGCAGCGAGGGCACCGAGCCCAACCGCTACGTCGTCATCGAGCCCGCATCGAGCGACGACGAGTAGCGGGACGCTCGCACCGGCTGCGGAGCGGCGGCTATGGCAATGGGTCGAGGAGCTGCTCTCGACGCCTGGGCTCACGTCGTTGCGCGACCGGGAGAAAGCCTGGCAACAGCACGTCGAGGACAGCCTGGTGGCGTTGCCGCTCGTGCAGCGGCTCGCAGGCGGCATCGTCGACGTCGGCTCGGGCGGCGGTGCGCCGGGGCTGCCGCTCGCCGTCGCGCTTCCGGATCGTGCGGTGACGCTGCTCGAGGCGAACCGCCGCAAGTGCGAGTTTCTCCGTCGCGCGACTCGTGATCTCCCGAACGTGGAGGTCGTGCACGGCCGGGCGGAGGAGCAACCGCTCGACGCCTGGGGGGTGGCGGTGGCAAAGGCACTGGCCCCGCCGCCCGTGGCCGCCGAGTGGTGCCTGCCGCTGGTGCGGCCGGGCGGTGCGGCGATCCTGTTCGCCGCCGCAGAGGCTGACACGCTGGCGACTTCGCGGGTTTCCGAGCGAGTTGGCGGAGCCGGTGCCGAGGTGCTGCCGGCCCGTGGGGACCGGATGCTGATCGTGCTGCGCAGGGTCGGGCCGACGCCGGCCGGCTTCCCACGCCGGCCCGGCGTTGCACGGAAACGTCCACTGGCCTGAGTAACGTCACCTGCGTGAGCGGGACCGTCTACGCGCTTGCCAACCAGAAGGGCGGTGTCGGCAAGACCACCACAGCGGTCAACGTCGCTGCGTGTCTCGCCGAGGCCGGCCAGCGCACCCTCGTCGTCGATCTCGACCCGCAGGCGAATGCGACTTCGGGTCTTGGGGTGCGCGCGCACGGGGCGTCGAGCGCCGATCTGCTGGACGGCGCGCCGCTCGAGCAAGTCGTCTGCGCGACCCGCTTCGAGAACCTCGACCTCGTGCCCGCGACTCCTGAGCTGGCCGGCTCTGCTGCCGCGCTCGGTCGCCTCGATGCCAGCGAGCGCTACCTCTCCGACGGGCTCGCGCCGGCGCGGACGCGGTACGCGTTCGTCTTCGTGGACTGCCCGCCCTCACTCGGCCCTCTGACCGTGAACGCACTTGCCGCGGCGGACCGCGTGCTGGTGCCGGTCCAGGCCGAGTACTACGCGATGGAGGGCCTGGCGCAGCTCCTGCGGACGATCAGCGTGCTGCGCGACCGCCTGAACCCGCAGCTCGCCATCGCCGGTGTCTTGCTGACGATGGTCGACGGCCGCACGCGTCTGGCGGGCGACGTGGCAGCCGAGCTCGACCGGCACATCGGCGAGCTGCTTTTCCGCGCCCGCGTGCCGCGCTCGGTGCGGCTCGCCGAGGCACCCAGCCACGGGCTGCCGGTCATCCACTACGACCGCCGCTCCGCCGGCGCCGAGGCGTACTGGCAGGTGGCTCACGAGCTGGCCGACCGTATGGGGCGCAGGCGGGCGTACAGCGGCCAGGCCTACGCGCTCGCGGGAGAGACACGTTGACCGAGCCGGCGCGACGCGGCCTCGGCCGTGGGTTCGAGGTACTGATCGGGGGTGGCGCAGAGACGCAGCTCATGCACATGCCCGTCGAGATGATCCACGCGAGCCCGCGCCAGCCGCGCCGCCGCTTCGAGCAAGAGGCGACTAGCGAGCTCGCCGACTCGGTTCGGGCTCAGGGTCTTATCCAGCCGGTGCTCGTACGGGTGCGCGAGGAGGGCGGCTACGAGCTGATCGCGGGAGAGCGCCGTTGGCGGGCAGCAAGAGAGGCTGGTCTGCCGACGGTCCCGGCCATCGTACGAGAGGCCGACGATCGTGACGCCCTGCTCCTGGGGCTCGTCGAGAACGTGGCGCGCGAGCAGCTGTCTCCGATCGAGGAGGCGCGGGCGTACGCCGTGCTCCTCGACGAGTTCGGGCTCTCGCTCGGCGACGTCGCAGAACGGGTTGCCAAGGCGAAGCCCACGGTCTCCAACCGGCTCCGGCTGCTCGAGTTGCCGGACGACGTCCTGGGCATGCTCGAGCGCGGCGAGCTGACCGAGGGTCACGCTCGAGCGGTGCTCGCCGTTCCGGACCACGACGGCCGCCGCCATCTCGCACGCGAGATCGTTCGCACCGGCATGTCCGTACGACAGGCGGAGAACGCGGCCCGGTGGGCGGGTGCGCGCCGCAAGAAGTCACGCGGCCGGCTGACAGTCAGCCCCGCGCTGGCCGAGCGGGCGAAGCTGGCAGCCGAGGCGCTGCTCGGACGAGAGGCCCATGTCCGGGTAGGCAAGCTCGAGCTCCCGTACACGGACGAGTTCGATCTCGCGGAGCTGGCCGAGGCCCTGGAACGGGCGCAGACGCGGCTAAACGGCAGCACCGCGGCCCGCGCGGGCTGAGCTACAATCCGCCGCCCGCGGGCGATTAGCTCAGTTGGTTAGAGCGCCGCTCTGATAAGGCGGAGGTCCGTGGTTCGAATCCACGATCGCC
>DAITAO010000046.1:0-25094 GCA_036824245.1 Gaiellaceae bacterium | reverse complement strand
AGGATCTCTTCCAAGACCCGCGGCGGCGGGATCGGCGCCAAGCTCGGGGTATACGACGATGTCTTCCTCTGCCTGTCGCCGGGAGAGCCCTGGCTGGAGCACGGCATCGTCGAGCATCGGTACAAGGAGCTGTGCCCCGCGGCGTACCTGGAAATGATCGACCGGTGGGGTCATGTGAGCCAAGGACCTCGTCGATACTCGGTTACAGCGTTTCTGACGCGGGCCTGGAGCCAGCTGGCGCGCGACGGCGTGCTGGCAATGAAGCTCGGTCCCGCCACTGGCCTGTATCAACACAACGGCTCCATCCTGTACTGGGCGTTTCCCCCTGGCCCAGAGGCTCATCGGATCCGGACGTGGGCCGACTTCGCAACGGACCTTGGTCTCAGCCCCTACGTCTGGACGCTTCCGGGTGAACCTCCACGTCACGGAGCATCCGACCCGTGAGGGCAAGGTGGACTGCGCTGTCGTGCTCGACGCGTTCAGCCGCCGTGTGGTCGGCTGGTCGATCAGCTAGACACGGCGCGACAACCCTTATCCTCGCTGAGGAAGTAGGCACACATCCCCGCGATTTCCCCATCTGCTCTCCCAGCAGCGTTGCCCAGTGAGCAGGTTCTGCGCTGGGTGGCCGGAGTGGTCGGCGGGAGCGTCCTTTCGGTCGAGAACCCCTCCCGCAGCACCCACCGTCCCTCTGGCACCTTCCGCCTCCGAGTCGAAGGAACGTCGACCGGTGCCACTGACCTAATCCTGAAGCTCTCGGTGCCGCGCTGGATCACCGACGGCATGGTGATCACCAACGCCCGAGCCCTTCGGCTGGCCGAGACCCATAGCCTGGCCGCGCCCCGTCTGATCGCCGCCGATCTCGACGGGACGGCTAGCGGAACCGTGGCGACCCTGGAGACCTTCCTGTCCGGCAGCAGCGATCTCCGGCCGATGGTTTCTGCCGCCCGCCTCCGGGAAGCCGGAGCCGCAATCGCGAGCGTCAACGCCGTCGTCTTGGCGCCACAGGCCGACCTGCCGCACCGGCCCCGGCCGTGCGCCGTCGACGACCGAGCCGGCGAACGGCGGCGGGGGCGGATGCCGACGACACCTCTGTTGCAGCAAGCCGACGAGCGGGTCAGGTCGCATGGTGTGCCCGCGGCAGTGTCGGTGTTCGTGCATGGCGACGTCTGGGGCGGCAACATGCTGTGGGAGGCCGACCGTTGCGTCGCGCTGATCGATTGGAAGACGGCCGGAGTCGGTGATCCGGGAGTCGACCTCGGCAGCCTTCGGATGCAGATGGCGCTTCAGTACGGCCAGGACGCGCCAGCCCATGTGTTGGAGGGCTGGCAGCGACAGGCCGGACGGGCGGCAACCGCGGTGCCCTACTGGGACGCCGTCGCCGCGCTCAACACGCCGACCGTGATGCACGGCTGGCCGGGATTCGCCGGCGACGGTAGCGCGCTAGACGCCGCGGCCGTCACCGAACGCCGCGACGCTTTCCTCCGCACCGCTCTCGACCAGCTTCCGACACGAGTCCGCTGACCGATGCCAGGGCACCGGCGCCACCGGAGTCTGCGCGAAACCAGCCCTCGCGGGATCGCCGCCGAGCTCGGTGTATACGACGATGTCTTCCTCTGCGTGTCACCGGGAGAGCCCTGGCTGGAGCACGGCATCGTCGAGCACCGGTACAAGGAGCTGCGCCCCACCGCGTACAGGGAAATGATCGACCGGTGGGGCCATGTGATCCAAGGACCTCGCCGGTACTCGGTTACTGCGTTCCTGACGCGACGCTGGAGCCAGCTTGCGATCGACGGCGTGCTGGCAGCGCAGCTCGGTCCCGCTACTGGCGTGTATCAGCACAACGGCACCATCCTGTATTGGGCGCTTCCCCCTGGCCCCGAGGCTCAGCGGATCCGGACGTGGGCCGACTTCGCAGCAGACCTTGGTATCAGCCCCGATGACTGGATTCTTCCCGAATGAACCTCAGCTGACCGCTACTGCCTTTCCAACCGGGTAGCAGCCTCGGACTAGTCGATCAGCGAGCTCGACCTCGATGCAATCGGCCTCGCTCCGTCCCCGGCGCTCGTAGTGAGGCTGCACGCCGAGCGCGGCGCGCCTCATCCGTCCCGGGCGAGCTGCGAGAAATGCAGTAGCTGCGGTAGCTGTTGTCTGCAGAGACATCAAGCCGCGGACACAAAACGGACACATCAGAAACGACACGCGCGACGTCTCGCGACGCATACTCGACGCGTCACTTGGCCCGATTTGCAGGAGAAAGTGTGTCGCGAGTGATCGCGCGTGCACGCGCGTGACGCCCCGATGGTAAGGAGGGGGTCGACGGTTCGAGTCCGTCAGAGGGCTTCGCTATTCAGGCTGGTAGTTCGGCCTTTTTGTTTTCTGCAGTGACGCCGTTCTGACGTTGCGGTGTCCACGCAGCGTCCACCAGCGTCCACGGCTCGAATTCCGGCGCGTTGAGTGCGTCGAGGAGCTTGATGGCGTGCTCTCGTCCGTCGCGGGCGAGGTGGCCGTAGTGACGGTCGATCATGGTCAGGCTGGCGCCCATGTATCGGGACAGATCAAACGTCGAGATGCCGGCACGGAGAGCAAAGGTCGCAAAGGTGTGTCGGAGATCGTAGACCCGGCGTAGCCGCGAGATGCCCGCGGCTTTCTGTGCTGGCCGCCATTGGTAGGGGCGGAAGTGGTGCATGTCGAGGTAGGCGCCGCGCTCGCCCGGGAACACCAGATGCGAATCGCACTCGGGTAGCTGGTCGAGCGCGTCGAGTACTCGGCCCTGAAGTGGCACCGCCCTGAGGCTGGCCTCGGTCTTCGGCAGTTTCAGCTCGCGCCGAGTGTACGAGCGTCGTACGTAAGCGACGCGTTCGTCGCGGTCGATGTCGCGCCACTCGAGCGCGACCCACTCGGCCGGCCAAGCCCGGTCGCTGCCGCGAACAGGATCATCGGGCCGTAGCGCGGGCCGAGTGCGGCTGCCACAGCTTCGAGTTCCTCCCAGCTCTCGAAGGGATGCTGCTCCTTCCGGCGCGGTGTCGGGTTGTCGACGCCGACTTTGGCGGGGTTGACATCGGCATTCCCCACACGACGGCCCGTCCAAGGACCTGCCGGACTGCCTGGGTTGCTTCGAAGCGGTAGCCGGGTGAGAGGTTCATCCTCCACTCGGCGATCTCTTGTGAGGTGAGCTCGCCGATGCGGCGATCGCCGAACACTGCAATTGCTTTGCTGAGCAACCAGCGCAGCTTTTCGATCGTCACCGGCTGGACGTCGTGTTGTGCGAGGTAGACCTCGACGAGCTCGATGAAGGTCAGGCTGCGTGGGATCCGCTGCTCGCGCCGGACGCGGTCGAGCGCACGCTCGAGCGCGTCCACTGCGTCATGTTTGCTTGCGAAGCCGCCTCGCTGGACACGTTGCGAGTTGCGGCCGCCGGCACGGTAGCGGTATGCCCACTGCGGCTCGCCGTCCCGCCCCGTGCGCTTGAGCTGAAACACCTGGCCCTGCTGCATTGGTCTCCCTCCCCGGTTGGCCTTCAGATCACCAAGTACTCCCACCTAGACTCGACAGATGGATCAGCACACCGAGACCACGGGCACGCCGAGCTCGCTGACGACGGCACATGCCCGGAATGCTCCGTTGCAGAGCTCGAGACCGTTTGTCGGCTGGCCCTCAGTGGTGCAGCTCTGCGAGCAGACGCTGGTCATGGAGAGGAGTTCGCGAGTTGAGTAGGCGTCCACCTCCCGCGACCGTCGACGCCGAACGCGTTGCCGACGACGATCGCCTTCGATCGAACTACGTGCGCGAGCTGCTCTGGGAAGCATCGCACCACACTCCCTCGCCTCCCGCAAACGAAATACCGACCACGATCATGCAGTTCTGGGACAACGCGTCGGCGATACCCGCCGACGTATCCGAGTGCCTAGATAGTTGGCGATCGGCCGCGGCCGCGGCTGGGTTGACGTACACCCTGTTCGATGACGCGAGCGCCGAGCGGTGCATCGCTACTTCGCTCGGCAGCGCTCTTGCCCATGCGTTCACTCGGTGTCCGCATCCAGCTATGCGATCGGACTACTTTCGCCTCTGCTACATCTTCAGATACGGCGGCCTCTACGTCGATGCTGACGACGTGTACAAGGGTGTCGGGCTTCGCTCCTGCTTCAACGGCGGGAGGCTGAAGGTCCAGCCCCTGTGTTACGACGTCGTGAGTGATGGCATGGTGCCCGGAGAGGTTTTTCGAGAGCCTCAAGAGAGCGCTTCAAGCTGGATCTTCTATGTCAACAACAATCCGTTAGTCGCGCCGCCCTTCCATCCGATCGTCCGACTGGCGCTGGCCCGCGCCACATCTCTCCTTATCGGAAACAGCGGCCTGCGTCTCGATGTGCAGGCGACGACCGGGCCAGGAAACCTGACCCGGTGCCTCGTCAGACATGCTCTTAGCGTTGAAGCGAGCCAGGCTGGAGCACGCGACTTCCTGCTCTTGTCGGATTGGGACGAGGTCGCTTCGAGTCGTTGGCCTTTGAGCTACCGCGACGACGAGCGCAACTGGCGCCGTTGGGATCCGCAGCGTTCTGCGCTAAACCACAAACCCTCGCACGAACGCGCGTAGAGACGTGAACGACCAGAACTCCAGCGACGCATTGGCCCGCCTCGCGTACCGGGCACTACTCGGCGCGCGCATCCTGGAGCGGAAACCGACATGCGAAGCGATCGGGTCGTCCGGTCGATCACGTGCGGGCATCGAGCGCATCTATGTCATAAACCTCGAAAGGCATAGCGAGCGGTGGGATCGCATGTGCTACGAGCTCGCCCGCCTGACCGACAACAGCGGAAAGTCTGCCAGTGCTCTGGCAACCCGGTTTCGGGCAGTGGACGCACGGCGTAGGGAGAATTTGGTGGATCCGAGCCGGGTCAGACCCAACTACAGCCTTGCGGATCAACTCTTTGTCGACCCTCACCCGCTTCTCGAGGAGTACTTCGATGCCGAGTCCTGGCCCGTCGAGATGACAGACCAGGAAATCGCTGTCGCCTTATCGCACATCGCGGTCTGGGAGCGGGTCGCCGCAGGCGACTCCGACTACTCGCTGATTCTTGAGGACGACACCTACTTTCGACGCGGGTTCTGCCGGGATCTTGACGAGGCGTGGTCGGATCTCGTTTGGAGTCGTGCCGAGCGTTCCGCGTTCGACCTTCTGTACGTCTCCTATAAGGAAGTGAAGACCGGAACGCGCTTCGTACCAATTTCAGGCTCACTGTTCAAACCGCTCGGCGGCTTGTGGCATTTGTCCGGGTACGTACTCTCGAGAGCAGGCGCCAGGAAGCTGCTCGATGCACTACCCGTCTGCGGTCCGGTCGACGCGTGGATCAATCGTCGGTTCGAAGCGATGCAGGTCTTCGCCACGCGCCGCTCGATCGTTCAGCAACGAGCAGATTGTCCATCGTCGAACTTGTACTCAATTCTTCCAGTGCTCTCGCGGGTGGGCGCCTTGACCGGCGAGAAACCATTGCTTGCCACACTAAGGGCGGGATCATCGCCCGTCTTTGCGGCAGGCGAGCCCGACTCTGGCCTAACCGCGCTCGCGATGGCGCTTTCGATGCTGGGTTATCGCTGCTGCAGCGACCTCACCGACCTGCCAACGAGCGAACGCAACGCGTTGTTCGGGAGAAAGCGGGGCCGAGTCTTCGATGCCTACGTCAACATCGGGGCTTTGACGTCCGATCACTACACCGAACTGGCACGCATATACCCAGGAGCCCGCTTCATCATCACCGCCAACCCGGATCGCGCGCTGTCGGAGTGGACTTCCTTGGCGGATGCGCTTCGCCCCTCGGCCAGCGTCTTGACACTCAAGAGCCAAGAACCAGATAAGTGGAGGAAATTGTGCGGCTTCCTTAGCTGCGCCTACCCGATCGATCCGTACCCCACTTGCTGCGATCGCGACCAGCGCAGGCTCGCAGCACGCGACCGCCAAAGTGTAGTCGCTGCTAAAGAACTCAAGCGCGACCCCTCTCCGTGGATCATCGCCTCAGAGAGGTGGCAGGGTATCTGCGTCGCCGAGGAAGCAGAGCCGATGGAGGAAGAGACTGAACACCACTTCACCGGCGTCGACCACGCGCTCTGGACGCTCAGGGACGACACATTCCCAAGCAACCTTGCCCTCTTCACGCCTCGCAACGTCACCTTCGAGTCCGATCAGACACTTCGATTGACGCTTCGGAGGGAACGTACGCCAGTCCGTGGCTTCACGTCCGGCGCACTTTGCAGTCGCCAGCAATACCGCTATGGGCGGTTTGTAGCCAAGGTCCGCCCGGCGGGAGCGCCCGGGCTGATTACCGGCGTCTTCCTGCAGCGCAACTCACCCAGGCAAGAAATCGACATCGAGTTTCTCGGCAAAGACACGCGCAAGATGCTCGTCAACGTCTTCTACAACCCCGGCCTTGAGGGCGCGAGGATGGAGTACGGCTACCGAGGCACTCCAGCTCTCATCGACCTCGGCTTCGATGCAAGCGAGGACTTTCACGAGTATGCGATCGAGTGGACCTCAACTGCGATCCGTTGGAGCGTCGACGGACGCCTTGTGTACGAACGCCTCGACTGGGATCCCACACCAATCCCACATCTGCCGATGCAGCTCCAATTCAATCTTTGGCACTCGCGATCCCGGGAGCTGGCAGGGAGACTGGATCACACGGACCTACCAGCGATCTCCGAACTGAGCGCGCTTCATGTCCGCTCGCGGCATGCCCCGCGCCCCGCCCTCACATCATTCAGCCAAATCACCGCTCAAACAGGACGCCTTTGACTGCGCACTGAGGAAGATCCGAGAGAGCGCCGAGGATCGAGCCGTGAACATCCTGTCGTACAATCCTGGTCACGACGGAGCCGTCGCCCACCTTCGCGACGGTCGCCTCGTCTTCTCCGTTGAAGCGGAGAAGGACTCCAACTGGCGGTACACCCCGATCGCCAGCCGCGACCTGCTCGACGCCTTGGCCGGCTAGAGGAAGTGCCCGACGTCGTCTGCACTGCAGGCTGGTGGCCGCGCGAGGCGCGCCCGACCGGGTCACCGTTCCATGTTGGGTATCGCGGCGTCGCGAAGCACGGAAATTCCGTGGACCGTCGACGTTTTTTCGGAAAGTCGGTCCCGTTTTTTTCCTCCTCCCACGAGAGGTCCCACCTGCTCTGCGGATTCGGCATGTCACCGTTTTCGCAGGGTTCGCCGTGCTACGCACTTGTGTGGGAGGGGCGATCGGCGCGTTCTATGAGATCGATCGAGACGTGAATGTCACGTTGATCGGCGACGTGATGAACGAACCGGGAAACCGGTATATGTCGATCTACGGATTGGCAGATCCGACTTTCCCGAAGAACGCGCCGTTCTCCCGCTGGTCGGATGCGGGCAAGTTGATGGCGCTCGCGTCCTTCGCCCGAAGGAGCACGCCCACCGCTGAGGAGGAGGAATTGATGGCCTTCCTCCTATCCTCTGAACACGTCCGGCTTGACCTCTACGACCGACTCGAGTCATCCGCGTATTACAACGTAGGCGTAGATGACACGGAATTCCGAAACTTCGCCGGCATCTTTAGCGACCGGATCTTCGAGACTTTCCACCACTTTGCGAAAACGAACTTGCGCAAAGGTCTGCCGTTGGTCATCGCCGGAGGTTGCGGTCTGAACTGTGACTGGAACACGAAGTGGAGGGAGACGGACATCTTCTCCGACGTTTTTGTGCCCCCCGTTGCCAATGATTCCGGTTCGACAATCGGGACGGCGATTGACGCTCAACTCCACTTCACGGGCGATGCCAAGATCGAATGGAACGTCTACTCCGGATTGCCGTTTGAGATGGATTCACCCGTTGTTCCCGGCCGCTACGACGTCCGACGCGCGAGCTACGAGGAGTGCGCCCACATGCTGAGTAGCGGCCTAATCCTCGCCTGGGCGAACGGCAGGTACGAGATCGGCCCTCGCGCTCTTGGCAATAGGTCGATCCTCGCCGCGCCATTCGAGGACAGCACGAGGGTGCGTCTAAACAAGATTAAGCAGCGCGAGCAGTTCCGACCCATCGCGCCTGTCTGTCTCGAAGCCGATGCAGCGCAGTGGTTCGGCTGCGACCACGAAAGCCCGTTCATGCTGTACACCTATCGGGCCAACACGGACGCGCTGGCGGCAGTAACGCACGTGAACGGCACAGCCCGACTCCAAACGGTGAGCCCAAGCACGAACGCCCAGCTCTACGATCTGCTCGTTGCCTTCAAAGCACGCACCGGATACGGAGTCCTGTGCAACACCTCTCTCAACTTCAACGGGAAGGGGTTCATCAACAACATGACCGACCTCGACGCTTACACCGCAGATCACGAGCTGGACGGGTTCGTGGTCGAAGGGCGTGCGTACCTCCTTCGGAGTTCCGAGCGCTACAGCGCGTATTTGAAGGACGGGGGCTGGTGACATCGACGAGACGCGATCCAGAGAGCCGCTGTCGCTCGGGCACGAATGCGCGCACGGAGATGGAGCGTTTATGGAGCCCAGCGGGCGCAACCGGTGGCAACCGGTGGCAAATGGGACGACCCCAAAAACCGCTCAAACAAGCCGATCCGCAACCGGTGGCAACCCACGGCAACCGATGTAAGGAGGGGGTCGACGGTTCGAGTCCGTCAGAGGGCTTCCGCTTCTTCCCTGCTTAGCTCGTGCTTCCGTTGCCAGCGCTGGCGGCCGATCGTTGCTTCGACGTCCACGCGGCGTCACCAGCGTCCACGGTGGACGCTGTTCGGAGCTCAGCTCATCGAGCAGCCGGATCGCATGCTCGCGGCCGTCGCGGCGAGGTGGCCGTAGTGGCGGTCGATCATCGTCAGGCTCGCACCTGAAACGCGAGAGGTCGAAAGTGGGGATGCCGGCACGAAGCGCGAAGCCGCCATCGTCAAGAGACGCGAACCTCGTCCCAGCGTAACGCTCTACTGAGGTGGGCCGAGGGACGTTAGGGGGTCGCCGTAGAACGAGTACGCGGCGTGGGTGTCCTCGCCGCCAGGAGCGTACGCCTTGGCACGAATCTCCCTGAGGATGTCAGCGAACGGCCGGAGCGGATCATCGAGCGCCGCCTGGTAGAAGCCGACGGCGACGTCGTGCGCCACGGTGTCGTCGACGCTCCACAAGGGGGCGATCACGCAGCGTGCTCCCGCCCTGATGAACTCCGATGCAAACCCGCCGGCGCCAACGAGTGACGGCTGCGCTCGCCCGACGTCGCACGCGTTCAGGAACACGAGCGGCGCCTGCTTCTCGCAGGCGGCGACGAGGCCTTTCATCGCACGCACCTGCAGGGCGTTGAAGATCTTGTCGTCGTCCAGGACCAGCTGTTGCGGGGCGCCCTGTGTCGACTTGCCGTGGGCGACGACGTGGAGGAGACCGACGGGTCGCGCTGCGAGCATCTGGTCGAGTCGCACACGCTCGCCCGGCGTGACGATCTCGCCGGCGAAGCGCTCGGCCACCCACTTGGCTTCGTCCGCGGCTTTCTTCAGCTTCGGCTGACGGATGTACTTCGTCCCCGCGAGGATGTAGCTGTCGTCAATCGCACCGCTCTGCTTCGGTGACCTGTTTCCCGGGTGGGCATACCGGCCGACGACGATCTCCGCCCCGAGCGCCTCGCGCTCCTCCCGAGACCCATCCGGCCGGGTGCGGTTCGGGCACATGATCTCCCACGGGATGTACGGCTCCGCCGAGACGATGTAGATCGTGCGCGGAGGGTTCCCGTCGTCAATTAACTGCCAGAAGAGCTCCTTAAAACACTCCGGAGCTGCCTCCTCCCAGAGCACGCTCCCGGCGCCGATGAGCGATGCCTGCCTGTCCTCGGCGGACGCGCCCGACAGCGAAAACTGGCTCATCATCCCGCTGACGATGACGTCCGTCTTCTCCGGGAAGTTCCACTTTTCGGGCTCGGTCATCCTGAAGTCGGGCAGAAGCGTCGTGTACAGCTTCACGCGAAACGACTTGCCGTCGTTGGCCGGCGTGCCGACGACCTGAACCGTGACGTCCGCCGCAATGGCGCGCGCGTCGACCGCCAGGTCGTCGGGAGCGACCGGCTCCCGCTCATCCTCGACTGGCGCAGGTGCCGCAGCGCCGGCAACGTCGACCGCCCGCTGGACACGGCCCGACGGCCTGTGGTGGTACGTGAAGTAGGCGCTCAGCGCCGCGGGCTGATCGAGCGGAGAGTCGTCCCGCACGCGCAGGTCGAACGGCACATCTTCCGAACGCTCCGCTTCGCGGTGGACGACGAGCGGCTTGGTGCTCTCCCCCGTGATGTCGAAGTGATCGCTCGCAACCACCATGACGTCGAAGTCGAGCGTCTCGAGGTCGTCCGGGAGGTCGGCGATGAGCACCTCACGGACGGTCTCGCCCCGTCGGGCAGCGAGAGCGTCGAGGTAGACACGTGCCTGGAAGTCCTGACCGCGTTCGAGCGGGTCGTCAGCGGAGAAGTCGATGTGAGGCGTCCGACGGAACATGGGATCCTTCTCCGGCTCTCCGTCGCCGCGGTGCCCTCCGCCACCACCGTTGGCGGCGACCGGCTCGGCTTCGTCTCCGCCACCACCGTAGACGGGCTCAGCCTCGGGCTCTGCATCAGGAAAGGGGGCATCCGGCGCCGTCAAAGGAGGGAACGCAGGCTCCGCGGACCCAGACGCAGATTCGGCGGTAGGCGGTGCGGCATGCGCGAGGTTGCGCTCGAGCCAGACGCCCCTGAACGACCCGTCCTCGTCGAACGCGACCGCCGGACGATGAGGCTCGGCGCCGATGGGTAGCCGATCGGCCGCCGTGTCTTCGTGGATGCCGAGCAGGTCGAAGAGGTCGTCGCGCGTCAGCTCGGAGATCGCGGTGGGCGCATCCTCCTTCGCGCGAAGGAGCGCCTCGCCGACGAGCACGTAGTAGAACGGTGTGTCGCTCCACGGTTCCTCGCGCCGGAAGCACAGGATGCCAGCGGCTTCGAGGAGGTCGTCGTCCTCGAGGTACTCGAGCAGACCCACGAAGCCGACTGTGGCAATCTCACTTGACGGAACGAACGTGAAGTCGCTTCCGATGATTGCCTCCTCTCGCGTCGATCACGGGCGCTCCGGTCAGTGTTCGCGCGGAAATCTCCCGTGTCAAGCACACTCCCGCATGCCCCCTGCTCCGAGTGCCTTGACGCACCCGCTTCCGGCCGTCACGATCGTGCCTCTCGTCCGGCACCGACGGACGAGGAAATTTCCGGCTGAACCTGCACCCCCGAACGTGAGCGACCCGAGGGAGGCCTGTCATGGAAGGCTCGAACGTCCCCGTCCGTCGTGCGGTCTCGACGCTCGATCGCTCCGACGGGATCCCTGCCGAGCTCCGCGACTATGGCGAGGGCTTCCGCGAGATGGCGAAGCTCGATGCGTCGAACCCGTGGAGCCTCTCCTACCAGGCCGCGATCCATGCGCGGGACGGCGAGGTGAACCGGCAGAACCCCGACTGGGACTGGTGCCAGCACCAGAACTGGTTCTTCCTGCCGTGGCACCGGATGTACCTGAGGCAGTTCGAGAAGATCCTGTCTCACGTGATCCGCAAGCCCGATTGGCGGCTTCCGTACTGGGATTACACCTCGCAGGACGAGACGACGTGGTCAGTGCCTCGGGAGTTTCTCCAGCCGGCCGACCCGTCGAACCCGCTGTGGGTGGACGGGCGGCTCACGTCCGCGTTGAACCGCGAGCGGAGGGACATCTCGACGGCGCTCGCGACGCCGCGATTCGAAATCCTTGGCAGCGCCGGCTTCGGGTTCGGGTCCGGCCGCGTCGACCGGCCCCAGCAGTTCGGAGCCGATCAGACGGGCGAGGTCGAGGGAACGCCGCACAACGTCGTCCACTCCGGAATCGGAGGTCTCTTGGGAGATCCGAGAACGGCGGCGCTGGATCCACTGTTCTGGCTGCACCACGCGAACAT
Source organism: Gaiellaceae bacterium (assembly GCA_036824245.1). Taxonomy (GTDB): domain Bacteria; phylum Actinomycetota; class Thermoleophilia; order Gaiellales; family Gaiellaceae; genus JACVRM01. The sequence goes on along the minus strand of DAITAO010000046.1, from coordinate 13,171 downwards.
CGACCGCGTGTGGGAGGTCTGGCTCGCCCAAGACGACCCACAGCGTCGGAACCCCGGCGACGACGTCTGGCTCGACACCACGTTCGACTTTCCCGATCCGGCCGGGCGAGCGTTGCATCGCGTGCGCGACGTGCTGAACACGTTCGAGATCGGGTATGTGTATGACGACGTCACTCCTCCGCCCGGGGAGGAGCGTCGCCGGGTCGTCGTCCCAGCACCGCTGGAGGTTGCCGTGGAAGAGCCCGCCCAGCCAGAGTTGATCGGAGCAACGGACGAGGCCGTCCCGCTCGCCCCAGGCGCGACGCACGCCGTCGGGCTACAGCCGCCCGATGAATGGCAGCTGTCGAAGCGGGCGCAGGCAGCGGGCGTCCTCGACGAGCGGCGCGACGTCACGACGGCCGCGACGGAGCTCGCGCTCGACCGGCGCGTGCTGCTTCAGCTGGAGCGAGTCACTGGGACGGACGTCCCGTACGGGCTGTACGGCGTCTACGTCAACGTCCCCGAGGGCGAACACGCGTCCGACTATCCCAACCTGAAGGCTGGGCTCTTCGCCCCGTTCGGACTCGAGCTCGCATCCACAGAGGGGCATGGGATGACGCAGTCGTACGACATCACCGAGATCGCCCGCCGACTCTACAACGAGGGACGTTGGGACCCGGCGCGCGTCGACGTGACGTTCGACGCCGAGGTTCCCAAACCCGCGGCCGAGGAGGAGACCCGCCGGTCGGGCGAGCCCGCGAGGGGGGACGTGCAGGTCGGCAGCATTCGCGTCTACGTTGAGTGACGCTAACTGCAAGCCTCGCCCGCACCCGGACAGCTCATCCGGGATGGTGGGTGTACATGCTCGCGGCGAGTGCGTGGACGGGCGTCGTCGCGATCCACTTCTCGTCGAACCCCAACCCGCACGCCGCCCATCATCACGAGCACGCGTCGGCGAGCGCGGCCGGGCATGGGATCGGCGCACCTGCGCTCCTGCTCATGGTGGCGGCGATGATGCTCCCGTTCGTCGCCCCTGCGGCCGACCATGTCGCCCGGACGTCGTTCTGGAGCCGACGCCAACGCGCGGCGGCCGGCTACGTGCTCGGCTTCGCGACGATCTGGGCTGCGTTCGGCATTGGACTCGTTGTCGCGCAGACTCTCCTTCTCCTGCGCGGCACGGAGACCCAATTGCTCGCGGCGACGGCCGCTGGCGCGGCGCTTTGGCAGGGTTCGCGCCTACGGAAAAGGACCGCGCTGCGCTGCGGAAGCCGGCCGGCGCTCCCCCAGCGCAGTTGGCGCGCGACGTGGCGCGCAATCGAGGCCGGTGGCGCGTTTGGGGTTCGCTGCATCCCGCTGTGCGGGCCAGCGATGACGGTCATGGTCGTTTACCCCAACCTCGCCGTGATGTTGGCGCTGTCCGCGGTGCAGACCTATGAGTGGCGCCGCGGGGCGAACCCGTTTGCCGAGCACCGCTGGCGAGTGCCGGCGGGCGTGCACGCGGCGATCGCGGCGATTGCGGCGGTCGCGGTCGTCGCCGATGCAATCTGAAGCCACGACGCGAGCCGCGGTATGTATCGACTCGTCCGCTAAGAGCACGGCTCTGCGTTGACCCCCTCAATCAGTGAAGTGGTCGCTCACAGAATTGGGAGTGCTCGGCGCCGGAAACCCTGTTCTCGCCAGGGATTGCGCTGGCGAGGATGGAGCGTTTATGGAGCCGAGCGGTCGCAACCAGTGGCAACCGGTGGCAAGTGGGCAGGCCCTAGAAACGGCTCAACAAGCCGAAACCGTTGCCACCGGTTGCGACTAGTTGCCTCAGGGTCCGCATGGTAAGGAAGGGGTCGACGGTTCGAGTCCGTCAGAGGGCTTGTCTAAAGTGCCTGCAAAACAGCACTTTGTTGTTGTCTGCCCGTTGAACACACGGACACATTCCGGACACAGCTGCGGTACGCGCGACGCATCGCGACGTCTTCCGACGCTTCCTGACGCATGTCCGCAGGGCGGCGGCGAGCACGCGAGGCCACGAAGACCCTGCAAAGAGTCCTGATTCGTTGTCTGGTCAGGCGGAACGGCGATCCCCTCTCTGCAGTGAGGGGATCACGAAGCAGACGAGTCCCTCGAGCTAGGCTCATTCGTGGCCGTCGCCCTCCTGACCTCCCATTCGGCCACTGCGATGAACAGCACACCTCCCGCGATAGCCACGCCTCCCCATCCACGCCCCCCGGCGCCCGGTTGATCCGGGAAGGCGACCGACGCGAGCCCGAAGACGATCGCCGCCGTGCCCGCGCTCCACGCTGGGATCCTCCATCCTCGCGTCCGAAGCGCGGCAAGCAGGCCGGTCAGCACGATGGCGAGGGCCATGGCGGCCATCGTCGACAAGCGCTGCACGTGGTGTGGAGGGCCGGCCAGGTCTCGCGCCTGCGCCCCCATGTCCAGCGCGTAGGCGACGAGCGGGACGGCACCGATGACCGTGATCGCGAGGAGTGTCCGGCTCGGAACGCCGCCTCTTCTGAAGAACTCCTCTCGGGCAGGATGAAGCGCGAGCAGGATCCCGATTGCAGGCAGCAGGATCAGCGCCGGGACGAGATCCTGGGAGTCGGAGGCGATCGCCGAGCCGACGACCAGTGCGGGGATCACGAGCAAGGCCTGTTGGACTCCTGCGATCTTTTCCTCGGGACGGCAGAGCTGGACGAGCAGCCCCGTCGTCAGGATGATTCCGAATAGAACGCCGTAGCCGAGATCGGTGACGGGCCCGGCAACGCCTTCGACATCCTCGAACCAGGCGATGACGAGGGACGTAAGCCCGAAGAAGGCGACACCGAAGACGGCAATGAGGATCGCGGCCCACGCCTTGAACGCGATCCCCGAGCGGCCCCTCACCCTGCGAGGTGCTCAGGCATCGCGAGCGCAGGTCCGCCACGCACCGACGGCCAGCGGCACGGCGATCCACGCCGCGATCACGGCTGCGGCGGCTCCGAGGGACATCGGAACCGCGACACTGCCCTCCACCAGGGCCGCGGGAGCGAGCCGGTTCGTAACCGCCTCGACGAATCCTTCACGGAGGACGCCGAGGATCCCGACCTGGAGGAGCAGGGGCACGGCGACCAGCTGCCACGCGAGCAGGATGCCAATCGAGGTTCCGCGCGAGCCCAGCAAGGAGGAGACGCCGAGCGCGAGCGCGAAGCTCGGGGCGGTCACGAGCGCGAGCCAGCCGGCGGAATGCGCGAGCAGGGTTCCGCTCGGCGCCTCAGCGGTCCCGGCGAGGAGTGTCGCCGCCGTCGCCGCGACCGCGAAGGCGGCGCCCACGAGCGGGACCAGCAGCGCGACGCCGGCGGGCACGCGTGCCGCGAAGAGGGCGAGCCGCGAACGGCCGGTGACGACGAGCTCGCGGAAGACGCCGGCGCCCAGGTCTCCCGCTCCGAGCGTCGTCCCGACCAGGATCGCCGCTACGGCACTCAACTGGGTGAGCAGCTCCATCGCTCCGCCGAAGTTCTCCATGCTCCCGGGCGGTCCGTGCGAGTCAGGCGTCGTTGCGTGCAGGATCACGAGGACGGTGTACGCGACCAGCATCGGCACGACCGTGAGGGCGAGCGTCGAGACGACGAGCCCGCGGCGCTTGCGGAGCTTGAGGAGCTCGGCCGTCATAAGCCGGGGCGACCAGCGAGCTCGCTTGCGTGCGGACGGATGCTCTGCGGCGACAGTGGTCGTGCTCATGCTGCGTCCTCCAGTCGGGATGTGATCTCCAGAAAGCGCCGCTCGAGTGACATGCGCGCCGGCTCGAAGCGTCGAATCGCAAGGCCGGCCAAGACGATGCGGCGGCCGACATCGTCAGAGGCGGCCTCCGCTTCCGCGTCGGTCCGCAGCCGTACGCGGATCCCGTCCGCTGCGGGCGACGCCGACGCGACCGCGCGATGATCGGCGAGGATCGCGAGCGCGCGCTCGTCGTCGCTCGTGGCGATCAGGATCGACTGCTCGCCGCCCGCGGCCAGCTCCGCGATCGAGCCCTGCATGACCACGCGACCCCGGTCGACGATCGCGACCTGATCGCAGATCTTCTCGACCTCGTCGAGGAGGTGGGAGGAGAGGAGTACCGTTCGGCCTTCCGTGACGAACCCCCTGATCATGTCGCGGAACTCGTGGATGCCGGCCGGGTCGAGCCCGTTCGTTGGTTCGTCGAGGATCACCAGCTCGGGGTCGGCGAGCAGGCTGCGCGCGACGCCGAGTCGCTGGCGCATGCCGAGCGAGTAGCGCTTCACGCGCTCGTCCGCCCGGTTGGCGAGCCCGACGCGGGCCAGCGCTCCCTCGATCCGGTCGTGCGCGTCCGGCTCGCGCGCGGCCGCGATCACCGTGAGGTTCTCGCGCCCGGTCAGGTGACCATGAAAGCGGGGCTCCTCGACGATCGCGCCGACGCGTGCGAGCGCGACTGCCCGCTCGGACGGCACCGGACGCCCGAGCAGGCGCATCGTGCCGGCTGTGGCCTGAGTGAGGCCGAGCAGCATCCGGATCAGCGTCGTCTTCCCGGCGCCGTTCGGTCCGAGATAGCCGAAGGCGGAGCCGCGCGGCACGTGCAGTTCGACATTGTCCACAGCGACCCGCTCGCCGAAGCACTTCGTCAAACCCGATGTCTCGACGATGTACGGCGTGCTCATCGGGCCGAGCTCCAGCCCAGCATTCGGCGGCCCACCGAGCCCGATCTCACCGGCCGAATCAGCACCAGCCCCACACCGATCCAGGCCGCGTCGAACAGGAAGAGGCCGACGTCGTGGACGGGCGCCGGGGTGACGATAGTGACGATCGCCATGGCTCCTGCCACGAGCAACAGCGCACCCACGGGGCGCTGAACCCCTGTCCGGATCATCGAGACCCCCGCCGTGAGGCTTCCCCCGATCAGGAGGAGGAAGCCGAGCGCGTAGAGGAAGAATGCCGCATCGACTGCATCCCCCGTGGCGGCGGCCGTTGCGAAGTACACAGCCGCGAAGAGCGCCTGGAACGCCGCTCCGGCGGCCGCGACACGTAGCCCGTTGTGACCGGCTCGCGTGAGCTCGCCCCGCCTACGGTGAAGCGTGCTGAGTCCGCGCAGCGCGAGGACGAGCGCCACAGCTCCAACGCCGTAGGCGGCGATGTAGACGAGGCCGAGACCGAGGCGGACGATTTCACCGTCCTTCTCCCCTGGGAGCAGGAACTCGCTAAACAGGTTCGAGAGAAAGAGCAGGACGCCGGCCGTGATCGCGGCTGCGCTGCTCCACAGCACGTTTCGCTCCGAGGTCGACTTCACGGTTGCACCGGGACCGGTTCGGCGTGGAACCGGACGCCGCTCGGCCGGACGGTGAGGACGACGCTTGCGAGCAGCGTCCACAGCAGGAAGAGCAGGAAGGCTGGCCCGAAGTCCGCGTCGAGGAACATGCCGTTCACGACGAGCAGCGGTGCAGCTGCTGCGGCGAGCCAGCCCAGCCAGCGGGGTAGCGCATGCGTCTTGAGCGTCACGATCGCGATCGCTGCGAGCATCACGCCGTCGGGAAGCATCTGGGCGATGAAGGAGGCCTCGTTTATCCGTTCGAGCGCCTTGTGAGTCGAAGTCGCTTCCCCGAAGTCGCGCGCAGCCCAGCCGGGGGCGATGCTGGCGAGCTTCATGGTGACGCCGACGAGCCCAGCGCCGAACGCTGTCGCCGAGAGCCAGCCGCCTGGGCCGTCGGCGTGGCGCAGCACGCTCCAGAGATAGCCCAGGAATGGGATGAGGAGAAGGAGCCCGATTAGCTCCCCCGCGATTACGTTCGACGCGTCGCTCCCTGTCGTTGCGAGTCCGAAGATCAACGCGACAGAGATGGCGCCGCTCACTGCTCCCAGCCGCGGCAGAATTCGCTCGTACATTTTCGACCTCCATTTAGACTTTGACTTGGCTCGACGTTAGGATGTTTCGGCCCGCTCGTCGTCGGCCCGAATCCGGATTGGGGGGTCGGCCGCAAGGGGGATCCTGGCCCCTCTTGGTCATCAGTTCGACGGATGCGCGTTGCGAACGGGCGCGCTACCGTCCTTGCATGAATGCACGCCGGTGGGCGGAAGCGCATGCGGGCAGCCTCGTTGACGCCCTGCTTGCGTTCGCCCTCGCGGCAACCGCGCAGTACGAGATCTGGGCCGACCCTCTCTTCGACGACGGCATCCCCGGCCCGCGCCTCGCGAACGCCGTCCTCCTCCTCCTCATCACCGTCCCGCTCGCCTGGCGGCGACGGGCGCCGACCGCCGTCTTTGCGATCGTGCTCGCCTCGATCGGGCTCCAGATCGCGCTCATCGACGACACCCGCTCTGACCAACCACCGTTCCAGCATTGGATCGCCCTGCTCGTCGTTTTCTACTCCCTCGGCGCCCATGCCGAACGCCGTCGCGCGCTCATCGTCGGCGCGCTTGGCGGCGCTGCCGTCTTCGTCGGCGATCTCGCCGACCTCCTGTTGGGTGAGGCCGGGGTCGAGGACACCCTGCCGGCCTGGTTCATGCTTGCCGCCGCCTACGGAGTCGGCTTCGCCCTACGCGGCCAGCGGATCCAGTCCAACCTCCTGGCCCATCGCGCCGAGCGCCTGGAGCGGGAGCGTGAGCAGAAGGCCCGGCTCGCGGTTGCCGAGGAGCGCGTCCGGATCGCCCGCGAGTTGCACGACATCGTCGCGCATGCGATCAGCGTGATCGTGGTGCAGGCCCAGGCCGGGGAGCGTGTGCTCGAGGGCGAGCAGGCGTCGGCGCGCGAGGCGCTCGGCTCGATCGAGACGACCGGCCGGCAGGCGCTCGTCGAGATGCGCCGACTCCTGGGGATACTTCGCAAGGAGGACCGCGAGCTCGCGCTCGCCCCGCGACCGAGCCTTGCCTATCTCGACGTCCTCGCCGAGGGGGTACGCGAGGCGGGTCTACCGGTCGAGCTTCACTTCGAGGGAGAGGTGAAGCAACTTCCGCCGGGCGTTGACCTGTCCGCTTACCGGATCGTGCAGGAGGCGCTCACGAACTCGCTCAAGCACGCCGGGCCAGCCTCCGCGCAGGTCGTCGTCCGCTACCGGCCCGGGGAGGTCGAGATCGAGATCAGCGACGACGGTCGAGGCGCCGTTGACGGCCGCGTCGGCGGGCACGGCCTCGTCGGCATGCGCGAGCGTGCGGCCCTCGTCGGCGGCACCGTGGAGAGTGGAAGCAACGGTGGGCGCGGATACACCGTGCGCGCGCGGCTACCCACATGACCATCAAGATCCTCATCGCGGACGACCAGGAGCTGGTCCGCACAGGCTTTCGCAAGATCCTCGAGTCCGAGTCCGACCTGGAGGTCGTCGGCGAAGCCGGGGACGGTGGCGAGGCAGTCGAGGCCGGCCTTCTCCTTCGTCCTGACGTCGTGCTGATGGATATCCGGATGCCCAGGCTCGACGGCCTCGAGGCGACGCGGCAGCTCGCCGGCAAGACGCGCGTTCTCGTCCTCACCACGTTCGACCTGAACGAATACGTCTACGAAGCGCTGCGCGCGGGCGCGAGCGGTTTTCTCCTCAAGGACGCTCCTGCCGAACAGCTCGTAACGGCCATCCGCGTGATCGCAGCGGGCGAGGCGCTCCTCGCCCCCTCGATCACGAGGCGCCTGATCGAGGAGTTCGCGCGCCGTCCGCCCTCGAATACTCGGCCGGCAGAACTCGAGGCGCTCAGTCCACGCGAGCTCGATGTGCTCCGACTCGTCGCGCGCGGGCTCTCGAACGCTGAGATCGCCAGTGAGCTCTACGTGGGCGACGCGACCGTGAAGACGCATGTATCACGGATCCTTGGGAAGCTGAACCTGCGCGACCGCGTGCAGGCGGTCGTCCTCGCCTACGAGTCAGGGCTCCTGCAGCCGGGCGAAGCCGACAGCGTCCAAACTTCAGTCGACCGGTAGCCCTCGTCCGCCAGCGGCCTACCGTTGTCCGCTTCGTCAACGCTGCGCGGACACGAAACGGACACATCAGAAACGACACGCGTGACGTCTCGCGACGCATCTCGACCGCCTGCAACATCCCGATTTGCAGGTGAAAGTGAGTCGCGAATGATCGTGCGTGTACGCGCGTGACGCCTCGAAACCTCCATGGTAAGGAGGGGGTCGACGGTTCGAGTCCGTCAGAGGGCTTGCACAAAAGCCCTGCAAATAGGCATGTTGTGTTGCCTGTGATGGCGAGATTTCGATTCTCCGCGGGTACGAGACGGGTACATTTTGGGACTGGCGGGCACTCGCGGGCACGCGCGGCGTCTCGCGACACAGCCTTATCACCTACTCCGCGCACCGGAGCTTGACCTCCGGCGCAGAAAGTTCCTGCAAACAGGTAGTCGGCGTTGCCCGCGCGGGCGCGAAGCCGACCACCTCCTTCGCTAGAGAGGGCATTCAATGAACAGGTTCTCGTTACGCAGAGCGCGCGCAGCGCTACGCCGGCTGCAACTCGGCGAGCCGTTCCCGCACGCGGCGCGCCGTGGCGAGGTTGCGCTTGCGTTCGTAGCGGTCGAGTGCTTGCTCGAGCGTAGTGGCCGCCTCGTCGCCGCGGCCGGCGGCGGCGAGAACCTCGGCGAGGTCGCAAAGCGCGTCGCCCTGCAGGTTCAGTCCGTCGGACCGCTTCGTGTACTCGACTGCCTCGCGTGCAAGCCGAACAGCGTCGGCATGAGCACCGCGCTGGGAGAGAACGCGCGCCTGCACCTGGCGCCACAGTGCCTGCGTCAACAGATCTTCGTCGTGCCCAAGGTCGCGGCCCTGCTCGGCCAGCCGCTCCGCCTCGTCATAGCGGCCGAGCGCGCAGAGCGAGCGACCGAGCATCGGCGCATACGACGAGAGGTTGTTGAGACGGTGCAGCCTCTCGAGCCTGTCGCAGTAGACGCGCAGGTAGCGGGCCGCAGTCTCGTGGTCGCCGGCGACGGCGGCGGCCTGGCCAAGTTCCCCCTCGCCCCCGTCGTCGCCGGTCAGCTCGAGCAGGCGCTCGCTCGCCTCTAGCGCAGCCGGCCAGGCCTCGTCTGATCGGTCGAGCATCGCCAGCAGCCGCGCGCGAACGAGCAGACGAAGAGGATGAGACAGCTCCGGCATCAGCCGGTCGAGTGTGCGCACCAGCTCGTCTGCAGGCTCGGGACCCAAGATGTATGCCTTCACGAGGTCGAACGGCTGGGCCGTCTGCCAGCCGGCGAGCCGCGCATGGTGCAAAGCCCGCTCGAGAGCTTGGCCGTGCTCTCCCCAGTGGCCGCGGTATTTGGCGACCTCGCTGAACGCGTTCCAGACGTGGGCGAGGCCGGCATGGTCGTTCGCCTGCTCGAGGAGAGGCAGGGCTTCGCGCGCGAGCACGTCGAGCTCGTCGACTGTGTCCTCGTAGTCCAAGCGAAACCTGGCAGACACGACGCGTGCGAGCGCCTCCCCTTCGCGATCGCCGGCGGCCGCCGCTCGTTCGGCAGCGTCGCCAGCGATCCGTGCAGCCCGACGCGGATCGGATCCGCCCACCGTCATCCAGCCACCGACCGCCTGCGCCAGGTCGACCTCGACGTGCACGTCGAGTTTGAGGGACCGGGTGAGCGTGAGCGCGCGCTCGAGCAGCGATGCCGCGGCGCGGTCATCGCCGCGGCCAAGGGCGCGCCGACCTGCGGCCGCGAGGCGTTGCGCGGCTCGTTCGGCGAGCGCGGAATCCCCTTGCTCGAGCTCGGACTTGTAGCGCGCTGCCTGCTCGAGGTGATGGCCGACGATCTCGTCCAGCTCGACCAAGTCGGCTCCTCGCTGCTCGAGCCAGACCGCGAACCGTTCGTGCAGGTCGGCCCGCATTGCCTTGGGAAGAGCGTCGTACGCAGCGTCGCGGATCAGCAGGTGCCGGAAGCGAAATGCGTCCTCGCCCTCGAACTGCGGTGTGTCGGGGCGAACGAGCTGCTTGCGCACGAGCGCCAGCAGGCGCGGTGTCTGCGGCTCGCCGTTCGCGAGCGCCTGCACGGCACCCTGATGGAACACGTGGCCCTCGACCGAGCCGCACTCGAGGACCGCACGCTCGGCCGGGTCGAGCTGGTCGAGACGAGCCGCGAGCAACGCCTGGATCGTCGGTGGCACCTTGATCTCGGCAGCGCCGGACGTGCGCACGAGTGCGAGCATCTCTTCCAGGAAGAGGGGGTTTCCTTCCGCGGCTGTCGTGATCCGCTGCTGCAGGGATGCCTCGACGCCACCGAGGGCGTCCAGCAACCGCTCGCTCTCGACGACATCGAGCGGCTCGAGCAGCACGGTGGTGGCATTCCACTTCCCTCCGCCCCACGCGGAACGCTTCTCGAGGAGTTCAGGACGCGCCATGCACAGGAGCAGAACGGGCGCATCGCGAGCGAGGTCTGCCACGTGCTCCACGAGATCGAGCAGCGTCTCTTCTGCCCAGTGCAGGTCGTCGAACATGCACACGAGCGGACGCTCCTGCGCGTGGTGCTCGATGAGCTTCCGGAAAGCCCATGCGATCTCCTCGGCCGAGGTCGCAGACTCGGTCTCGCCGACCAGCGATTGGAGCGGCACGGCCTCATCGCCCTCCGGCAGCGCATCGAGCTGCTTGACGATCTCGACCACGGGCCAATAGGTGATCCCTTCGCCGTAGGAGAGGCAGCGGCCGTGCACCACTCGCGCCTCGATGCCGACGAGGAACTCCGCCGCCAGCCGCGACTTCCCCACTCCGGCCGAGCCGAGCACGGTGAAGAGCTGGCACGTGCGGTCGTGGACGGACTGAGCGAAGGCGTCTCGAAGTCGCCTCAACTCCGTTTCGCGGCCGACCAAGGGCGTCGCAAAGCTGCGGGCATGCTCTTCCCTCGCCGAGATCAGCCGGAACGCGGCGACCGGCTTGGCCTTGCCCTTCAGCACCAACGGCTCAACCGGCTCCGCCACGACCGCGGCGCCTGCGAAGGCAAGCGTCTCGGCACTGATCAGTACTTCGCCCGGAGCAGCGGTCTGCTCCAGGCGAGCCGCGACGTTGACTGCATCGCCCGTAGCGAGCCGCTCCGCCGTGCCTGTGACGACCTCGCCGGTCGCGACGCCGATCCGCCCGTTGATCCCGAGATCGGAGAATGCGTCGCGCATCTCGAGGGCGGCGCGGCACGCGCGAAGGGCGTCGTCCTCGTGCAGCACGGGCACCCCGAAAACGGCCATCACCGCATCGCCGATGAACTTCTCGACCGTGCCACCGTGTGCCTCGACGATCCCCTTCATTCGCTCGAAGTAGCGCGCGAGCGATGCGCGAAGCGCCTCGGGATCCGTCGACTCGCCGAGCGCAGTCGAGCCGGTCACATCGCAGAACAGCACCGTCACCGTCTTGCGCTGTTCGCGAGCCGGCGGTGCAGTCGCGAGTGGCGCCCCGCAATGGGGACAGAAGCGGAAGTCGCCCTCGCTCTCCTGGCCGCAGCTCGCACAGACCTGCACAGGTTGAAACTAGACCACCAGCAAGCGACCTGGAAGCCGCGGCCTGGCGCAGCTCGGCCTACATCTCAGGGCGATGCTGGCGCGGACCCTTCAGTTCCGGTGCCCTATGGCGCCTTCGTGGTGACCTTCACGCGGATCACGGTGCGGCCGGATCAGATGGGCCTCACTGAGAGGGAGTCATTGGGATAACGCCGTTGACCCTTCATGAACCCCGACCCATGCACGCCGGAGGTCGCGGGTTCCAGTCCGGTTAGCTCCAATCCGCGAGAACTAAATCGTCAAGTACGAACCCCTCCGCTAGAGACCATTCCCGGATCTCCAGGGTAATCCTGGACAGCTAAGAGGCCACCTGCGGACCCTTGAGTGCAGCGTGAGGCCGCTGACTTCTCCAGTGCACGCGTGGCAAGCCGTCCATCTAGCCCAGCTCTGTTCCAGCAGAGACCTAGACACTGGTGGCCCGGCTGCCACGATCGACGGCGAGTCGCTCGGTGTAGCCGCCCGCTCGGAATGCCTCGAACGGGTCAGGCGCAAGATCGAGGTCCGCGCGCAACCTGGCCAAAGGCCGCGCTCGATCGCGACGGCGAAGCTTTACGGGCGCACGGGTGCGACGGGAACGCTCAGCGCGGCGCTGTGTCCTGGAGCGCGGCGAGCCGTTCGCGCACCTGCGCGCTCATGGCGAGGTTCTGTTTTTGCTGGTAGCGCTCGAGCGCTTGGGCGAGCGCGGCGGCGGCTTCGTCGCTTCGGCCGGCTGCGTGCAGCACCTCGGCGAGGTCGCAGAGCGCGTCGCCCTGCCAGTTCAGCGCGTCGGTTCGTTCAGTGATCGCGACGGCCTCGCGGGCGACCTGTTCGGCCTGGCTGTGGTGGCCGCGGCGGGCGTTGACGAGCGCCTGCACCTGCCGCCAGAGCGCCTGCGTCGCGGCATCCTGTTCGGAGCCGAGCTCGCGGCCGAGCCGGGCGAGCGGTTCGGCCTCGTCGTGGCGTCCAAGCTTGCAGAGCGAGCGGCCCAGCAGCGGCGCGTAGGTGGAGAAGTGGGCGCGCAGGCCGCGGGCCTCGGCTAGGTCGCAGTAGCGGCGGAGGTGCACGGCCGCGTCCTCGTGGCGGCCGGCGGTGGCCGCGATCTGGCCGAAATAGTGGTCGACCCGGTCGTCGCCGGTCAGCTCGCGCGAGCGCTCGCCGGCCTCGCGCGCGATCCGGGTTGCCTCGTCGAAGCGGGCGAGCATGGCGAGCAGCCAGGCGCGCCCCAGCAGGAGCCGGGGGTGTGGGTTCTCGGGAAGGACTGCGTCGAGGGTGCGCAGCGCCTCGTCCGCCGGCCGCGGCCCGTGGGCGAGCGCGCCCTCGAGGCCGAAGAGACTCGAGTTGCCCTGTTCGGTGAGGCGGGCGTGGCGGAGTGCCTGCTCCGCCGCGTGCGCCCAGTCCTCGAAGTAGCCGCGGTGGTTCGCGACCCCGTAGCCGAGCGCTAGCCAGACGTGCACCAGGCCGGCGTGGTTCTCCGCCTGTTCGAGCAGCGGCAGCGCCTTGCGCGCGAGCCGCTCGAGCTCGTCGACGGCCGGGTCGGTCGAGAAGAACACGCGGTGGTAGGCGGCGCCGACGCGGGCGAGCAGCTCGCCTGTCTCGTCGCCGGTCGCCCGCGCCCGCTCGGCGGCGGCGTCGGCGATCGCTGCGGCCTTCGCGCCGTCCCGACGGGAGGCCGCAATGGCGAGGGCGAGGTCGAGCTCGAGCACGACGTCCAGTCGTGCCGGCCGGGTCAGCTCGAGCGCCCGCTCGAGCAGCCCTTCGGCGGCCCGGTTGTCGCCGCGCCAGAACGCGCGG
>DAITAO010000110.1:0-8265 GCA_036824245.1 Gaiellaceae bacterium | reverse complement strand
GTCTTCGCCAAGGTGGCATCGGCAGGGATCGCAGGCTTGCTGGTCGCCGGCTTGACCGGTGTCGGCCTCTACTACGCCTCACGGGACTCGGTCGGACTCTCGGCGACACGTGTCGAGCAGCCGGGCGGACCGCTCAATCCGCCGGCCGCTAGCGAGGACGACAACGACGAGGACGGTCAAGGACGCGGTCGTGGCCGCGGGCGAGGGCGCGGCGACGACGACCAGGATGCTCGGGGGGACGACCGCTCCGGCGACGGCGGGCAGAACAGCGGTTCGGGCTCGGATAGCTCCGGGAAAGGCTCCGGAGGTGGCGACGACTCGTCAAGCGGATCGAGTGGCTCGGGGAGCGGCTCGTCCGGCTCGGGGAGCGGTTCGTCCGGCTCGGGAAGCGGCTCGTCGGGCTCGTCGGGCTCGTCGGGCTCGTCGGGCTCGTCGGGCAGCGGATCCGATGACGACTGACGCTAGCGGCGCAGGCCGAAGTCGGCCGTGACGAACAGCGTCGCCTCGTCGTCGAAGCTCAACGGCTCCTTTACCTTGACGGCGCCGAAGCCGACTTCGCGCCAGTCGGCGAGCAGGTTCTGCCTGTGGCCCTGGCTTCCCATCCACAGACGCATCACCTCATGGGCGGCGACGCTTGCGCTGCCGCTCAGGAGATTCTCGCCGACTGCGTAGACCCGCCAGTCGGGCGGCCGCCGGTAGAAACGCTCGACACGCGCACGGAACGAGGATCCGTCTGCCGACGAGTGGCTGACAAAGCCGAGTCGCGCCATGGCGCGCGAGTGGTGCCTGGCGGCGGCGGCCAGCGAGGGCGAACGTCGCAGCGGCACAAGCCCACGACGCGCACGGATGGCGTTCAGCTCGGCGAGCAGCTCCTGCTCGAACGTGCTTGCCTGGCGAAGGAGGCGCGTGCCGGGCGCGGCAGAGCGCGGGGAGCTGTCATAAACGAGGGGTGGCGTCGCCGCGCCCGCACCGGCTACGCCGGAGACGAGCACCACGGCAACTAAAGCGAGCAGTCGCCGTAACGAATGGCTGCGCCCGTGTCCCTGGTGCAACGTCCGAAGGGCCCCCCAACCGCCGGTCCCTCTCTCCCGGCGGGAACCCTGTCAAAAAGCGGAACAGGGCGTCAAACGAGAACCGTCGCACTGACCCAGCGTGGTTCTCGCGAAAACAGAAAATAGGCCGTTCGGCCTATTGCTCGACACACCTAGATCCTCGAAGGTTCGTGCATGAAGCTTGTGGGCTCGCTGCTCTTCATCCTCGGCTCGGTCTCGGCAACTGCGGCTCTCATCGGGCCCGCGGTCTTCTAGGCTCAGGCGCGGATCAAGACAGGCGTGCCGAGTGGCACGGTACGCATGAGCGCGCGCAGATCGCGCTCGGCTGCGTGCAGGCAGCCGGCTGAGGCTGCGCGGCCGATCGGCTGACCGGCCGGCGCACCATGGATGGCCAGGCGATCGCCGCCCGTCCAGCCGGGCGGCAGGGTCGGCTGCCGGCCAGACAGCGCGAGGATGCAGCAGCCGTAGGCCGAGCTATAGCGGGCTCCGGGCAGCTTGTCCGTCACGGCGAAGCGGCCCGTCGGCGTCGGCGACCCGGGCGCGCCAATCGTGACCGGCAGCCGGCGCACCACATGGTCGCCGCGCAGTAGCGCGAGGCGGTGCGCGGAGAGGTCGATCTGGATGGCAACCGCGGTGGCTGCCACGCGCAGGCCGGACGAGCGGACGTCGACCCAGCCGAGGCGTCCATTGCCGAGCTCGGGGAGCGTGACGCCGAGCCAGCGGCCCTTCCGCCGCACGACTCCGAGGGCGCGCGGCGAACCAAACTCCGTGCGCGAGCCGATCAGCTGAGCGACGGCGCCTCCCGGCCTCGAGCGGACGGCCAGCGATCCGCTCACCCGCGCCACCAGTCGCCGCGGCTCCGGTGCTTCCGGCCGCACCTGCTGCACGGGCTCGGGTGCGGCCTTGTCCGGCGAGGCACGGCCGGCGAACAAGGCCGCCGTGGAAGGCTGCGGGCGACTCCCGACCTGGTCAGGCAGGAATGGACGCACTGCGAGCGAGGCGGCCAGCGCCGCCAACGCGACAGGCAGTGCGACGAGCGGCCACAGTTCGCGCGCCACCCACAGGGCATCGGCGAGCCATTACCCGGCTCCATGCCCCCTACGGGGGATAGCAGTCGAACCGGCTCCTCGGCGCGGGCGAACAACGCGCGTCTCATCCCCTACGAAGCAGAGAGGAGTGGAATGAGGAGGAGGCTACTGGTCAGCACGCTCGTGCTCGCTGCCGGCGCTCTCGCGCTCGTGGCCGGGCTCGTTCGCGGGGCTGGTCCTGAGGCGGCCGGCGCCGCCAGCCATCGCGAGGCACCGCTGATCTCGCTCGACCCGGCTGCGGACATCACGGATTTCTTCATGTTCCGCAGCTACGAGGCGGGGAACGCGGACAAGGTCGTCCTGATCATGGACGTCGAGCCCGGCGAAGAGCCGAGTTCGGGGCCGAACTACTACAACTTCGACCCGAACGTCCGCTACTCGTTCGGCATCGACAACAACAAGGACGGGCGAAGCGACATCAAGATCGACTTCCGGTTCCGGAACGAGATTCGCGGTGTCGTAGACGCACTCGGCCTGCCGCTCTCGTACCTGGGCAACATCCCGGCGGCGGGTCTGCCGGCCATCACGTCGCTCGACGGTCCCGGCTCCGAGGGCTTCGGCCTGCGCCAGAAGTACTCGGTGTCCGTGACATCCCGCGGCCCGGGCCATTCGCAGCGGTCGCGGACGGTCGGAAGTGACTTGATCGCCGTGCCCTCCAACGTCGGCCCGAAGACGATGCCCAACTACGCGGCTCTCGCCGCGCAGGGCGTCTACAACCTCGGAGACGGCGTGCGGGTGTTCGCGGGGCAGCGTCAGGATCCGTTCTACATCGATCTCGGCGGGCTCTTCGACACGCTCAACTTCCGGCGCGCAGTGCCCCTGCTGAGCGACGCGGAGGACGCCGCAGACAACGCCAACCCGTTCGGGGTGGACATGCTGTCCGGCTTCAACGTGCACACGATCGCCATCGAGCTGCCGGCGAGCTGGCTGACAGTCGACGGCAAGAGCACGACTGCCACCTCGCAGCCGGTCCTCGGTGGCTACGCGTACACGAGCAGGCCGAACATCCAGGTCCTGTCGTTCCCGGGCCTGTCGTCCAACTTCGTCCAGGTCCAGCGGCTGGCGAATCCCCTGATCAACGAGGTGATCATCGGCACGCGGGACAAGGACAAGTGGAATGCCACACAGCCCGAGCAGGAGTTCCAGTTCGTGGACTACTACCTCAATCCACGCCTGGCGCTGGCGCTCGAGCTGGTCTTCGGCGCTCCGGCCGCGAAGAACGGCCGCACGGACCTGGTCAACGCGCTGCTGAAGTACAGCCCCGGCGACCCGGGCTACTCCGAGTTGCTGCGGCTCAACCTGACCGTCCCGCCGAAGGCGCTCGCCGACCAGAAGCGGCTGACGGTGCTGGCAGGCGATAACGCAGGCTGGCCGAACGGTCGGCGACCGCGTGACGACGTGACCGACATCGCGGTGCGGCTCGTCGGCGGCCCGACGTACATCGCGGTCAAGGCCGGTGACGGGGTCAACGTCGACGATGCGGCGTTGACGACCGGCTTCCCGTTCATCGCGGCGCCGGCCGACGGCCGGGATCGCGCTCCGACCCCGCACATCAACCCGTAAGGACGTGCGGAGCCGGACGGCAATCGCAGTGACGGCGGCGGCGCTGGCCGCCGCCGTCCTGCTGCTCGGCGGCGTTCTGCGTGAAGCGCGGGACGCCGCCGAGCCGTCTGCGGCGGCCGCAGGGATCAGCGGGCCGACCGACGCTCTGGCCGCGTTGCAGGCCCGGGTGCGGGCAAACCCGGAGGACGCAAGAGCCCTCGCCTCGCTCGGGCTCGCCTATGAAGAGCGGGCACGCGAGACGGCTGATCCGGCCTTCCTCTCGAAGGCGGAGGGCGTCCTGAAACGCGCGCTCGAGCTCGAGCCGCGCAGCGCGGAGGCCACCATCGGCCTTGCATCGCTCGCGCTCTCACGCCACGACTTTCGCCGAGCGCTCGCCCTCGGACAGCGCGCCCGCGCGCTTGCTCCCGACCGGGCGGAGCCGTACGCCGCCGTCGGCGACGCGCTGCTCGAGCTCGGCCGCTACGACGCGGCGTTCCGAACCTTCGACGCGCTCGTGCGCGAGGAGCCGGGTGTGGCTGCGTACGCGCGGGTCGCGTACGCCCGGGAGCTGCTCGGCAACCGCGACGGTGCCGTCGAGGCCATGCGTCTGGCGGTGGCCGGCGCTGCGGGCAGGCCCGAGCCGGCTGCCTGGACGCGTGTGGAGCTCGGCAAGCTCTACTTCGGCTCCGGGAGGCTGCGCGCTGCCGCACGCGAGTACCGCACGGCGCTGTCGGCCCTCCCCGGCTACGTCTTCGCGCTCGACGCGCTCGCCCAGGTCGAGGCGGCACGCGGGCGCCACGGACGCGCCGCGTCCCTCGCGCGCCGCGCGCTCGAGTCCGTTCCGCTTCCACAGTTCGCGGCGACTCTCGGCGACGTCCTGTGGGCCGGCGGCATGCATGCACAAGCGCGCGAGCAGTACGCGCTGGTCGGCGCCGTGGAGCGGCTGCTGCGCGCGAACGGCGTGCGCGGCGACCTCGAGATCGCCCAGTTCTACGTCGACCGAGGCCTCCGCCTGCGACACGCGCTCGCGCTTGCTCGGCGTGCCTACTCGGGGCGCCCAAGTATCGAAGGGGACGACGTGCTGGCCTGGGCTCTCGCACGAAACGGGCGCTGCGCCGAGGCGCTGCGCTTGTCCCAGCGCTCACTCCGACTGGGCACGCGCGACGCCGCCAAATTCTTCCACCGCGGCATGATCGAGCGGTGCCTCGGCAACGAGCAGGCCGGGCGCACGTGGTTCCGCCGCGCGCTCGTCCTCAATCCGCACTTTTCCCTACGCTGGGCCCCCTTGGCCAGGAGACTCGCGGCATGAAGAGGCTGCTCGCTCTGGCCGCCGCCCTGGCGGCGCTCGCCGCGCCTGCGAGCGCGGCCGCGCACCCGCTCGGCAACTTCACCGTCAACCGCTACAGCGAGCTCGTTGCGGCCGGCGACCGCCTCTACGTGCTCTACGTGCTCGACATGGCGGAGATCCCTGCCTTCCAGGCACGCAGGGCAGGCGTCCACGGCCGCGCGTACGCCGACCGCATATCTCGCGGCCTCGAGTTGCGCGTGGACGGCCGGCGCAGCGTTCTGCGCCCCGTGACGCGGTCGCTGCGCTTCCCCAAAGGCGCAGGCGGGCTGCGCACGCTGCGCCTCGAGGTGCTCTACGAGGCTTCGCGCCTGGATGGACGCGCACATGTGACGCTCCGCGACCGCAACTACGCGAGCCGCATCGGCTGGCGCGAGGTCGTCATACGTTCCTCGGGAGGAGCACGGGTCTCCCGCCCCTCGGTTGCGTCGCGGAGCCTGAGCGACCGGCTGCGCAGCTATCCCGATGACCTCCTCGCGAGCCCGCTCGAGGTCTCCTTCGCCTCCGCCGTGGTCGAGCCGGGCCCGCCGGGCGCCGGCAGGCCGACGCTCACCGGCGGCGTCGCCGCGGGCTCCGACCGCACCGACGACGACGGCTTCGCCGGGCTCGTCGAGCGGGACTTCGGCCCGCTCGGTCTGCTTGCCGCGCTGGCCATCGCGCTCTTCTGGGGCGCCGCCCACGCGCTTTCACCTGGGCACGGCAAGGCGATCGTGGCCGCTTACCTCGTCGGCAGCCGCGGCGCGCCTCGCCACGCGTTCGCACTCGGGGGAATCGTGACGATTACGCATACGATCGGGGTCTTCACGCTGGGTGTCGTCACGCTGGCGCTCTCCCAGTTCATCGTCCCCGAGCAGCTCTACCCCTGGCTGGGGCTCGTCTCCGGTGTGCTCGTAGTCGCTATCGGTGCCTCCGTGCTGAGAGCGCGGTGGCGCCAACGGCGGCAGCACACCCACGGCGAGCAGCACCACCACCACGACCACCACCATCACGACGACCATCACCACGATCACGAGCACGGTTACGGCCACGGCCACGGCCACTCGCACGTGCCTGACGAACCGGGCTGGCGCGGCCTCGTCGGCGTAGGCATCTCGGGGGGCCTGCTGCCGTGTCCCTCGGCGCTCGTCGTCCTCCTTGCCGCCATCTCGCTGCACAAGGTGGCTCTCGGATTGCTGCTGATCGTCGCCTTCAGCCTCGGCCTCGCCGCCACGATCACGGCCATCGGCCTCGTGGCGCTGCTGGCGCGTCGCGCCTTCCAGCGAGCGAGCCTCGACGGACCCCTCATGCGGCTACTGCCCGCATTCAGTGCCTTCGTGATCCTGGTCGCCGGGGTCGCCATGACCGCCCGCGCGGTGCCGAATGTTCTCTAGACGTCCGAGTTCGAACCGGTCCGCCGAGCGAGGCGAACAAGGGCCGATGTGCCCCGATCGCCCCATGACGAGGAGGTTCTAGATGTTCGGCCTCGACGAGTACATCGCCGGCGTCTCCGACGGCACCGGCCTGCTGCTGGTGAGCCTCGTCGCCGTCCTGCTCGGACTCCGCCACGCCACCGACCCCGACCACATCGCAGCGGTCACGACCTTGATCGCGACCGGCAAGGAGCGGACGGCGAGGCATGCCCGCAGGCTCGGGCTTGCGTGGGGCGCCGGGCACGCGGTCACGCTCTTCGTATTCGGGTTGCCTATTGTGCTCTTCGAGGCTTACCTCCCCGACGTGCTGCAGAGAGGCGCCGAGGCGGCCATCGGGCTGCTGATCGTCGCACTGGCCGTCTGGCTGCTCATCCGCTGGCGGCGCGGCGCGTTCCACGTCCACGCGCACGAGCACGACGGCGAGCCGCATGCGCACCTGCACTCACACGAAGCGTCACCGGCCCACGAGCACAAACACATGAGTCGCGGGCGGTCGCCGTTGCAGGCCTTCGGCATCGGCCTCATGCACGGCATCGGCGGCAGTGCAGGCGTCGGCATCCTGATCGTCGCGGCCGTCGAGTCGACCGCCCTGGCCGTCGTGGCGCTGACGCTCCTTGCGGTCTTCACGGCCGTGTCGATGACACTGCTGACTACCGGCTATGGCCTGACCCTCGCGAGTCGCCCAGTACGAGGCGCGTGGAACCGCGTTGCACCCGTGCTGGGATTGGCGAGCCTCGCCTTCGGCTGCTGGTACGCGCTCGGCGCCTTCGAGGTCATGCCGTATCTCTTCTGATCTGACCGGGCTTTGCAACAGACTGTTACTTGCGCCTCGGGCGCCACTCGCCCGCCGTTACGCCGTACATGACGTAGTCGTCGCGCGAGCCCTCCTGCGTGGGCATGAAGCCGCGCAGGATGCCCTCTTCGGTGAAGCCGAGCTTCGCGAAGACGCGCCGCATGGCAGCGTTCCAGAGCGCCGTGGACGCCTGGACGCGCGCCGCGTCATGGGTCTCGAACAGGTACGACGTGAGCAGCCTGACCGCCTCAGAGCCGTAGCCTCGGCCACGGAGCGACTCGTTCCAGATCTCAATGCCGAGCTCGAAGACGCCCGGTGGCAACCCGCCCCTAGGGCGCCGGGCGCCGATCTCACCCACGAGATCACCCTCCGCCTCGATGGCGAGGTCGAGCCAGCCGTCCGTGAAGCGGCCAGAGCGCTCGATGCGACGCCGCATGGCACGTCGCATTCGGGCTCGGTCGGCTGCCGCACGTGCGGGCACGGAGGCCGACATCCACGCACCCAGGACGAACGCGGCCTCCTCAGCCTGAAAGGCCCTCAGCACGACGTGCTTTCCGCGCAGCTTGATCCGGTCGTCGCGGGGGCGTGGCACGGCGTGCGAGTCTACGACCCAAAGTGAAGAGGCGGCTCGCACCGGAGCCGCCTCTTATGACCGACTCTTCCAGGTCCGACCGCGTGTGGCTGCTCGTGCGGCCCCCCACGCGCCCTTGTGGAAGGAGTCGCTCGCTGAATCGACGTTGTTTACTCCGGTCAGCATCCCTCGAACGAGGTTATCCGACTCGTCTCTTTTGGTGACCCAGCCTGATTTGGCTTGCTGTCGTAGACTTCGGCGACGTGGTCGAGCTGGTCTTCATGATGCTCATTCTGAAGCTGCCGATCCTGTATCTGGTCGCGGTCGTCTGGTGGGCGGTCCGCTCGGAGCCGAAGCCGCTCGAGCCCGCTCTCGTCGCCGTTGACGGCGAGCCTGGACCTCAGCGCCCATCGGCCCGCCGGCGCAGTCCGCGGCCCCGCGGCGGGCCGCACGAGCGCCTCTCAC
>DAITAO010000045.1:0-25514 GCA_036824245.1 Gaiellaceae bacterium | reverse complement strand
GCACTCAACCCTTACATCGGGTATGACCGGGCCAGCGAGATCGTCAAGGAGGCGGCGCGCTCGGGCCGGCCGCTCCGCGAGGTCGCCCGTGAGGCTGGAGTGGATGAGGACGTCCTCGACCGGGCGCTCGACTATCGCGCCATGGCAAACCCGCGACCGCCCCAGCCCTAGGACGACGACTCGGTCAGCGAGCGCCTGAACGCAAGCCGACGCGCCCCGGCCGGGCGCGGAGCACCGTCTGGCGCGCAGGCAACGCGGTGGGGCGTTGCACGTGCGGGCGGGCCGCGACGCCCATCACCAGCCGCCGCAAGGCAACCAGATCGGCTCCGGGCCCCGGGAGCTCGACGACCGCAGGCCGGGCCAGAAGAGCCTCTTCGGGATCGCCTGCTGCCGCCGCTGGAGATGCGCAGACCGACGCGAGCACCGCGAATACCGCTGTCGTGAGGAGTCGCCGCATACGTTCGCAGGCTACGACAGCCTGCGGGCCAACTCAACCGCTCAGGGCTCGATTGGCAGACACGGCGGCGGAATCTCACGCACGAAGGCGCGGCTGCCGCGAGCGCCGACTGCGACCACCCGGTACGGTCGGCACGGGTCCTGGACCGCGGTAAAGCGCACCGTGAAGCCGCCTCGGGCCCCGGCGACAACCGTCTTGTGCCGCATGGCCGGATACACGGTGAGCGTCACGCGCTCGTTGGGCATGAACCGCGCTCCGCGGACTGTGAGCGGCCGGTCGCCGACGACGGCGAGTATCGCTTTCTTCTGGCCGCGGGCATCCGAGCTCGGCGGCACGAGGAATACGGCCACCCCAGCTGCCGCTGCGAGGGCGACGGCCGCGCCCGCGGCTGCCCTGCGTCGACCCACGTGGCAAATGTACCCACGTCTGTGCTTTCTAGGCGCGCTCGTCGCGATATCACCCCTGGCGAGGGATCTGAAAATGCCTGGAATCGGTCTACGAAAAGGTGTTAGGATCGGCGCCGTTGCGGCTCGTTTGAGGGGAGGGAGCCGCTGATATCGATGACAGTGGGGAGCTGCCGCTAGTTGGCCGACAAGACGTACCGCTTCCTGTTGCGGATGCCCGACCACCTCCGTGGACGACTAGTGGCCTCCGCGAAGCGCGAAGGAAGGAGCCTGAACTCCGAGCTCGTGAAGCGGCTCGAATGGAGCCTGGACGAGGAGCAGCGGGCAGCCCCGGTCACACACAAGGCGCGCCGCCCAGGCGCGCTCTTTCGACACCTCGAGGGGAGGGGTATGTCACCGAAGCATGTACGGCTCGGGCTCAGCGTGATCGCTGTGCTCGGGCTCATCGCCACGGCCGTCGTCGCAGCGGTCGTGCAGAGCTCCGGCTCGGACCCGAGTGCCGCACGCACCGGGTTGCTCGCCCGCGACGGGAAGATGCCGGCGCTTCTCCAGAAGAAGCAGAGCATCGCCGCGAGAACGCGGGCCGCAGTCGGGTCGCTCGAAGAGGGCCGCGGTTACGCGGCCGAGCAGTGGTTCCAGGACGCGTATCCGGCCACCGACATCCCGCTGGCACGCATCCTGGGCGCGCGGAACGCATTCAAGGCGCTGAAGGCCCGCAGCGTGCCCGGCCAGGCGTCCACCGGACTGTGGACTCCGCTCGGGCCGACGCGCGCGTTCGGCACGGGGGAGAACCCGTTCCACGACCGCACCGTCTACACGCCCTCGTCCGACGGGCGCGTGGAGGGCGGTCGCACCACCGATGTCGCGATCGACCCGAACTGCAGCGCGACCAGGTGCCGGATGTGGATCGCCACGGCCAGCGGAGGCGTGTGGCGGACCAATAACGCCCTCGCTGCGCAGCCAACCTGGAAGTTCCTCTCGGGCACGTTCGAGATCCAGTCCACCGGCTCGATCACGATGGACCCACACGACCCGACCGGCAACACGCTGTGGGTCGGCACCGGCGAGTTCAACTCGTGCGGCAGCGGGTGCATCGCGGGCGTCGGCATCTACAAGACGACCGACGGCGGCGACTCGTGGACCGGGCCGCTGGGCACCGACGCGTTCCATATGCGCGGCGTCAGCACCATCGCAATCGACCGTGACGAGCCGAACACGATCTACGCGGGCTCCGGGCGGGCGATTCTCGGCATCAGCGAGACCTGCTGCGCAGGTGTCGTGTCGGCCATCCCCGGCGCACCGCGCTGGGGCCTGTACAAGTCGACGAACGGCGGTCAGTCGTGGACGTTCATCCACAACGGCACCGCAGACGAAAGCGAGTGCACGCTCGGTATCACGAACGACGTGAACCCGTGCTCGCCGCGCGGCGTCCGCCGGGTCGAGACGGATCCGAACGACCCCGACACGCTGTACGCCTCGTCTCTCGCCCGCGGTATCTGGCGGTCGAAGGACAACGGCGAGACGTGGGAGCAGATCATGCCGCGCATCGGCACGAGCACCGCGCCGACCGCGACCACAGAGCGGGCCGAATTCGACGTCGTCCGGCTCGCCAACGGCGAGACTCGCATGTACGTCGGGGTGGGCGGCATCGTCTCCACGAACCCGGCTCCGCCGGCTCCGCCCATCACCTTCGCTCGCGTGCGCCGCAACGACGCGGTTCTGAACACGTCCGCAGCGACGGCGCAGGGTGCCTGGGTCGACCTGACGGGGGGTGCCGGGCCGCTGGTAGGGCCGCCGGGCGCCATGTGGCCCGGTTCGGTCACCGATCCCGAGCTCTTCTCGAGCTGGGGCTACTGCGACGGGCAGTGCATCTACGACAACTACATCATCGCCATCGACGATGCGACCGACGACAAGGTCTACCTCGGCGGCGACAACGCGTACGACGAGAACAATTCCGCGCCTGACCCGCGCGGCAAGTCGAACGGCCGCGGCGTGGCCTTCAGCGACAACGCCGACGAGGCGCCCGGCGTCGCCTACTTCACCGACATGACCGAGGACAACGCCGACGACATCTACCCGAACCACGCCCACCCGGACCACCACCGGCTGGCGATCAATCCGAACAACTACCGGCAGTTCTTCGACGTCGGCGACGGCGGCGTGACACGGTCGAACGGCGTGTTCGTCGACGACTCGAACGACTGCTCTGAGCCGGTCGCGGTGGCGCGCAAGAACTACACGGGCTCCAACCTGGCGTTCTGCCAGCTGGTGCTCAGCCGCGTACCCGAGCGGCTGGCCTACCTGAATACGGGCCTGCGCACGCTGCAGCCCTACAACATCACCTACAACCCGACCAACCTGTCGAACCTCGCGTTCGGCACACAGGACAACGGGACGTGGGAGACGCTGGGTGACACCACCACGTGGATCAACACGAACGTCGCGGACGGTGGTCCGCCGCTGTTCGACAGTCGCAACCCGAACCTGTCCCAGTCGGCCTTCCAGGTCGCGCAGACCTCGACCTCGTACAGCCATCTGGATGAGGTCGACCAGAACTGGACGGCGGACACGCTTGCCACGACCCTTCCGTACGGGCTCGAGAACCGCGCATTCATCGCGCCCAGCCGGGCCGACCCGATCGTCTCGGAGCGGATCTGGATCGGCATGGAGCACGTCTTCCGGTCGAACAGCTTCGGCTCGCACCTCTCGATCGCCAAGCACCGCCAGCACTGCAACATCTGGTTCGGTGACGGCGACGTCGACGAGAACGGTGTCTTCGAGCCGCAGCTCGACATCTGCGACGACTGGAAGCCGCTCGGCGACCCGGGCCCGGCAGGCCGGCTCACGAACACGGGCTTCGGTGCCGACCGGATCGTCGCCGGTGGCAACAACTACGTCTCGCAGGTCGAGCGGGCCAGGGGCGACCTCGGCACGCTGTGGGCGACCACGAGCGGCGGCCGCGTCTTCGTCTCGAAGAACGCCAACGCCGTGAATCCGGCCTCCGTGACGTTCACACGGATCGACACGCTGTCGACAGTCGACCCGAACCGTCACCCGTCGGCGATCTACGTCGACCCGCGTGACGCGAACCACGCGTTCATCTCGTACTCGGGGTTCTCGGCCGACACGCCGTCGACGCCGGGCCATATCTTCGAGGTCCGGTACAACCCGGGGGCGGGCACCGCCACCTGGACGCGGCTCGACGGGAGTGGCGCGGGCGCCTACGGCGACATCCCGGCCAACGACGTCGTCCGCGACGAGGCAACCGGAAACCTCTACGTGGCGACCGACTACGGCGTCGTGAAGCGCGTGACGCCGTCGGCCGACTGGATCGTCGCCTCGCAGGGCATCCCGAGCTACCCGATCTCGGATCTGGAGATCGTGCAGAGCCGGCGCATCATGTACGTCGCTGCATTCGGCGGCGGCGCCTGGCAACTGAAGCTCGGCTAGCAACCAGGAACATCATCGCCGTAGAGAAGGGCCGCTTCCGGGCGGCCCTTCTCATTGGCACATAGGCAGCCGGTCCAGCACGGACGCCGGAACCCGCGGGGAAGGTGTCGGCACTACGAAGGTGGTCGCAACCCGTAGGCAGCCAATCGAGGGTCTGTCCCCTCAGGAACCCAACGCCCGCCGACCACCTCGCTCCCGCGCCGCTCGCGCGCCCGCGCGTCTGGGACTGACCCTCACAGAAGCAGCAGGTCCCGCGAAGGCGCAGGAGTCCGCGGCGAAGGTGTCGGCACGACGACGGTGGGCGCAACCCGTAGGCAGCAATTCGAGGGTCTGTCCCCTCAACCACCCCACGTCCGTCAAGCACCTCGCTCCTGCGCGAACCCCACGCCCGCGCGTCGGGGACTGACCCTCACAGAAGCAGCAGGTCCCGCGAAGGCGCAGGAGTCCGCGGCGAAGGTGTCGGCACGACGACGGTGGGCGCAACCCGTAGGCAGCCATTCGAGGGTCTGTCCCCTCAGGAACCCACGTCCGCCAACCAGCTCGCTCCTGCGCCACCCGCGCGCCCGCGCGTCGGGGACTGACCCTCACAGAACGCGCAAGACCGACGCGGGCGCAGGTCCCCACGGGCACGGGAACCACCTCGGCATATTGTTCCGGCATGGTCGGGCGGCGGGGTGCGACGGTCGCGCGCTCGCTCGCGGCGGCCGCCGTGGCGCTCCTCTTCCTGCTGCCGCTCGCCTTCATGCTGCTCGGCTCACTGCGGACGCCGGGGTTGCCGCCGCCGCTCGGGCCCGGCGAGCTGCTGCCGGACCGCCTCGAGTTCGGGAACTACGAGCGTGCCTTCGAGCTCGTCGACCTGGGCCGTGCGACCCTGAACTCGCTCGTCGTGGCCGCAATCGCCGTGCCGCTTGGCGTCCTCGTCGCCTCGTGGGCCGGCTTCGCGATCTCACGGCTGCCGGCGCGCAGCGCGAATGTGCTGGTGGGCTGCTCGCTCGTCGCGCTGATGGTGCCGACGACGACGCTCCTCGTGCCCCGGTTCACGCTCTTCCGCGAGCTCGGCCTCATCGACACGTACGTGCCGCTCGTGGCGCCGGCGTTGCTCGGCATGTCACCGCTCTACGTGCTGGTGTACTGGCTCAGCTTCGCGCGCCTGCCGGTGGAGCTTTTCGACGCCGCCCGGCTCGAGGGCATCACACCCTTCAGTGCGTGGCGGCGCATTGCCATGCCACTCGTCAGACCCGCCACGGCCGCGGTCGCGGTGCTGGCCTTCATCACCTCGTGGAGCAGCTTCTTCGAGCCGCTCGTGTACCTCTTCGATGCCGACCTCTACACGCTGCCACTGCGGCTGAAACAGCTGGCGCAGCTCGACCGCAGCGACTATCCCCTGCTGCTCGCGGGCGCCGTCGTGGCGACGGTCCCCGTCCTGCTCGCCTTCGCGGCTGCCCAGCGCTTCTTCCTCGGCGAGCACCGGGGGGCGGGCTGGCCGGGGCCGTGAGCGATATCAAGCCGGAATTCGGAATGATATTACGTTCGCAAATACGACAGCGCCTGTTCTTATTTGCATGGCTCATGCGTTTTCGATATGACGATGCACTACGACCGAGGGGGAAATGGAGTGACGAGGTTGATGCTCGCACTGGCGATCGTCCTGCTGGCGCTCGCTGCGTGCGGCGGCTCCGACTCCGGCAACGGGGATGCGAGGATCAGCTTCATGGCCTTCGGGGAGCCGGAGGAGATCAGGGCGTTCAAGGACGTAATAGCCGCTTACGAGGAAGAGGAGCCGAGCACGACGGTGCAGCTTGTCGAGGCCAGCGACCGGGACGACCTGCTGGCACGTCTGGGCACGGCCTTCTCGGGAGGCACTCCGCCCGACCTGTTCCTCATCAACTACCGCTACTACGGCCAGTTCGCCGCACGCGACGTGTTGGAGCCGATCGCTTCTCGCCTCGAAGGCTCGGACGTCTTCGAGGAGAGCGACTTCTACGAGCCCGCCGTGGACGCGTTTCGCTGGCGCGGCGAGCTGACCTGCCTGCCTCAGAACATCTCCAGCCTTGTCGTCTACTACAACCGCGACGCCTTCCAGCGCTACGGGGTCGCAGAGCCGCAGGCCGGGTGGTCGTGGGACGAGATGGTCGAGAAGGCCGTCAGGCTCACGAAGAACACGGACGGCAAAGGCCGCTTCGAGCTCTACGGCCTGGGCGTCGAGCCTTCGATCATCCGCGTTGCCCCCTTCGTGTGGTCGAACGGCGGCGAGATCGTCGACGACGAGGATCAGCCGACGCGCATGACGTTCGACACGCCCGAGGCTGTCGATGCGCTCACCAGGTTCTTCGAGCTGCGGCAGGTGCACGGCGTAATCCCCACGGAGCAGGAGGTCGAAGCCGAGGACGACGAGACGCGTTTCATGAACGGCCGGCTCGCGATGCTCCTCTCGTCGCGGCGCGTGACGCCAACCTTTCGGACGATCGAGAACTTCGACTGGGACGTTGCGCCTCTCCCGCGACTCCGCCGCGCGGCGGGCATCTTGCATTCGGACGCCTACTGCCTGACGAAGGCGTCCGACGAGAAGGACGCCGCCTGGCGGTTCATGCAATACGCGCTCGGTCCCGAGGGACAGACCGTCGTCGCACGCAGTGGCCGAACAGTCCCCTCGCTCAAGGAGATCGCACAGTCGCCGGCGTTCCTCGATCCGGAAGCCAAGCCGAAGAGCTCCCGGGTCTTCCTGGACGGAATCCCGGATATCCGCCGCGTTCCCAGCGTTTCGACGTGGCCGGAGATCGAAGATGCCGTGGAGCCTCTCCTCGAACAGGGCCTGTACCGAGGCGCGCCGCCCGAGCGCGTTGCACAGCAGGCGGCGAAGGTCAGCGAGCCGCTCTTCGCCCGCGCCAGCCGGTAAGCGGGCTCGAGGCGCGCGTGTGACCGAGCGTGCGCGCCTCTGGCTGCTGCTCGCGCCCTATCTCGTCGGGCTGGGCGCGCTCATCGCCTTGCCGGCGGTCGCCACCTTTGGCCTGGCGCTGACCGACTGGGACCTGATCGGGCCGGCCGGCTTTGTCGGGCTCGAGAACTTCCGCGAGCTCTGGGACGATGCCGTCTTCGAGCGTGCCCTACGAAATTCGCTCCAGTTCGCGGTGGTCGGCGTGCCGCTGCGGCTGGTGGCCGCGCTGGCGCTGGCGCTGCTGTTGCACCGGCGCTTCCGAGGCGTGCTCGCGGCCCGCTCCTCGGTGGTCGTGCCAACGGTGATGCCGGAGATCGCCTATGGGCTGCTCTGGATCTGGCTCCTGAATCCCCTGTACGGCCCGATCAACCTGCTGCTCGACGTCGGTGGGGATCCCGAGCGCACGGTCTGGGGTGGGCGGCTGCCGGCGTGGCTGACCGACCCCGATCACGCGCGCATGGGCATCGTGCTGATGGCCCTGTTCACGATCGGCGAGGGGTTCGTCGTCCTCCTGGTCACTCGGCGTCTTATCCCGCAGGAGCTCTACGAGCTGGCCGCGGTCGAGGGGGCTTCGGCGCTTGACGTATTCAGGCGGCTGACGCTGCCGCTGATGGCGCCGATGCTGATCCTGCTCTTTTGCCGAGACACGATCTACAGCCTCCAGGCCACGTTCGTGCCGGCGCTGGTCGTCACGGACGGGGGGCCTGTCCCCTACGCGACCACGTACCTGCCGCTCTTCGTCTATACGAACGCATTCGAGTATCTGCGCTACGGCTACGCCGCCGCCGCGACCGTGGTCATGTTCGGACTGACGGCCGCCATCGTGCTCGTCCAGTGGCGGGTGCTGCGGCGGTGGCGCCGCGACCTCGCACTCTGAGCAGGAGCGGAGGCGGTGCGCTGGAACTTGAACGCGTGACGCTCACGCGCCTCGTGATCGTGCTGGTCGCGGTCGCCGCGCTCGTCGCGGCAGGTCCGGCGCTCCTTGCCCGAGCGTCCGACCTGCGCACGGAGGTGACCGACCTGGTCGAGGACGCCGGCGGCGGCGACGGCCAGAGCGCCTCGCAGATTTCGAGCGGCGAGTTTGCGAGCACGCACGCCGGCATGCGGCCCGACGTGTTGCGCTCGCTGGTCGGCGCGCCGGACGAGCGCACGACGGCACGGGTGGAGGGCCTGGAGCTGGAGTGCTGGTACTACGGCGTGGTTGGAGCCACCGGCACGTACCAGTTCTGCTTCGTGGACGGGAAGCTCAGCTCGAAGCGGCGTTATGCCGCCGCCCCACGCCGCAACTGAGCCCGGCACAATCGGCCGTCATGTCTGGGTGGCGACTGCGACTCGCGCTTGTCGCGGCTGGGGCTGTGCTTGCCGTTGGCGTTTCTCTCGCGGTAGTTCGCGCGCGGGACGACGACGAGCCTCGCGGTCGCGTAAGAGGCGACCTCGCGCAGCTCGTGCTGCAACCCTCCGATCTGACGGCGGCGTTCACGCGCTTCGACGTGGGGCGCCAGGTGCGCGCCGACCTCCCCTCTGGGCCGCGCGGCGATCCACGTCGCTTCGGACGTGAGGACGGCTGGAAGGCTCGCTACCGGCGTGCCGGATCGCCGAATACCCGAGGTCCGCTCGTTGTCGAATCCCGTGTGGACATATTCGAGTCCGAGCAAGGCGCGGGCGAGGATCTCGAGGCACACCGGGCTGCGGAGTCCACCTCGGGGAGCAGCCAGAGTCTGGCAGACCCCGCGATCGGCGACGCCGCGTTTGCATCCACCATCCTGCAGGGCGCTGCCGGAAGCCGGGTGCGCTTCTACCTGATCGCCTGGCGGGACGAGAACGTGACCGCCTCGGTGTTCGTGAACGGCTTCGACGGGAAAATCTCGCTTGCGGAGGCGCTCGCGCTGGCGCGCAGACAGCAACGGCGGATCGAGGACTGAACCGTCAAGGAGGAGGGGGACAGGCCGGCTTGGGCAGCTTGAGCGATGCGCGGCTGCCCCTGGCGCCCGTCGCAACTACGCGCAAACCCGTGCAGCGGTCGAACACCACGTCCCCGAACGACGCCACGAAGGAACCCGTGACCCTGGCACGCACCACACGCACCATTTCGCCATCGGCTGCCTCCACGACGACACGCACGCGTTCGCGCGCCTTGAAGCGCACACCCTTGAGTATGAGCGGCTGACGGTCGACGAGACGGAGCGCCGGCCGCTTCTGCGATGCGTCGATCCCCAGTCCGGCGGCGGTCCCCGCAACGCCGAGCGCAAGGCAGGCGACAAGCGCGAGCACAGTTCGCATCGCTCGACGAGGGTATGCCCGCGAACGCGCGGGCGGAAAACACTCGGCTGTCCTATAGTCGGCCGGCAACCGTTCCGCGCGCGCAACCGCCACGGACGGGAAAGGAGGGGAGATGCGAAGACTTGTAGGCGGGCTCGTCGCTGTCTGCGCGACGCTCGCCGTCCTCGTGAGCGGTCTCGCAGTGGCCGACTCCGCGAACACGCCGAGGGCGAGGAAGATTGCCGCGCAGGCGACGCCGTCCGGACCCGCCTTCTTCGGCGACGTGGCCTTCGGCTCCAACATCACCGAGTGTCCGCAGGCCGGCATGAACACGGAGCCCGAGCCGCTCGACCGCAGAGACCAGGACGACGTCGAGAAGCTGAGCGACAGTCGCAGGGGAGACACGCGTGCCAACACCGAGTACAGCTGCTTCCCGCAGAACGAGACGACGATCGAGGTCAACCCGAGGCGCAGCCAGAACATTGTCGGCGGTGCGAACGACTACCGCCTGGGCGGCTCGTTCTCGGGCGTCTACGCCTCGCGCGACGGCGGCAGCCACTGGTACGACGCGCTGATTCCGCTGCCGTCGGTCCAGAACGGCGACATGCTCGACAGCGCGGGTGATCCGGCGGTCGCCGTGGACCGCCAGGGAACGTTCTACTTCGCGCAGATCAACTTCAATCGTACTGACGACACGAACGGGATCTCGGTCAGCCGCTCGACGAACGGCGGCTTCACCTGGAGCCGCCCGTGCGTCGCGATCAACGTGGGCGAGCCGGGCGACGATCTGGCTCGTTGCGGCGGGCCGGGCGATCCGCGCCAACCGGGCGACGGCACCGTCGTCTTCCAGCCGGAGAACGAGCCGACGCCGCCGTATCCGGGCAGCGCGGCGAACTTCAGCGTGACGTTCCATGACAAGGAGTTCATCGGCGCCGGGCCGCGGCCGGAAGGCGTCGACCCGGTCTGCTTCGCCCCCGAGACGAAGACCCCGATCGCGGCGGGCTCGCCCGGCTGCCCGGAGTCGCTGGTCGGGCCAGACCGCGTATATGTGACCTGGACTGCGTTCGAGAACCTGAGCGGTGAGCCGTTCGACATCGTCTCGTCGAAGATCGAGCTCAGCTACTCGGACGACCGCGGCCGCTCGTGGTCGCCCAGAACGTCGATCAGCGGCAGCGCGCCTTTCTGCACGTTTGCCGTCGCGGGCGAAGGACGCTGCGACGACAACCAGTTCTCCGTGCCGACCGTGAGCCCGCACACCGGTCACCTCTACGTGGCGTTCGAGAACTTCAACACCCCCGACGAGAATCAGTGGCTCGTCGTGCGCTCGAAGGACGGCGGCGCCACGTTCGAGGGACCGTTCTTCATCACCCCTGTCGACCGGAACCTCACGGGTCGCCCCGACTGCGATGCACGCGGGGCCGGAGGAAGCGAGGCGTTGACGAACAGCTGCTTCCGTGTTCCGCAGACGGGAGCGATCGTCGCCGACAAGCGGGGCGGCGCCTTTGCGGACGATCTCTACCTCGTCATGTCCGACAACCGCAACGGGACTCAGGACAGCACGAATACCGACGTCTTCGCGTTCAAGTCGATCGACGGCGGGTCGAACTGGATCGGCCCGACGCGGGTCAACGACGATGACTCGTCGGCTCCAGCGAACCGTGACTGCGGCCGCGACCGTGACTTCGACGGAACGCCGGACGAGCCGCCGTGCCCGCCCGGCGTCCACACGGGCAACGACCAGTGGTGGCCGTGGGTGGACATCAGCGACAAGGGCGACCTCAACATCGCCTTCAAGGACCGCCGGCTCGATACAGACTCTGTCGAGCACGAGTGGCCGACGAGCCGCCAGCGGCCGGGGAACTACCTCGTCTGGACCTGGGGTGCCAACTGCGACGTCGACGAGTCGAAACTGACCGAGTGCGTCGCGCCCGGCGCCGAGCTGATCCCCCAGCCGACCGAGCCCATCGACCCGGACGGCCCGTACCCGGGCGCTGGGCCGACGTTCACGGGACCGTTCGACAACTTCGGCGTCACGGATGTGCCCTCGAACTTCGACTACTGCTTCCGGGCCGGCATCTTCTGCGGCGACTACGAGTCGATCGCCGTGGAAGACCGCCGGGCCTACACGCTCATGACCGACGCGCGCAACGGCCGCTCCTCCGGCGGGCCGGCGGGCGGGGGCTCGTTCCCGTCGCAGCCGGGACGTAACCCGACCTGCGAACAGTCGGACGTGTTCGTAGACGACTGGAGCGCGAGCGGTAGGGCGTTCGGGCAGAGCAAGGCGCGGGACGAGGACGCTCTGTTCCTCGTCACGCCCTGTCCGGTGCAGAAGTAACGCGCCGGCGGCCGTGGATCAGGGAGGGTCGCCCCTTGGGGCGGCCCTCCTTTCGCCGCGTGCTCCTGCGCGCAGGCCGGACGTGCCGCTTCTGTGAGGGTCAGTCCCCGACGCGCGGGCTTGCGGTTGGTGCACGGGCGGGCTGGTTGACGGACGCTGGGTGGCTGAGGGGGCAGACCCTCGAATGGCTGCCTACGGGTTGCCACCACCTCCGTAGTACGAACGCTGCTTCAGTACGCGACTGCGCCGCGGCCGGTCTCGGCCGCGTGCCGTTGCTCGTCCGCGCGGTAGGAGGAGCGCACGAGCGGTCCTGAGAAGACCGAGCCGAAGCCGAGCGCCTCACCCTGCTCGCGGAACCAGCGGAATTCGTCAGGGTGCACCCAGCGATCGATGGTCGCGTGCCGCGCCGACGGCTGCAGGTACTGGCCGATCGTGACCACGTCGACGTCGTTCGCGCGCAGGTCGCGCAGCGTCTCGACGACCTCGTCGTTCGTCTCGCCGAGGCCGACGATGATCCCGGACTTCGTCATGACCGGGTAGTCGGCGAGCTCCTTCGCCCGGCGCAGCAGCCAAAGCGCCTTGTCGTAGGAGGCCTTGGCGCCGCGCATACGCCGGTGCAGGCGGCGCACCGTCTCGATGTTGTGGTTGAAGACCTCGGGCCGCTCGTCGAGCACCGTGCGGAGCGCCTCCTCCTCGCACCCCAGAAAGTCCGGCGTCAGCACCTCGACGGACGCGTGCGGGAGCTTGCGCTTGAGCGCTCGGATCGTGGCCGCATAGTGTCCAGCGCCCGCGTCCGAAAGGTCGTCGCGGTCGACCGATGTGACGACCACGTGCTTGAGCTCCATCTGGGCTGCCGCGTGGGCAAGTCGCAGCGGCTCGAGCGGGTCCGGAGGATGCTCGGGCCTTCCGGAGTGCACGTAGCAGTAGCGGCAGGCGCGGGTGCAGGTGTCGCCGAGGATCTGAAAGGTGGCCGTGCCGCGCCCCCAGCACTCGGAGATGTTGGGGCAGCGAGCCTCCTCGCAGATGGTGTGCAGGCCCTGCCCGTGGATCAGCTTGCGCACCTCGAAGTAGCGCGAGTCGGCGCTCGGAGCGCGCACCTTCATCCAGGGCGGGCGGCGTGGTCGCTCGGCGACGGGTTGCGAGCCCTGCATGGGCTTCAGTCTAGTGGCGTGCTCTTGTCCGCCGGCAGCACCTGTCCCCGCGTCTGCGCCGGCCACGTCCCACCTTGTAACAGACTGTTGCAAGCCGTTCTCCTGACAGCCGGTGGCGGATGATCGTGCGCCAGGAAAGCAACAGACTGTTGCAATGGCAGGCGGCCAGGACACAAGTGCCCGCGCTAAGGGACTCTCTGCAGGACGCCTCCGAACACGGAGTTTCGCCACCCTGGCGAGCGGAACGCGTGACTGGTTTCCCGGCACCCTTACGGTGTGACCCGCGCCGCTCCGCGCCTTGATGCACGGCTGGTCGCGCTGCTCGCTCGATTGGACGACCGCCGGCAGCCGATTGCCGAGACCCATCGACGCCTTGGCCCGCTGGCCGAGCGGCTCGAGCTGCCGCGCCCGAGCTACGAGCAGGTGCGCGTGGTCGTCCATGCGCTCCGGGCACGACGCCGCGATCCCGGGATCGGAGAGGTACTGCTTGACATCCAGTTTCAGCGACGCCCGCCCGAGGCCTTTGCGGACGCTCTCCTCGGAACGGCGCTGCCGCTTCGGCGGTCCTAGGCCGCCCATCGGCCGCCCACTCCCCTGGGGCGGCGAACGCCCACTTTGCAACAGTCTGTTGCAAGCGCGTTTCCGGCGCTGCGTCCGTGCCGGATAACCATCCCGGCCTGACGAGGGGTCGTCGTTCACACGCAAAGAGACCGAGGGCGATCCGACGCCCATCCGGCGGGAGAGCTTGTTCGCGCGGCCCTGCTTCTACTCTGGTTCTGAGAAGGCCGCCGGGAAGCGTTTACGCGTGGCGGTGATCAGCCGGTCTCGTGAGGACGGCGCGCCGAAGCGCAACCGATCGTAGTGAGGGGCGAATGGGCGCTCGAGCGCGTCCAGGGCGTCCACCGCTTCTCGCAGAGCACTTCGCCAGGCGGCGTCTTCGGCGAGCTCGTCGGCGAGCAGTTCCTCGACCCGCGCCATCAGCTCGGCCTTCCGGACGATCGATTCGGGAGTGACCGAGTGCAGACAGACGCCGTACTCCCCGCTCAGGTACGCGCCCCATTCCTCCTCTGCATCTTCGACCCGGCCGCCGGCCGCGCGGTAGCGCTCGAGGAAGAGCTCTCGTAACCCTTCGGGGCCTCCGGCCCGCTCGACGAGGTCGAAGTAGTCCGAGGGCACCAGCTCCTCACCCTCCGCAAAGGACGTACGTCGGCCGCGGCAGGCGTCCCGCGGCGATGTTGTTGCGCACGCGTGCCGCGTCATGGCCGCGCCGGTCGCACAGCTCCTCGAGTGGGACGAAGCCCGCCCGCACGTACGCGAGGTCGGCCTTCGTGTAGGGAATCGTGCTAGCCGACGGTGAGGCGTTCATGCACTGGTTGGGGCCACAGGCCGTGGCCGTCCTCGGTGGAGAGCGGCTCGAAGGAGAGGTCGAAGACCTGCTCCAGTGCCGCCGCCGCATGCGGGCGCACCTCGTCGACCGTGACAGGCCGCCCGCTCTCGCGCGCGATCGTGGTGAACGCCGCGTCGTCGAGCCCGCATGCCGTGATCCAGTCTGTGAACGGCGCCGGGTCGAGGTCGACGTTGAGCGCGTAGCCGTGTGTCGTCACCCATCGCGAGATGTGGACGCCGATCGACCCGATCTTGCGTGGCGGCGAATGCAGCCAGACACCGGTCAAGCCCTCGATCCTGCTCGCCTCGACGCCGAACGAGCCCACGGTGCGAATCAACGCTTCCTCGAGCTCGCGGCAGTAGCACTTGACGTCCCTCCCGTGCCGGTTCAGGTCGAGGATCGGGTAGCAGACGAGCTGGCCGGGGCCGTGGTACGTGGACCGGCCGCCGCGGTTCGTCTCCACGATCTCGACGTCGGCGTCGGGCGGGACGTGCAGCTCTCCGGGAGCCGTACGCCGCCCGAGCGTCACGACGGGCGGATGCTCGAGCAGCAGCACGGTGTCCGGGATCGCGCCCTGTGTAACGGCGCCCGCCAGCGAGCGCTGCAAGTCCCACGCTTCGCGGTAGGGCACGAAGCCCAGGTCAGCCAAGTATGCGGTGCGGGCCACTCCGCGCGACTGTAGCGGTCACGCGACGTCCTCCGGATGGACGAGCGAGCATCCGTGGCGTTCCCCGGGGTCGTGGCCGTGTTACTGCCTTCGGATCCCCTCCGCCCTGGCTGGGTCGGCGCTCCCTGGAGCCCGCGCCGAACGGCGTCAATCAGCGGTCTGTCAGCCTGCGGACGAATCGGTTTCGAGGATGGCGCGTGCGCGCTCCAGGTCGTCCGGCTGGACGAGCACCTCACGCGACCCGCCCGGCGAAAAGCCGTCGGCCGCCCCGGCACCGAAGTTCGTCTGACGCTGCACCGAATCGATGCCGTCGGTCGCAAGAAGCGAGCGCACGAGCTCTGCTTCGGCCTCGTTCGCGGCGATCGTCAGCGGGACGAGGGTCACGGCCTCAATCGGCTCCGATGTGTGGCGCTGTGGCCGTCAGTACGAAGACTCGTCCCAGGTCTCCAGCTTCTCGCGCAAATCGCGCAGGAAGCGGCCCGCCAGCGCGCCGTCGACCAGCCGATGGTCGTACGTGAGCGTCACGTTCATGATCGGCCGGATGGCGAGCACGTCGTTGCCCAGCTCATCCTGTATGACCCAGGGGCGCTTCACGACGGCGTAGGTGCCGAGGATCGCGGACTGAGGCTGGCTTATGACCGGCGTTCCGTGGAAGGTGCCGTAGCCGCCCGGATTGGTGATCGTGAACGTGCCCCCGGCGACCTCGTCCGGCAGCAGCTTCTTCTCGCGCGCGCGCTGGGCGATGTCGGCGACGCCCTTCGCGATGCCGAGCAAGTTGAGCGTCTCGGCGTTCTTGAGCACGGGCACGATGAGACCCTTGCCTTCGGCAAGCTCGACCGCGAAACCGAGGTTGATGTACGAGTGCGTGACGATCTGCTCGCCGCGTATCTCGCCGTTCACCCACGGATAGTCGCGGAGCGTCTCTACCGCCGCTCGCGCCACGAAGGCGAGGTACGTGAGGTTGACACCGTACGCGGCCTGGACTTCCGGCTTCAACTTTTGCCGGATCGCCACGACCTTCGACATGTCGACCTCGATGGTGCTGGTGACGTGCGCGGCCGTGTCGAGTGAGCGCCGCATGTGCTCGGCGATTCCGCGTCGCATCGCATTCATGGGCTCGAAATGCTCGCCCTCAGCCTGCGTCGGCGGGCTGGGCGCCGGCTGGGCGGGCGCGGCTGCGGCAGCCGGCGTGGGTGCAGGAGCAGGAGCGGGAGCGGGCGGGGCCGCGGGCACCTCAGGCGGAGCCTCCGGCGCAGCCGCCGGAGCCGCTGCGGGCGCGCCCGACTCGATGAAGCCCAGAATGTCCTTCTTCGTCACGCGGCCGCCGCGGCCTGTGCCGGGCACCTGTCCGACGTCGACGCCGTGCTCGGAGGCGATCCGTGCAACGACCGGCGACACGAAGCTCTTGCCGTCCGTGCTCGGCGCAGCGGCGGGTGCCGCGGGCGAGGGTGTGACGGGCGCCTCGGTGGGGGGCTCCGCCGCCGGAGCTGGGGTGGGCTCAGCGCTCGGAGCCGCCTGCTCCGCGCTCGAGGCTGCGGCCGCCTCCTGTGCGGCACCCGCTGTCTCGGGCTCGGGCGGCGCTTCCTGAGCGGCCGGCGCGCCGGCCTCTGCGGGCGCGCCGCCGATCACCGCCAGGCGCGTTCCGACCTCGACCGTCTCCCCTTCCTTGACCAGTATCTGCGTCAGGGTGCCCGTCCCTGGGCTCGGCACTTCGGTGTCGACCTTGTCGGTCGAGATCTCGAGCAGCGGCTCGTCCGCTTCGATGTGCTCGCCTTCCTGTTTCAGCCACTTGGTGATGGTTCCCTCGGAGACCGAGACACCCATCTGGGGCATCACGACATCGACGGCGGTCTCAGTGGCCACGCTAGTCAGCACGCACGTGCCAGACTGAAGTCTGGCACTCGGTTTGGCGGGTGGGCCGGGAGGTGGTCATCACTGTCTAATACTCGTTCAGCTCGCGCAGCCCTGCGGCCACGTCCTCGACCTGCGGAATGAACGCTTTCTCGAGCGGCGGTGAGAACGGGACGGGCGTGTCGGGCGCGGCGATGCGCTTGACGGGCGCGTCGAGGTGCTCGAAGGCCTCCTCGGCGATAGTGGCTGCGATCTCGCCGCCGAAGCCCCCCGTGCGCGTGTCCTCGTGCAACACCAGCACCTTCGAGGTCTTCCGCACGCTCGCCAGCACCGCCTGCTTGTCCCACGGAACGAGCGTACGCAGATCGAGGATCTCGACCGACACGTCGTCACCCTCGAGCTGCTTGGCGGCTTCGTCGGCCGTGTACACCATGGCGCCCCACGTGGCGACCGTGATGTCGCCGCCTTCACGGTGAACACGGGCCTTGCCGAACGGCGTCGTGTAACGCGCTTCCGGCACCTCGGCCTTGATGCGCCGGTAGAGATGCTTGTGCTCGAAGTAGAGCACCGGGTTGGGATCTTCGATGGCGCTCACGAGCAGGCCCTTGGCATCTTCCGGCGTTGCGGGGCACACGATCTTGAGGCCGGGGATGTGGGCGAACGAGCTCTCCGGGTTCTGCGAGTGGAAGGGTCCTCCGGAGAAGCCGCCCCCGGACGGCAGCCGCACGACGATCGGAATGGGCGTGCCGGCCCGGTAGAACTGCTTGGCTGCCACCGTGGTGAGCTGGTCCCAGGCGCACGAGACGAAGTCTGAGAACTGCATCTCGGCGACCGGTCGCATGCCCATGATCGCCGCACCCGTGCAGCCGGCCACGATCGCCGTCTCCGAAAGCGGCGCGTCGATCACCCGCCAGGGCCCGAACTCCTCCTGGAAGCCCAGCGTCACCTTGAACGCGCCGCCGTACACGCCCACGTCCTCGCCGATCACGAACACGCGCGGGTCGCGCCGCATTTCCTGGCGCAGGCCGTCGGAGATCGCCTGGATGTATGTCTGCTCGGCCATTACTTGTGGTGCGGGGTGTCCAGATCTTCTGGTGACGCGAACACACCCTGCGTCACGGTCTCCGGCCCCGGCAGCGGCGACTCCTCGGCCCGCCGCAGCGCTTCTCCGAGGAGGCGCTTGACCCCGGCCGCGATCTCGTCCTCCTCCTCGTCGGACAACTCCGCGTTCTCGCGCAGCCACGTGCGGTAGCGCTCGAGCGGATCGCGGCGGGCCCACTCCTCGAAGAGCTCTTTCGGAACGTAGAAGGCGTCGTCGTGCACCGCGTGGCCCTCCATGCGCAGCGTCAGCGACTCGATCAGCGTCGGGCCACCGCCCTCCCGTGCCTTCTCGATGGCCCGCTT
Organism: Gaiellaceae bacterium; assembly: GCA_036824245.1. GTDB lineage: Bacteria > Actinomycetota > Thermoleophilia > Gaiellales > Gaiellaceae > JACVRM01. Next base: position 7,211 of record DAITAO010000045.1, on the reverse strand, counting down.
CGTCTCCCGGTAGACCGCCAGCACGTCCGTGCCGTCCACGACCACACCGTCGAAGCCGTACGCCTGCGCACGATCGGCGAGCGTCTCGCACGCGTACTCGAGATGCGTCGGCGTCGAGTAGGCCCACTGGTTGTTGTCGCAGATGAAAACGACTGGCAGGCGGCGTACCCCGGCGAGGTTCATGCCCTCGTGGGTGTCCCCGCGCGCCGACGCCCCTTCGCCGTACCACGCGATCGCGACGCGGCGCTCGTTGCGGATGCGGAAGGCGAGCGCACAGCCGACGGCGACCGGAAGCATGGCGGGCAGGTGGCTGACCATGGCGATGAGCCCGAGGTTCGCGTCGGCCATGTGCACGTTGCCGTCGCGCCCCCGTGTAGGCCCGTCGCTGCGTCCCATGTACTGGGCGAGGATGCGCCACGCCTCGACGCCGCGGGTCACGTGCACGCCCATGTCGCGGTGCAGCGGCGTGCCCACGTCCTCGGAGCCCATCGCGGTAGCCACGCCCACCGCCGACGCCTCGTTGCCGCGCCCCGTGTAGAAGGAGCCCGGGATCTTGCCCTGCTTGTAGAGGGTGTGCCCACGCTCCTCGATGCCGCGCGTGATCAGCATGTTGCGGTAGATGCCGAGCAGGTCCTCGCGATCGAGGCCCGCCTCCCTGATCTCGTGCAGAGAGGTAACCGGCTCGGCTTCACGCGCGATCGCCATGCAGAACCCCCGTCAGTTGGTAGACGCCGCCACCAAGCTTAACGACTGTCCTCCCGGCGCAGCAGCGGCCGGGCTCTGGTGCCGTCGGCGTTCATGAGCTGCACCCGTCCGCGGCGAACGAACGCGATCCGGCGGCCGTCGGGCGACCAGGCCGGCTGTGTTCCGTGGCCCAACTTCTGCCGTTCACGTGCTCTCGGAGTGCGCACGAAGATCCAGCAGACGTCGTGGAAGCACTCGTGGAAAGCGACACGCTTGCCGTGCGGTGACCAGGCCGGATTGCCGAGGAAACCGTGAACGCTGCAGACCGGCGCATCTGCGGGGGGCTGCGCGTCTCGCGCGAGGATCAGCACGCGACACCGCTGAACGTAAGCGATGTGCGAGCCGCCCGCGGACCACGAGGCAGCGGAGCCGAGTCCCAGCCGGCGGGGAGCGCCCGCGACAAGCGGGACGATGACCAGGCGCTGTGACGGAAGTGACCAGGCGAGGAGGTGCCTCCCGTCCGGAGACCAGCGAGGCGCGCTGAGCCGGCCGCCGGTATCCGGCAGGAGCCGGCGCAAATCCTCGCCGTTCCGCCGCGACAGCCACAGGCCCGTCCCCGTCGGCAGCACGTGACCGACAAAGGCCAGCCAACGGCCGTCGGGCGACCATCGTGCGCTCGAGCTCCACGTTGCGGCGGGCGCCACCGGTCGAGGCCAGGAACCTGAGCCGTGGAGAGGCAGGCGAAACGCGGTCGGGCGCCCGGAGTCCGACGTGCGCACGAACGCGATCTCATCGCTCTCCGGCGACCACGATGGCGCTGCGCCCCGGGTAACCGCCCGAACCCTCGTGCCGTTGCTCGTCGTGACGAAGAGCCTCTTGCCTGCCCAGACGAGCGCCAGGTTGCGCCCGTCGGGCGACCAGGCCGACTGCTTCACATCGTCGAAGCGCCGGAGCACGGTACGGTCGGTCTTGACCAGCCACGTCGAGTACGAGACCCGTGCGCCTGTCTGGATCTCGCGGACGAACGTCAGGCGATCGCCCGTCGGCGACCAGCTTGGGGTGTGGTGCGCGACGACCGGGCGCGCTCTGACGCCTGCCGCGGGCGCGGCGCCGGCGACGAGCACAACTGCGAGCACGACGGCGGCGTTGACGCGGAGCACCGCCACAGACTGCCGGTACAGTCGCTCCGTGGGCAAGGCCGCAGACTGGCTACGGGAGGAACGGCGCAAGACGCTCGGCGACTGGGTCGCTTTCTGCCTGGGCTGCGGCTTCGCGCAGCGCTACTTCGACGAGTCCGAGAACGCGCTTCCGCGCGCGTGCCCGCAGTGCGGCGGACAAGTGCGCTCGCGCTGCCCGGAGTGCGACGCACGCTTCAGCTCCGTCTTCGCGGTGGAGTGCGAGGCCTGCGGCGCTGCTCTGCGTCCACCCGAGCAGTTCGGGACGCCCATTCGCAAGCCGGGACGCGACCAAACCCGACGCGTCTGACCGGCCGGACTAGCGGCGCCGTCGCGGCGTGACGAGCGGCGCCCGCTCGTCGGGCACCGTGCGCAGAACGTCCTCGACGTACGACGCGACGGCTTCGTCGAGCCCGACGTCGCGGGCGGCCTGCTCCGACAGGTACCAGCGGTGGTCGAGCAGCTCGTGGAAGAGCTGAGCCGCCTGCCGCTTGCCGCGCAGCTCAGCAGGCACCGCTGCCACGGCCGGCTCGAACACCTCGGCCAGCCAGCGCCCCGCGGCGGCAGCCTCCGAGACCGGTGGCTCGCCGGCCTGCTCGAGCGCCAGGCGGTACGCGGCGATGTCCTCGAGCAGCCGGCGGGCCTGGTTCTCCTGTGCGTCGAGCCCCGTGAGGCGAAGCAGGCGGCGCCGATGGTGGCCCGGCTCGACGAGCTTGGGCTCCACGTGCAGGCGGTATCCACCGTCGGTGGCGACGAGCTCCACCTCCTCGGCGTCGAATCCCAGCTCGTTCAGGCGACGCAGACGCTCCTGCAGCCGGTGACGCTCGCCCGGGCCGAACTCCTCGTCGCCCGTGACTTCGGCCCAGAGGCGCTCGTAGCGAAGGCGGATCTCGGTCGATAACGCTGCGGGGTCGCGCTCCTCGTCCGCGCCCAGCTCGCCCTCGAGGTCGAGGAGCTCCGCAAAGACGTTCTCCTCGGCGATGCTGACGTCGTACGTGCGCTGCCCGTCGGTCAGCGCCGGTTGCAGCTCGGCAGTCTCCGCGTCGACGAGGTAGGCGGCCAGGGCCCCGGCATCCCGCCGAAAGAGCGTGTTCGAAAGCGAGCAGTCGCCCCAGAAGTAGCCGGCCACGTGCAGCCGCACGAGCAGCTCCACGAAGCCGTCGAGGAGCCTGTCGAGGAAGTTCGCCAGCGGCTTCCGGGCGATGACGAGGCGGTAGGGCAGCGAGAACTCGAGGTACCGCGTGATCAGCACGGAGGGCAGCTCTTCGTCTCCGGTGGAGCGGTCGCTCGCGATGCCGACCGGGTCGACGGCCGGGATGCCGTCCTCGGCCAGGGCGCGCAGCACCCGGTACTCGCGCCGTGCGAGAGGCGGGGGCAGCTCCTTCAGCGCGTAGTACGCGTTGTCGTACTCGACGAAGCGTACGACGTGCTGGCCGATGCCGCGCTCGACCTCGACGAGTCGCTCGGAGTCCCATTCCACCAGGGGCTGCTGCCAGGGCAGGTCGAGGAAGTCCGGTTGTCCTGGGCGTGGGATGAGCTGGATGCGCATGTCTGTCCTAACAACCAAAAAAGCCCCAGGAGCGTCCGCTCCCGAGGCTCCAATGCCTCATCACGGCGGCTCCCGCCACCGAGTCCAACGTAGCGGCCGCCCCCACGTCGCGCAAGGCCGGGCGCGGCCGCGGGCGACGCGTTGCCCGGCGCGCTTGCGGACTTCGTCCGCCCGCCTGCTACTTGACCGCGTCCGCCTGCCTGCTACTTGATCGCCGAGAAGCGGATCACCGTGACCGTGTCGTTGCCGGTGATCTCACGGTTGTAGAGCTGGGTGAGCCAGGCGGCCATCTCCTCCCAGCGGCGGATCTCCGGGTTGTCGTGCTCGATCTCGCGCGGCGAGAGCTCGAGCAGCGTCTTGACCTCGACTTTGTCGATCACGGCGTCGAACACCTTCTCGCGCGGGCTGTAGCGCGTGCCCACGAGTACCTGCACGACCATTCCCTTGCGGTACTTGCGCGACTTGTCGCCGACCCGGATGGTCGCGGTCTTGCGACCGGACCGTAGCTGGTCGGCAACGATCGACGAATAGAAGTTCAGGGCGTACACGGCGTCGTCCAAGGGCGCCTCGGGGGCTGGGGGATCATAGAGCGTTGCCTTGCAGGCGGGTGAGGGCCTCGGCGGCCATGTCGCGCTCGCCGCGGTAGGCAAGCAGCCGGGGCGAGTCCTCGAGCGGCAGCCAGGACGCTTCGGCCACCTCGTGCGAGAAGGCGGCCGGCACGTCACCGAGCCGTCCGCCGCTGTAGCGCAGCAGGTAGAAGCTGACCACCTTGAAGATGCGCCGCCCGCCGCGTGTGTAGACGTAGCGCACGTCGCCGAGCTTGCCGGCGAGCGCTCCGCGGCAGCCCGTCTCCTCGGCCACCTCGCGAACGGCCGTCTCTTCGGCTCGTTCGCCCTGTGCGACTAGCCCTTTCGGGAGCGCCCAGACGCCGGCCGGCTTGCCGCCCGGCCTGATCGCGGCGAGCCACCATCGTCCCCGCATGCGGCGGACGAGCACTCCCCCGGAGGAGATTTCGCGCGGCATCGGCGCACCGTAGCGGTTTGTGACAATCCGGTGTACCGACATCCGCACCAGCTTGCGCAACGCGCTGAAAAAACGGCTAGAATCGCCTGGCACTCGGAAGCCGAGAGTGCCAGTAAGTGTCACAAAGTCAGAAGAGGAGGTTCTGGATGGACCTGCAGCCGCTTGGCGATCGCTTGATCGTCGAGGTGCTCGAGGAGGAGGAGACGACTTCGAGCGGCATCGTCCTGCCCGATACGGCGAAGGAGAAGCCGCAGCGGGGTCGCGTCCTCGCGGTAGGCCCCGGCGCCCGCGACGAGGACGGCAACTACATCAAGATGGATCTCGAAGAGGGCGACGAGATCATCTTTTCGAAGTACGGCGGCACCGAGATCAGGCTCGGGACGGACGAAGTGCTGATTCTGCGCGAGTCCGACGTGCTCGCCAAGGTCGTCGGGACACGCGAGCCCGCCGGCGCCGCCGCGTAACCAAGACAAACGGAGGTAGTTGATGGCACACAAGGAACTGAAGTTCAGCGAGGATGCGCGCCGCTCGCTCGAGCGAGGCGTGAACATCCTCGCCGACGCTGTGAAGGTGACGCTTGGCCCCAAGGGCCGCTACGTCGTGCTCGACAAGAAGTTCGGCGCGCCGACGATCACCAACGACGGCGTCACCATTGCGCGCGAGATCGAGGTCGAGGACGTCTTCGAGAATCAGGGCGCACAGCTCGTGCGCGAGGTCGCCACGGCCACCAACGACGTGGCCGGCGACGGCACCACGACCGCTACGGTGCTCGCCCAGGCGATCGTGCGCGAAGGCCTCAAGAACGTGGCCGCCGGCGCCAACCCGATGGCGCTCAAGCGCGGCATCGAGACGGCTGTCGAGCGAGTCGTCGAGGACCTCAAGACGCAGTCCAAGGAGGTCAACGGCAAGGAGGACATCGCCCGCGTCGCGACCATCTCCGCGCGCGAGCGCGAGATCGGCGATGTGATCGCCGACGCCATCGAGAAGGTCGGCAAGGACGGCGTGGTGAACGTCGAGGAGGGTCAGACCTTCGGCCTCGAGCTCGAGTTCACCGAGGGCATGCAGTTCGAGAAGGGCTACCTGTCGCCGTACATGATCACCGACTCCGAGCGCATGGAGGCGGTGCTCGACGATCCCTACATCCTGATCGCCAACCAGAAGATCGGTGCGGTCAAGGATCTGCTGCCGGTGCTGGAACAGGTCATCCAGGCCGGTCGTCCGCTGCTGATCGTGGCGGAGGACGTCGAGGGCGAGTCCCTCGCGACGATCGTCGTGAACAAGCTGCGCGGCACCTTCACCGCCGTCGCCGTCAAGGCGCCGGGCTTCGGTGACCGCCGTAAGCGCATGCTCGAGGACATCGCCATCCTCACGGGCGGCGAGGTCATCACCGAGGAGATGGGCCTGAAGCTCGAGAACACGAAGCTGTCCCAGCTCGGCCGTGCCCGCAAGGTGGTCGTCGACAAGGACGCCACCACGATCATCGACGGTGCCGGCGACTCGGAGCAGATCAAGGCTCGTATCAAGCAGCTCAAGTCCGAGATCGAGACGACGGACTCCGACTTCGACCGCGAGAAGCTCCAGGAGCGCCTGGCGAAGCTCGCGGGCGGCGTGGCCGTGATCAAGGTCGGCGCCGCGACCGAGACGGAGATGAAGGAGAAGAAGCATCGCGTCGAGGACGCGCTGCAGGCAACCCGGGCCGCGCTCGAGGAGGGCATCGTCCCGGGAGGCGGCGTCGCGCTGCTGAACGCCATCGCGTCGATCAAGGCCGACTCGCTCGAGGGCGACCAGAAGACGGGGGCGGCGATCGTCGCCCGCGCGCTGGAGGAGCCGATTCGCCAGCTCGCCGACAACGCCGGCCTGGAGGGCTCCGTCGTCGTCGACAAGGTCCACTCGGCCGAGAAGGGCTTCGGCCTCAACGTCGAGACCGGCGAGTACGAGGACCTCGTCAAGGCCGGGATCATCGATCCGACCATGGTGACTCGCTCGGCGCTTCAGAACGCAGCCTCGATCGCGAAGAACATCCTCACGACCGAGGCCGTCGTCGCAGAACCGCCCGAGAAGCAGCCGGCCATGGCCGGTATGCCGGGCGGCATGCCCGACATGATGTAGATCGCACGGGGGAACCCGTGGTTCTGGCGTGGGGGAACCCCTGGTTCCCCCACGAGCCCCCTCCTTGCAAGCGGGGTCGAGGTTTCAGCGGTGGGCGGAGCCGGCGAATCCCGCGCTCCGTCCACTGTTGCCTCTCCGCAAAGAGCCTCCCGCCGGGCCAAGCCCGGCTCCGGCGGCCGGCCGCGGTTGCTCTCGTGGGCGCAAAAGCTTCGTGGGGGAACCCCTGGTTTCCCCGTGGACCCCTCCTTGCGAGCGGGGTCGAGGGTTCAGCGGTGGGCGGAGCCGGCGAATCGCTTACTCCGTCCATTGTTGCCTCTCCGCAGTGAGGCCTCCTGCCGGGCAAAGCCCGGCTCCGGCTTCAAGCCGCGGTTGCTCTCGTGGCGCAAAGCCTCTATCGCCATCGGGCCGGCGGTCGGGCGAATCGCTCGCGGACCAAAGAGAAACGGCGCGAGGGTCGCGCCGTTTCGAGAGGGTGTGGGAGGGGGGTTGTGCCTTCTTTATCGGCAGGCGAGGGGCCTGCTTGAACTCATTCGAGGGATCTTCGTCTCACCCGTAAAAGAGAAACGGCGCGAAATTCGCGCCGTTTCAGAGGGGGGAGGGGATTTCGTCGAGTTCAGTATCGGCCGGAAGCGCCGGAGCTTAAACCCAATCGAGTGATTTGTGAAGCCACC
>DAITAO010000044.1:0-25602 GCA_036824245.1 Gaiellaceae bacterium | reverse complement strand
GGATGGAGGTGGATTTTGACGAACATCTCGCGCCGTTCTACTACGACGCGTGCGGGTTCGTTCCGACGCGGGCCGGGCTTCTGCACCTCCCGAAGTTCGATATCGCCACTCTCTCCTAGCTAGCTAGACCGTGCGACGCTCATATCCGGGTGCCACCCGCCCGACCTGCTCAGAAGTGCACGGACAGCGGAAGCCGCCGCCCGTGCTTCTCTGTTACCAGGCCCCGGAACCGAATGCGGCGCTGCGCTTGACGCGCAGGCCGGGGAGCGCGGGGGGTAGAGGCAGTCTCGCCGCGGGCTGCGCGAACAGCCGATTGACAGCGGCGAGGACGAGGAGAAGGGCCAGTGCGAGCCCTGCGTACGCGGGCCAGAGCGTCTGTTCGCTGCTGACCACGCCGACACCCTCGATCTTCGTCACGCCCGCCGAACCTGCGAAGAACTGCACGACTGTCAGACAGGCTGCGCTGATCGCAAGGGCGGCGGCGACCGCGCGCCCTCGTCTGCCGGTGATGAGCTCGACGAGGAGGAAGGCGGCTAGCAGCACGAACACGACTGCACCCCAGCCGGCCAATGCCGATGTCGCGCCCGCGGTATCCACATAGCGTGTGTGCACCGGCGCCGCGTGCCAGTGAAAGAAGAGGTCGACCAGCAGAAGGAGCGCGGTTCCGAGAACGAGCGGCCTCGCGTGTTGCTGTGTGAGTCTGGCAATCATGAATCTCACCTCCCTGCCGGCTCGGCGCGCTGAAAGCGCGGGCAGCCGGCGTGACAGCTTCGGGTTGGGGTCGCGTTGAGCCTGGGATTCTGAGAGGGCTTAGAAGGCCCGCTGACGCGGGCCTTCTCCCATATGCCCTCAAGCTTTCTTACGCGCGGACGAGTCCGTTGGTCGACTCGTGCACGAACACTTCGCCGCCCGTGATCTTCGGCGGATTCGGCAGTGCCGTATCGAGCTTCTCCTCGCGCACCCAACTGGCTGCAACACGACCCGATTCGTCGGCCTGCGCCGAGGTGTCGAAGAAGCCGATGGAGCTCATGACGCCCTTGTCGGCCTCGATGAGGTAGTAGCCGCTGAAGCCCGGAAGCTTGCTCAGGCGGGGTACAAGGCCGCCGCGGACCTTATTGACCAGCTCGTCCGTGCGACTCTGGTCGATTCCTTCGTAGCGTCTGACGGTTGCATGCATGTGCTGCTCCTAACTCTCTTGTTCAGGGACGGAGAACCCGGTCGAGCTCTCCTCATGCGCTCAGCCCCGGCTGTGAGAGTCGAAGAGGGAACCTAGGAAGCCTCCACGGCTTCGGCCTGAGGTGCTGGCGCAGGGGGCACTGTATCAGGCTTCGTCACAACGTGTAGTTACGTGTCTACGTTCTCCTACGTTAGTATCTGTGCATGTCGCCATTCTCCGTGACCGTGGAGCACGTTCCCGATCCGGAACTCGGGCCACTTCTGACTCGGCTCGCCGACGCCGGCTTTCCCAACCCGACTATCGAGCCTGCCGGTGCGCGCATTGCCTCCGGCGCAGCGGCCCATGGCGTGTATTTGCGGGATCTTCCGGAGAATTGGCGCCTCGTGCGGGACCGAGAGGACGAGTCCTATCAGTGGCCGGATGAACGCGATCACTACTCGCGTTACCGGGTTTTCCTGGGGACGCCACGCGCCGAAGGCGCCGTTCACATTGGTCTCGGCGAGACGGTTCGTAAGAACAGGTGGGGGCGCAACCGGAAGTACGTCGTCGCTTTCCGCAGCAGCGGAGCGCCGCAGCAGCCGCTGGCCGAGTTCGTCGCCGCCGACGACTACGACGAGACTCGTGAGCTCGTCGCAGTCATCCGTGGCAGCGATGGAGGGAGGCGTATGTATGCCGCCGGGGACACGCTCCCGAGCGTCTACAGCGAGAGCTTTCGGACTCAGCTGTACAGCGAGCGAGTTGTCTATCCGGGCGTCTGGAACAAGGTCGTCGTAGTCGCCCATGAGGATGACGACGAGATGATGCTCAACCACGCGCTGATCCAGAGCCGACGGCGGCACCCGGCGTAGCGCAACTGCCGCCCATCCGGGAAACACCCGGGTGGTCGCGCCTAGATTGAGCAGTTCCTAGTTACCGCGCGGTTGTCCAGTCGGTGGGCGGCGCGGCGGTGCCGGACGCGTAACGTGAGGAGATGTCTGCGGCGGTTCGGTGACGGGCAGGCTCCGCGACGGGTTCCGGGCGGGCGCGCCGCTCGCCCCTGCCGTGCTCCTGTTCGGCGTGTCCTTCGGCGTGCTTGCCGCGACCGCCGGGATGGGACGCCTGGCGCCCGTTGTCATGTCGGCGACGACCTTCGCGGGCGCGGCCCAGTTCGCGGCGGCGTCGATCCTCGACGACGGAGGCGGCGTGCTCGCCGCAATCCTCGCGGCCGTGCTGCTGAACGTGCGCTACGCCCCGATGAGCATCGCCGTCGCGCCCCTCTTCGGCGGGCCGCTGCACCGGAGGCTCGGCGCGGCGCAGCTGATCGTCGACGAGTCGTGGGCCCTGTCCGCCCGGGGCGGCGGCCGCTTCGACGCGGGGGTGCTGTTCGGCGTCGGGCTCCTCTTCTATCCCCTCTGGGTGGGTGGGACGGCAATCGGGGCGCTGGCCGGAGACGTAGTGGGCGATCCCGAGCGGCTCGGCCTCGACGCCGCCTTCCCGGCGCTCTTCCTGGCACTGCTCGTGCCGCAGGTGCGCGGCCGTCGAGAGCTGATGGTCGCGCTGGCCGGGGCTGCGCTTGCGCTCGTGCTTGTGCCCGTCTCGGCGGCGGGTGTGCCGATCATCGCCGCGAGCGCGGTCTGCCTGGTCGGGCTGCGTAGGTGAGCGACGCCTGGCTTGTGGTGGCCGCAGTCGGGCTGGCGACGATCGTGCTCAAGGCCACCGGTCCGGTGCTGCTGGGCGGCCGCCCGCTGCCGGCGCGCGTTGGATCCGTCGTCGGGCTGCTGGCGCCGGCGGTGCTGGGTGCGCTCGTCGTCACACAGGTGGTCGGAGGCGACCGGGAGCTCGTCTTCGACGAGCGACTGGCGGGCCTGGCCGCCGGCGCAGCAGCCCTCGCGCTCCGCGCGCCGACGATCGCTGTGGTCGTCGCTGCAGCCGTCGTGACGGCACTCCTCCGGGCGTTTTAGCGAGCCCGGCGGCCTACCGGTTCGACCGTCCGCATTTGCACACGCTTGTGGACGAGGCCTTGTACGCTGGGGGCGACCCGGCAGAATGGTGGGCGGATGCCTGCGGCCGAGGGGCAGCGACCAATTCGCGTCTTGCTTGTCGATGACGACGACGCGTTCCTCGCGATGCTCGCCGAGCGTGTCGAGCAGCTGCCGGAGCTCTCGCTGGCAGGCGTCGTGTCGGACGGTGTGGCGGCGCTCCAGAGCGTGGACGAGGAAGAGCCTGACGCGGTCCTGATCGACCTTCACATGCCGCTGCTCGACGGAGTCAGCACGGTTGCCCGTCTGCGCCGTGATCGGCCCGGGCTTTCCCTGATTGCGATGACGGGCGACTCGACGCCGGGACTGCGCGGAGCTGCGCACGAGTCGGGCGCCGACGTCGTGCTCCTCAAAGAGCAGCTGCTCGACGGCCTGGGCGCGCGCGTGGTCGAGATCATCGGCCGACGGAAACCGCTCGGCTAACCGGCTACTCGAGGCAGTCGTCGACCGTCTGCTGGACCTGCGCCGTCGGGACGGTGCGCCAGTGCAGGACGACGTTCTGCCGGCGGGCGAAGTACCCGCGGTCGGCGGGTGCGATGGACGTCGAGACGCGGCGTCCGATGCCGTAGACCTCATCGGCATCCTCGACGCTGCGCTCGAACGCAATCGCGACCTCGTTGCCTGCCAGGCGCGCAACAAGGCCTCCGCGGCTCGCGCCGCTTGCGACCGAATAGAGGTCCTGCGGCTCGGTTAGAAGCGGCACGCCCGCAGCCTCGAGGCACTCGCGCGCGGCGTCGAACGAGTACTGCCCGTCATCGTCGTCGTCATCGCCTCCGCACGCCGAGAGCAAGAGAGCCACGACGACCAGGCCTGCCAGCATCCCTCGGCGACCCCACGCGATCATCGCTCCCCCGGTCTTCCCGGTCGCGGCGCGGGCCACACCTTTGACGGCGACAATGACTGTGTGCTGCTCGTGTTCGCCATCGTCGTCGCGCTCCTCTGGCTGCCGCCCGGCTGGGGGATCGCCGCGATCGCGGTGGCCGCCGTCGTCGAGATCGCGGAGATCGGCGCGTGGGTCTGGTACAGCAAGCGTCGGCGACCCGTGACGGGCGTCGAGGCGCTACCGGGCACGGTCGGCACCGTCGTCAGGGCGTTCAGCCCGGACGGCGAGGTGCGCGTGGAAGGGGAGCTCTGGCGTGCGCGCTCGGAGAGCCCGCTGGCCATCGGCGAACAGGTGGTCGTCGAGCGGGTCGAGCCGGGCCTAACCCTGCTCGTCAAGCCGTTTCCGCGGGACGCCTGACATACACTCCGAGCCGTGGCCAGCGTCCAGCAGGGTGCCGCGACCGAGCTCGAGTGGGACGCACCGCTCTTCCGGACGGCAGTCACACAGCTCGAGCAGGCGCTGCCGCACACCGACGTGAGCGAGACGATCGGGCTACGGCTGCGCTACCCCGAGCAGGCGGTCATGCTGAGCATTCCGGTGCAGCTCGACGACGGCAGTCCGGCCGTCTTCCCTGCGTACCGCGTCCAGCATTCGAGTGCGCTCGGGCCCACCAAGGGCGGCATTCGCTACGACCATGAGGTGACGCTTGGCGAATGCGCGGCGCTGGCCATGTGGATGACCTGGAAATGCGCGCTGTTGCGCCTGCCCTACGGTGGCGCCAAGGGCGGCGTGCGCTGCCGCCCCCACGAGATGTCGCTGGACGAAATCCAGCGGCTGACGCGCCGCTTCACCTCGGAGCTGCTGCCCTTCATCGGGCCCCAGCAGGACATTCCCGCCCCCGACATGGCGACGAACGAGCAGACGATGGCCTGGATGATGGACACGTACTCGATGCAGGTCGGCCATGCCGTCCCCGAGATCGTGACCGGCAAGCCGGTCGCGATCGGCGGCTCCGTTTTCCGGCACGAGGCGACAGGGGCCGGCGTGGTCATGGTCACCGAGCAGGCCTGCGAGCGGCTCGGCATGCCGCTGGCCAAGCAACGCTGCGTAGTGCAGGGCTTCGGCAACGTCGGCGGCATCGCCGCAAGCGAGCTCGCCGACCGTGGCGCAACCGTGATCGCCGTCTCGGACGCGAGCGGCGGTGTCTTCGACCCGCTCGGGCTCGATGTCGCGGCGCTGCACGAGTGGGTCCGCGACCACGCCACGCTCGCCGAGTATGCGGAGGCCGAGCACATCACGAACGCCGAGCTACTCGAGCTGCCCTGTGACGTGCTCGTGCTCGCCGCCCGAGAGGACCAGATCACCGTGGACAACGCGCCGCGCGTGGACACCAGGCTGATCGCCGAGGGGGCGAACGGGCCGACGTCCGTCGAGGCGGACGAGATCCTCGCCGAGCGCGGCATCCCGGTGCTTCCCGACGTGCTGACCAACGCCGGCGGCGTGACCGTCTCCTACTTCGAGTGGGTGCAGGACCTCGGGCGCCTCTTCTGGACGCGCAACGAGATCCGGGCACGGCTGTCCGACAAGCTCACCGACGCCTCCAACCGCGTCTGGAGCCTTGCGGAGGAGCGCGACCTGACACTCCGCCGCGCCGCGCTCGTGGGTGGCATCCGGGAGGTGGCCGGGGCGATGGAGGCGCGCGGCTTCTACCCGTGAGAGCGCGTGACGCCATGGTCACCGAGCCGCGCTCGCTGTCCGTCACAGCGACGGCGCAGGAGGCGGGCGCGCTCCTAGCCCGGCCCGAAGTGCGGGCCATCTTCGTCTGTGACGACGAGCGACTCGTGGGTGTCGTCACCCGGAAGACGCTCGTGCGCGAGGTGGTGGCGCCGGGCCGCGATCCCCGCTCGACGCTGCTGGGGGACATCGCCGAGGAGCCGTACTGGACGATCGACGGGGATATGCCCGTCGAGGAGGCGTTCCGGCTCCTGGAGGAGAATGACGCCGAGCGTGTCCCCGTCGTCGAGCAAGGGCGGCTCGTCGGGGTGATCTCGCGGAGCGTGCTCCAGCGGCGCCTCGCCGAAGACGAGCCGCCGCCCGAGGACTAGCGCTCCGCGACGCTGACGCGCACTTCCTGAACGCCGGTGGCGTAGCCGCCGAGGTTCCAGCTCGGCTCGCCCGGCTGCTTGTTGCCGGCTGCATCACGCGCTCGGCACGAGAGTACGTAGGTGCCGGGCCCGGCAGGCTCCCACGTGTAGCTCCACCGGTCCCAGGCCCAGCGGGAGTCGAGGTCTCGCTGGATCGCTGCCACCTGCCACGTCTGACCGCCGTCGTCGCTCACCTCGACCGCTTCGACAGGTGCCCAGCCGGACCAAGCGCGCCCTTCGAGCTGCACGGCCCCGAGCGGCACGATCCGCTCGCGCGTGAGGAAGTCGGGGATCCCGGGCGGGATCATCAACGCACGCGGCCGCATACGCGTCACCGGTTCGCCCTCCTCCTCGGCCTCCTGCCTGAAACGGTACGACGTCGCCATCTGGTAGCCGCGGAACGGCTCGTCGACGACCGCGATCCCGGCAAGCCATTTCACGCTCGCCATGCCGTACCAGCCCGGCACGACGAGGCGCAGAGGGAAGCCGTGCTGTGGCGGGAGGGGCTCCCCGTTCATCTCGTACGCGAGCAAGACGTCGGGCATGAGCGCGTCGTGCAGCCCGAGGCTTCGCTGGTACTGCTGCTCCTCGCCGCCCTCGACGCCGCGGTCGAGGCCCGTGAACACGACCTCGACCGCGTCCGGCCCCATGCCGGCGTCTTCGAGGAGCCCGGACAGCGGCGTGCCGCCCCAGATGGCAGTGCCGACCGCTTCCTGAAGCCACGGCTGGCTGACTGCGCGCGGCGACGAGAGCGCGCGGCCGTTCCCGGCGCACTCCAGCGTGACGGCAAGCGCCGCAGCCGGGCGGCTGCGCAGCTCGTCGAGCGAGAGCGAAAGCGGACGCTCGACGCGGCCGGTGACCTCCAGCCGCCAGGTGCCGGGGTCTACGGCCGGGACGTCGTAATGGATCAGCAGATAGTGGAGGCCGGCGGGCGTGATGGGGTAGCGCAACGCCTCGAGCGGCAGTCCGTGGTTGCGCGCCGCGAGTTGCAGCTCTTCGCGGCTGATCTCGGTGCTCTCCGTAATGAGCACGCGACTACGCTATCGCCGACGTCCGCTGATTTCCATGCCCGGAAGCGGTTTAGGCGGGTGCAACGGGATGGCAGGCCAGGAAGAGGTCGTCCGGGTCGAGTTCGCGCTTGACCTTACGCAGCCGCCTCACTGTGTCAGTCGGGAAGAGGCCGCTCGACTCGACGCTCCGCTCAGTGAAGTTGAGGTAAGTCCGTCCCGCGTCCCAGGGCTCGAGCACTCCCAGCACGCGCTCCACTGCGCTCCGGACCGCGGCGGTCATCTCCGGATTCATCGCGAATCCGACCGAGAAGTGAGCGATGGCCGCATCGATCGCGCCGACCGCGCCGTGCTCGGCCGAAGGCTCGGCCAGGACGCCGCCCAGATGGCGAAGCTCGACGGAAGGAGCGGCGTGCCCGACGCGGGCCCGGCGATCTCGACGAGTCCGTCTACGGCCTCGGCCGGCAGCGAGGCCAGGAGGCCACCGTCGCCTGTCGCCGGAACCGGCTGCGGCGGGTCCATGTGCAGGGCGCCGAGCCCCGGCGGTTGCATGACTGTGACGGTGTCCATCTCGGGCCCAAGCTCCCGGAGCGGGCGTAGCAGCTCCGCGGCGTCGGCCTCGGTCCCGATGTAGGCGGCCTCGACGAGCACGAACGACCGCCCCCGGAACGGCTCGGGGATGTCGGGAATCGGCGGCAGATGCAGGAGCCGGCCGCACGACGTCAGCTCCACGGGAACTGTCGCTATCCACTCCCGCCACGCGTGCAGGATCTCGGACGCTCGCTCGACGGGCCAGAGCAGATTGCCGGCGTACAGCTCGGGCACGGGGTGGAGCGTGAACTCGAGTGCGCTGACGACGCCGAAGCTGCCTCCGCCGCCGCGAAGCGCCCAGAAGAGCTCCGGCTCGTGGTCGCGGTCGACGTGGCGCAGTCGGCCGTCGGCGGTGACGACGTCGGCGGCGAGGACGCTGTTGGCGGCCAGCCCGAACTTGCGTGCAAGCCAGCCGAGTCCGCCGCCGAGCGTGTAGCCGACGACGCCGACATCGGGGGCGCTGCCGGCGAGCCCTGCGAGTCCGTGCTCGGCGGCCGGCACGGCGACGTCCTGCCCCTGAGCGCCGGCCTCGACGCGGGCCCGGCGGCGCTCGGCATCGATCTCGACGCGGCGCATCCGTTCGGTCTTGAGGAGGATGGCCCCCTCCAGCGGAGCGAGCGTACCGGCGAAGTGCCCGGTCCCCTGCGGCGCCACGCGGACGCCGTGCTTGCGCGCGAAATCGACGACCGTGACGATGTCCTCCGGCGACTCCGGGTAGGCCACGCCGATAGGCCGCTGGTCGTGCGCGAGATTCCAACCCAGGCGCGCTGCGTCCCACTCGGCCTCTTCCGGACCGATAATGCTCAGACGGCCGCGCAGCGGCGCGAGATCGATGTTCAGCGTCGCGTCGGTCATCGCCCCTCCCTCGACAAGAACCCGGGCACATTACGCGTTGGTGCTGCCGCGCGCGAACGGGAGGACTAGCAGCAGGTGTACGCGCCGGGCGGCGCATCGCCCTCGACGGGCGCCGGCAGCTCGACTGCCTCGAGCGCGACCCCGTCGAGGATGTCGCGCTCGCTCGCCTCGAGCGCCGGCAGCCGGAAGTGGGCGAGCACTTCCCGCACGATGATGCCGCCGGCGACGATCACCTCTGCGCGCTCGGGCTCCAGCGCCGGCACCTCGCGCCGCTCGGCGAGCGTCAGGCCGGCCAGATGCTCGAGCTGCTCCTCGACTGCCGTCAAGGGCAACACCCAGCCGTTCACGAGCTCGCGATCGTAGGCAGGCAGCCGCATGTCCAGCGCGGCGTAGGTCTTGATCGTCGCGGCCACGCCGATTGCCTCGCCCGGCAGGGCTCGGACGTCGTCCGGGATCCGCTCCGCGAGCAGTGACCGCACCGCCGCGACGCAGTCCGCCAGCTCCTGGGGAGCCGGCGGATCGCTCGCAACGAAGCGCTCCGTCAGGCGCACCGACCCGATGTCCAGGCTCTCGGCGAAGAGGATGCTCCGCTCGTCGCCGACGATCAGCTCGGTGGAGCCGCCGCCGATGTCCACGACGAGCGTAGGCGCGCCGAGCGTTCGGTTCAGCGTCGCCCCGCGAAAGGTGAGCTCCGCCTCCTCCTCGCCCGACGCGAGCCGCGTCGTGAATCCGTAGCTCCACTCGACCTCGCCGAGGAAGGCCTCGCCGTTCTCGGCGTCGCGTACCGCGCTGGTGGCGACGGCGAGTGTGCGCTCGGCGCCGAGCGCTTCGAGCTCGCGGCGGTAGTCGGTCAGGCAGTTCCGCACACGAGCGATCGGCAGCGGGAGCAGCCGGCGCCGCTTGTCCACGCCCTCGCCGAGCCCGGTTATGCGCGAGTGGCGGACGAGCTCGTCGACTCGGCCGTCGGCGACGTCGGCGACGAGCAGTCGGGTCGTGTTCGTGCCGAGATCAACCGCTGCAACCCGCATTGCTGTTTCACGTTACCCCTCGCCCAGGCGTCGGGAGGCCGCCGCGCCGCCGGGTAGAGACAAGAGTCCCGGCGGCGCGCGCGACCATGCCGGCCAGCGCCACGATGGACAGCCCGAGCAGGACGGCCAGGAAGAGCGCCTGGCGCTTGAGCCGGCGTCGCCTCACGTGGCCAGCGCCTCTTCCTCGGCGGGCGCCGCGGGCGCCGGGACGTACGTCGGCCCGTAGCCGAGCAGGCGGCCGAGCGGCGCTCCCAGCGCGAGCCCGATGCGCTGCATGAGCTCGGGCGGGAAGGGCAGCCGCACCGTGTCGAAGTGCGCCCGTGCGATCACCGCCAGCCGCAGCGGGTTCGGCATTCCCTTGCGGTTGGTCCTGCCGTCGGCAGCGAGCGCGAACATCGTCTCCAGCAGCTGCTCGAACTGCAGCGCCGGCCGCACCTCGCACACGAAGTGCGCCTCCTCGTCGCCGGCGTTCCGGAAGCGGTGAGGCGTGCCGGCAGGCACCAGGATGCGCTCGCCGGGGCCCGCCACGAGCTCCTGCTTGTCGAGCTCGAATCCCACCGTTCCGCTCAGAATCTCGAAGCGCTCGTCCTGGGCGGGGTGGAGGTGCTTGGCCGCCACGAACCCGCCGGGCTGCACGAAGCACTCGATCACGACCGCCTCGCCGTTCGTCTCTGCCGACGTCTGGCGGAAGACGATCCGCTCGCCGGTCACTGCGTTCTCGATGGTGTCGCCTGCACGAATCACGTTGCCTCCTCAGTCGCTGACGTTTGGAAGGATCCGAGGAGGCGCTTACGATGCGCTTACCGCAGACTTACCGTCACCAGTCCGGGATAGCCCTGGTTTGCCGGAGGACAGCCGTTTCGGCTTGATCGAGACTCGGGCTTACCCCGGTCTTCTCGGGGCTCAGGTGCTACAAAAGTTGTTACGCGGCTGAGGCGCGAGAGCTACGCCCAGGGGTAGGGAGGAGGTAGCTAGCCAAAGCCATCATCGCGGCTCAGCGTGGCTCTCAGGGCCTCAGAGGGCACGTCCAGAGGAGCCGTCTAGGCGAGCGGCCGCGGCTGTCCTAGGGTCGAACTAGGCCGGGGCGAGCGAGTTAGCGCGTTGGCGTTTCGATGAGCCCCCGGCCCGAGTTTCTTACGGCTTGTCGAAAATACGGTGCGTGCCAACACGACGCCAGATGACGTGCGGCTCCTCCTCCTTCACAGCATCGCCGTACTGAAAAGTTGCGCGTCCATCGTCAGCCCACGTCATTTCGTAGATGCCGTCAGCCGCCTGGATTCCCTTGACCCGAAGGCCCTTTCGGAAGCCCTTACCCGCCTTCAGGTCAGCGATGAATCTCTCAAGGGCTCGCTTAAACTCTCGTCGCTGATCTGGGGTGAGGTTCGCGTGATCCTTGAGGAAACGCGGGAGCGTGTCGTACGTCGGCACCGCCGACTAGTCGTTGCCCAGCGCCCCTAGGAACGCCTCATCCGACTCGAAGCGGGTGCCCTTGCCAGCCTCAAGCTCGGCAGTTGCCTCGCGCTCGCCAGCCTGCCACTCGGGAGTCCAGAACCACGCCTGCGTCGCGTCAATGACCTTCTGGGGCCGAAGCAGAATGCCCTCTGCTGTCACTTCGACGTGTACGGGGTCACCTTCCTCAAGGCGGAGAGCCTTGCGGACTTCCGAAGGAATCGTGATCTGGCCCTTGCCCCGCACTGTCGTCGTACTCATCTGAATCTCCTACTTTCTTACTTTCGTCTTCTCGCACATTGTGCCTACGCCCTAGGTTGTCGTCAAGAGGAGAAGCGCACTTTAGGTGCTGAGGAGAGATGACCACGATGATGACGATCGTCGAGGAAGCTAGGTGTACCTCGCCGTTCACGGAGCTTCACGCCAACCCGCGTCTGATGACGATCATCATGATGACGATGCTCGATGCAGGCTGACTAGGCTGCCGCCGTGCGGCTCCCGGAACCGATGCTCTCCTCTCCAGGCTCCTTCCCCTAAGCGACCGCTACGCCTTCGAGCTGAAGTGGGATGGCTTCCGGCCATCGTCTCGACGGAGGAAGGGCTACACGTCAGGAGCCGGCGAGGCTGGGACATGACCCCGCTCCTCCCCGAGCTTGACCGACTTGTCCTAGACGGAGAGCTAGTCGCCCTCGACTCTGACGGACGCCCGAGCTTCCCTCGCCTTTGCTCGCGGATGCTGCACAAGAGGGATGGGGTGGCTGTGACGCTCATCGTCTTTGACGTGCTCCACTGCAAGGGCAAGAACACGACCACGCAGCCGTACTCGAAGCGTCGGGAGCTGCTCGAATCGCTACCGCCACTCACCCAAAAAGAAAGGGCAACGCAATGTCGAAGCAGGCGCTCGAAAATACACTCTTTGGCCTGGGGTTCCTGGTCATCGCGATCATCGAGTACGTCAGGGACTCATCCGGCATCGGAATCGTGTTCTTAATCCTCGCTGGCGTGTTTCTCGCACTGCAGTTTCGTCGGCTCAAGCGCCCGACATAAAGAGGCTCAACGTCCGCATGACGGCCGAGGACGGGGAGGCTCTGTTCGCAGCTGTTCAGGCCCAAGGGCTAGAGGGGATCGTCGCCAAGCGTAGGGACTCTCCGTACCGACCAGGCGAGCGAGGCTGGCTCAAGGTCAAGAACCGCGACTACTGGCGGCTTGGTCACGAGCTGGAGCTAGCCGCACGGCAGCGGTACGCCACGCGGACGATCTAAGCGAGCTACCGCAATACCGTGGCGGGCGTAGAGTTGCTTCAACCGACAGGGAGGGCGAGATGGCGGTAGGCCGCGTAGTGACTTTCGAAGGCGTCACCAAGGACAGGATCGAAGAGATGAAGCAGGAGATGAGTGACAGGGAGCAGCCGGACGAGATCCCGGCGACAGAGATTTTCGTGCTCCACGATCCTGAAGGCGACAAGTCGCTCGTGCTCCTCCTTTTCGAGACGGAGGACGACTACAGGCGTGGAGACGAGGCGCTGAACGCGATGCCCACCGACGACACCCCAGGCCAGCGAACGTCGGTGACGAAGTACGACGTTGCTATTCGGCTGACGCGGGAGCGCGCGACCTAGAGCATCGGTCGAAGCGCAGCCTCGACACCGAGCAACTTTCGCCTCCGTCCGACTTCAGCGAGCGCTTGCGCGGCAACCTCGGGGACAGGGCCGACGAGTCCCGCCAACGACGCGAGGACAAGCTCAGCCTCCGACAGGCTGACAGCCTTCAGCTCAAGGCCATAGCGAGCGTGCCACCGAACGGCCGCGTACTCAAACCGCGCAGGCTCCTTCTCCGCGAGGAGCACGCAGAGGGCCAGGGCGTCCCCGAGGCTTTCGGGACAGCCCTGGAGGGCAAGGGCTAGGAGTCGTTCACCGGTACCGGTCGAGGGCTCGGGCAATCCGGGCCTTCGGTCTTTTCGGCCACCTTCCGTCTCTACTGACCTTGCCACTTGAGGCTAGGAGCCATGCGGGGTGAAACTACGAATCCGCTGACTGGGAGACCTCGGACGACTCCGGGCCTTCTGTTTCGTTACGGAGGAGCCCTGAAGCCCCCTCAAACCTAGGGCGGTTGTTACAACAGGTGTTACAGAGAAGCTCCGAGTAGTCTGTTTTTGGCTTAGATAAGCGGCTATTAGCAATCGTGCGCTTTACGATGCGCTTACCGCCCGCTTACGGCGATGCAATCCGAGGATCAGGGGACACAACTCACGTTCAGGCTGCTCGGGCCGCTCGAGGTCGAGGCGGGCGGGCGGCCTCTCGCGCTCGGTGGTCCGCGACAGCGGGCGCTCCTCGCCCAGCTCCTCCTGAGCGCCAACGAGGTTGTGCGCCGCGAACGGCTCATGGACGGCCTCTGGGGCGACGAGCCGCCCTCGACAGCCGCGAACGCGCTCCAGGTGGCGGTCCACGGCCTGCGCAAGGCGCTCGGCTCCGGCCGTATCGCGCGGCAGGGCCCGGGCTACGTTCTGCGCGCGGAGCCGGGAGAGGTCGACCGCGAGCGGTTCGAGACCCTCGTCGCGCAGGCACGCGGCGAGCAGCCCGCGGAGGCCGTCAGGCTCCTCTCGGAGGCACTCTCACTGTGGCGCGGGCCGGCGCTCGCCGACGTCGCCGATGCGCCCTTCGCGGGGCCGGCGATCGCCCAGCTGGAGGAGCGCCGCCTCCTCGCCGCCGAGGAGCGGATCGAGGCGGAGCTCGCTCTCGGGCGTCACGCGCAGCTAGTCGCCGAGCTCGATGCCCTCATCGCGGAGCACCCGTTGCGCGAGCGCCTGCGCCGCCAGAAGATGCTGGCGCTCTATCGCTCCGGGAGGCAGGCGGAGGCGCTGGAGGCCTACGCCGAGGCGCGCCGGGTGCTGGTCGGAGAGCTCGGCATCGAGCCGAGCAAGGAGCTGCACGAGCTGGAAAGCGCGATCCTCCGGCAGGATCCGGCGCTGACCGGCTCGGCGCAGGCGGCCTTGACGGGCGTGCAGGCCAATTTGCCGGCCCCGCCGACCGCCCTGATCGGACGTCGGCTCGAGGTGGCGGCGGTGACCGGGCTGTTGCGCCGGGCGGACGTCCGCCTCGTCACGCTCACGGGCCCAGGCGGCACCGGCAAGACGCGGCTCGCCCTTCAGGCCGCCGCCGAGCTCGCCGCGGAGCACGCAGACGGCGTCGTCTTCGTCGACCTGGCGCCCCTCGAGGACGACGCGCTCGTCGCCTCGACGATCGCCCACGCGCTCGGTGCCGCCGAAGGCGAGGTCGCGACGGTTGAGCGGCTGAAGCAGGAGCTGCGGCCGAAGGCGCTGCTCCTGGTGCTCGACAATTTCGAGCGCGTCGACGCTGCGGCGCCGGTCGTCAGCGAGCTGCTGGCTGGGGCACCCGATCTCAAGGTGCTCGTGACCAGCCGCGCCGTCCTGCGCCTGTCGGGAGAGCACGAGTATCTCGTTCCGCCGCTTCGCACGCCGGATCCGGCCCGCGCGCGCGACGTCGAGGAGCTCGCGCGGAACGAGGCGGTCGCGCTGTTCGTCGCGCGCGCCCGCGCAGTCCAGCACGGTTTCACGCTCTCCCGGGAGAACCGGGGGGCCGTTGCCGAGGTCTGCGTCGCCCTCGAAGGGCTGCCGCTGGCGATCGAGCTCGCAGCCGCGCGGGTCGGCTCGCTCTCGCCACCGGCGCTGCTCGACCGCCTCGAGCAGCGGCTGGAGCTCCTGACCGGAGGACCTCGTGACGCGCCGGAGCGCCACCAGACGCTACGCGCCACCATCGACTGGAGCCACGGCCTGCTCGATCCGGCCGAGCGTGAGCTGTTCGCCGGCCTCGCAGTCTTCGCGGGCGGGTGCACACTCGCTGCCGTCGAGACCATCTTCGAGGCACCCCTCGAGACCCTCGAGGGCCTCGTCGCGAAGAGCCTGCTCCAGCGGGAGCAAGGCGTGCCGGGCGAGGTGCGGTTCCGCATGCTCGAAACCGTGCGCGAGTACGCGCTCGAGCGGCTCGCCGCGAGCGTCGAGGCGGACGATGCGCGTCGCCGGCACGCTTTGTACTTCGCCGGCCTCGCAGAGCAAGGGGCGGAGGTGCTGTGGGGGCCCGTGCAGGGGCCTGAGCACGAGATCTGGCTCGACCGGCTGGAGGCGGACCACGACAACCTCAGGGCAGCACTCGCGTGGGGAAGTCGACACCACGACGAGACGACGCTGCGGCTCGCCGCGGCGATGTTCGAGTTCTGGGAGAGCCGCGGTTACATCCGCGAGGGGCGGGAGTGGCTTGAACGGGCGCTCGAGCGCGGGAGCGGGGCAGCAGCTCCGCTACGCGCGAAGGCGCTCCACGCGGCCGGCTACCTGGCTTACGACCAGGGCGACTACGAACGGGGCGACGAGCACTGCGAGGCGAGCCTCGCGCTCTACCGGGAGCTGGGCGACAAGGAAGGCGAGGGTCGCACGGTCCACGTGCTCGGCTGGGCGGCGGAGTACCGAGGCGACGTGATTCGCGCCGCGACGCTTGCCGAGGAGTCGCTGTCACTCGCGCGTCAGCTGGGGCATGTGCGGGGCGTCATCGTCTCGCTCGGCAGGATGGCGCTGGCGGCGGCGAAGCGGGGCGATTTCGCAGCTGCGGAGGCGATGCTCGACGAGGCGCTCGCTCTGGCACGCGAGCACGAGGATCGAGTCGGCGAGGGCGGCATCCTCGGCACCTGGGGCGAGCTCGTCGCCCAGCAGGGGGACCACGAAGCCGGCGGCCGCATGCTCGCCGAGAGCATTGTGCTCTACCGCGAGGCGGGACATCCGCGCGCCATCCCGAGCGTCATCCATCAGATCGCCGCGCTGGCCGAGCTGCGTGGAGTTACCGAGCAGGCTGTGCAGCTCTTCGGGGCGTCCAACCAGCTATACGAAACGGTTGGCGCCTCGCTACCCCCCTCGGTGCAGGTCGAGTACCGCGCAACGCTCGACCGCGCCCGAGCAGCACTGGGCGAAGCCGCCTTCGAGGCTGCGTGGGAATACGGTCGTACGCTGCCGCCGGAACAAGCCGTCGAGCTCGCACGGTCGGTGGCCGTATCAAGCGGCTCGAACGCCTGAGCGATCCAGCGAGGCCCGCGCTATAATAGCCGCCGCGACGCGGGGTGGAGCAGTCAGGTAGCTCGCCGGGCTCATAACCCGGAGGTCGCAGGTTCAAATCCTGCCCCCGCTACTACAAAGGCCCTGCTAAGCGGGGCCTTTTTGTCGAGGACGTCGCGGCCTTGCACCGCGGCGGGATCGGGCGGGAACCGGCCAAATCTGGCAAGGGGCGATGCGCGACGACGGCCCGGGAGAGGCCGCTTGTCCTTGGAACGCGGTGTTCTGGGAATCGGGACGCTTGGTTAGGTTGACATATTCCGATATGGGCATATATGCTGCGCGACGTGGCACGAGCAGCGACGACGGCGGATGCGTTCAACGCGGTTGCCGAGCCCCGGCGGCGACAGATCCTCGACGCCCTCGCCGGCGGCGAGCGCCCCGTGAACGACCTGGTGCGCCTGCTCGGGCTTGCTCAGCCACAGGTGTCCAAGCACCTGCGGGTGCTCCGAGAAGTGGGAGCGGTTGACGTGCGTGACGAAGGACGGCAGCGTCTGTACCGGCTCAACGGCCGAGCGCTCAAGCCCATCCATGACTGGGTGAAGACCTACGAGCGCTCCTGGTCGGAGCGGTTCGGCCAGCTGGATGTCGTGTTGGAAGAGCTCAGGGAAAAGGAGGAACGAGATGGCGGCAATGCCGAGTAGCGGGACGGCGACGGTGACGCTCCCCACGGATGAGCAGATCCTCATCACGCGGGAGTTCGCCGCGCCCAAGCACCTGGTCTACAAGGCGTGGACCACGCCCGAGCTGGTCAAGCGCTGGTGGAACGCGAAGCGCGGCGAGGTGACGATCGCCGAGATCGACCTGCGGGTGGGCGGCGAGTGGCGGTACGTGATGGTGACCGACGACGGACTCGAAGTCGCGTTCCACGGCGAGTACCGCGAGATCGTCCCGAACGAGCGGATCGTCTCCACCGAGGTCTACGAGGGCGCGCCGGCAGGGGCGGCGGGCGAGGGAACGCTGAACACCCTGACGCTCACGGAAGCGGATGGGCGCACGGCCCTCACGATCCTCGTTGAGGCCCCCAGCAAGGAGATCCGCGACGCCATCATCGACTCCGGGATGGAGGCCGGCATGCAGGACGCGATGAACCTCTTGGAGCAGGTCGCGCTCTCGCTTCGCTGAGCAGGGTGCGAGTGAAGCACCCAGGACGACTCGCCGGACTGCTGATGGCGGGCGACTTTTGTTACTGGTCGGTTGCCATCACTCCCGCGAGGGATGGCGGCGCGAGAGCAACGGCGCTAAACACGTTACGTGGATCACATGGCGACGAGCCGATCGCCTTCCAGAACCGTTGAGCGGCTCGCCCTCGCTGGTCTAGCGCTGGCGACGGTCGCCCTTGGTGCAGTCGCGCTCTGGTCGGCGATCGTGTCACAGAACAGTGCAGCCGGACTGTCACAGGCCGGCGTCCAGACCTCGGGTCATCTGCGTGCGGTGCAGGCGCTGACGGCGATCGACAGACATACGGATGTGCTGGGAGAAGAGTTCGACGCGAGTGGGCTGGGAGAGCTGAGGGAGGCTCAGCGGATCCTCGACGATGCGCTCGCGCGCATGGAGCGAGGCGGCGTAATCGAGGCCAGCCGGCTGGCGCGAGAGGCTCAGCCGAACGTTGAGGCGATGCGGGATTCGATCGAGCGTCTGCTCGTTGTGCGACGCAGCAGGGACCCGGAGCGTCTGGAGGCAGCCGACGACGCAACCGACGAAACGGTGGAAGCGCTCCAGCTTCAGCTGAACGACGCCGACTTCGATCCTTCGGGCCTCTTGATCACGAAGCTGGAGGCCGTCACGGGCCAGGAGCGCACGGTTGTCCGCACGACGTTCGTGCTCGTTCCGTTCGGGCTCGGCTTCGTTGTGGCGTGTGGGTGGCTGCTGAGGATGTATCGGCGCCGATCGGAGGCGGCGATGCGGGAGGCGCTCGAGCTGAGCTCCCATGAAGCTCGGACCGATCAGCTGACCGGCCTGGCCAACCGCCGCGCCCTGCTGGAAGAGCTCGAGCGCCGCATCGAGGACGAGCAGCCGTTCACGCTGGCGCTCGCCGACCTTGATGGGTTCAAGCAGTACAACGACACCTACGGTCACGCCGCGGGCGACGCGCTCCTGAGGCGGCTTGCGAGCAAGCTTCAGGAGGCCTGCGCCGGTCGCGGGACTGCCGCGCGTCTCGGCGGTGATGAATTCTGCGTGCTGCTTCCGACGAGGGTGGTCGGTACACGAGGTTGAGGAGCTCGTCTGCGACTCGCTCAGCGAGGAAGGGGAGGGCTTCCACATCACAGCCGGCTGCGGCGTGGTCGAGATCCCGGATGACGCCGGCAGCACAGAGGCTCTGCACTGCAGCGAGCGGCCTCGCTCGTACGCGCATCACACGAACGCTGGGACGGCACCGGCTACCCGGACCGGCTGGCCGGTGAGCAGATCCACGGTGCCCGGATCGTCGCCGTCGCCGATGCGTTCTCGGCCATGACCGAGGATCGGCCACATGCTGCGGCGCGGTCGGTCGAGGATGCTCTCGCCGAGCTGCTCGCTTGCTCGGGGACGCAGTTCGACCCTCTCGCGGTCGAGGCCTTCATAGGCGCCCTGCGCGCCGGCACATTCGCCCGAAGCTACGACCTCGCGGTCTAGTCCTCTACCTCGTCTTCGGCCTGCTCGGCAAGCTCGACGATGTCGCCGTCCCGGAAGAGGATCCTTTGCAGCGCGACGCGCCACTTCTCCTTGCGGCGCGCAAGGAACTCGAGGTCCATCGAGAAATGGAGGAACTCCTCGCGTTGCGCATGCTCCATGATCCGGCGGGCTTCGTCGTTCGTCTCGATCGACATGCGCTGCTCGTACCAGCCAATCGCCTCCGCTTCCTCCTGGAGGGAGGCGATCACGCGGGCGAACGTGCGGCTGTCGTCGCTCAGCTCAACCGGCGGCTCGTGATACTGGTCGGTTGGCATGGCGGCAGCCTCGCAGAACGCCAATCGCCGCGCCCAGACGTGCACGGAGATCATTGAGCAGTGGTGACGCTGTCCGTCTCCGGGCGCGGGGCCGAACCCGCTGCAATGCAGTCACACGACTGAAGCAAGGCTCGACTCGCAGGCGTAGTGTCGGCGCCGTCATGTCCTTCATCTCCCGTGGATTCCGCGGCCGCCGGCGTCAGTCGGAAGTAGACCCGGCTCGCGTCCCGCCCGGCCAGTACGTGACCGACGACTTCCCCGTCCTCTCGGCCGGCCCCACCCCGCACACGCCGCTCGACGAGTGGACGTTCTCGATCGTGGACGGCGACCAGAGGAAGGCCTGGACCTGGGAAGAGTTCCGGGCCCTGCCGAGCGAGACCGTCACGGTCGACGTCCACTGCGTAACCCGCTGGTCGAAGCTGGACACGACCTGGGAAGGAGTTTCCGTCGACACGCTGCTCGCCGAGGTCGAGCACGATGCTGCATATCTGCTCGCCTTCTGCGACGGTGGCTACACGACGAACCTGCCGATCGAGGACGTTACGGACGGGAAGGCATGGGTGGCGTACGGCTATGACGGCGCGCCCCTCGACCCCGAGCACGGCGGCCCGGCGCGGCTGCTCGTTCCTCACCTCTACTTCTGGAAGAGCGCCAAGTGGGTGCGAGGCCTCGAGCTGCGCGAGAACGACGAGCCAGGCTTCTGGGAGACGTACGGGTACCACATGTACGGCGACCCATGGCGCGAGCAGCGGTACTCGGGCGACTGAGCTGGCGGGTCGCCGCCGTGGAGGCGGTCGTCGACGAGACTGCCCGCGTGCGGACGATCGTGCTCGACGTCCCCGGCTGGCCGGGCCATCGTGCCGGGCAGCACCTCGACGTGCGCCTGACGGCGGAGGACGGTTACCGCGCCGAGCGCGCCTACTCGATCGCGTCCGCGCCGGGAGAACCGGTCGCCATCACGGTGGAACGACTGGAAGACGGCGAGGTCTCGCCCTACCTGACCGAGGAGCTGCGCACGGGCGACGAGCTGGAGCTGCGGGGGCCGATCGGCGGCTACTTCGTCTGGGACGCGTCGAACGGAGGGCCGCTGCTCCTGGCCGCCGGCGGATCCGGAATCGTCCCGCTTCGGGCGATGCTCCGGCACCGGCGCCGCAGCGGCAGCGACGTCAAGACGCGTCTCATCTACTCGTCACGGTCGCTCGCCGACATGATCTACCGAGCCGAGTGGGATGAGCCGATGGACGGAGTCGAGGTCATCCACACGTTGACGCGCGCTCAACCGCCCGGCTGGACGGGTTACGCGCGGCGCGTCGACGACATGCTCCTCGCGGAGGTCGCCTGGCCCGTCGAGCACGCGGCGCTGGCCTTCGTGTGCGGCCCCACCAGCTTCGTCGAGGCGGTTGCGAGCGGCCTCGTCGCGCTCGGCTACCGGCCGGACCGAGTGAAGACGGAACGATTCGGACCGACGGGAGGATGATGGAGGCACTCGACGGAAATGCGATCGGCGGGTTGTTGCTCGACGTCTTCGGCACAGAGATGACCACCGCCAGGGGCGTTTGCGCCCAGTGCCGTGAGGCCGCAGCGGTGGCCGAGCTCGAGGTCTACGTGCGGGCGCCGGGCACCGTGGCGCGCTGCCGGAGCTGCGCCAGCGCCGTGATGGTGCTCGTCGACGTTCGCGGGATCACATGCGTCGACCTGCGAGGCCTCGCGAGCCTGGAGCGGGACGAGGCCTCCGTCTGACCGGGGCGTCGACGTAGTCGTCGAACCGTCTGCGCGCGCGCAGCTTCGCGACCACGGCTGCGACGTTAGGCACGATCGTTCACTCGCCGCGCGGGCAGGGCAGCCTTGAGCTCGGCTCGGTCTGAATAGAGCGCGTAGTCGGGCCGGCGCGGATCTGCTCCGAGCCGCGCCACGGGCCCGAAATTCCGCTCGCCGGCCAGCGCGGCCTCTCTCCACACGATGCCGTGGTAGCCGCCGGCCATCCGCCGCAGACGGCCGTTCTTCAGCCAGTACGCCGCCGGATGCGTAGAGAGCGCCGTTTGGCGGTCGCCCAACGCGGCGCGCTCGCCCGGCGCGTAGGCCGCGGCGACGTGGATCCCGGGCGCGCTCACCCGGCCTGCCGAGACCTTCAGGCGCGTGATCTGCGCGGGCACGCCGAAAGGCGCGGCGGCGAGTCCCACCGCGGGCACGAAGAAGTCGAAGACGAAGACGGCTGATGAGCCGTCGCGATCGCTCACGAAGGTGCGCACGTCGATCTCCGCGTAGGGCGGCACGGGCAGCATGCCGAGCAGCGCCGGCCTGTTTCTGAAGCAGGCGACCGAGACGAGTGCCCTGCCGCGGACGGTGATCGGCTCGAACCCGTCCGGGAGCTGTGCCTTGATCGGCTCGGACTCGAGCTCCCAGGTGGCGAGGAAGAGATCGCGGATCGGCTGACGAAGCTGCATTAGCGTCGTGTCTCGAACGGCGCTGGCCGCGTCTCCTGGACGCAACTCACGTCGAACCCGCGCACCGTGCTCGCTCGACGAACCGGGCTGCCACCAGCGGCACGTCGGCGTAACCGGTCAAGCGAGTTTGAGCCGCTCCCGCGTCCCGCCGGCGTCCCTACGCGTCCCGGAACTCTGGGAGCGGGCTCGCGTGCCTCGGCTCGTAGAGACCGATCTCGCCGGCGCCGGGGATCTTGAAGCGCGTCATGAGTCCGAAGCCCTCGTCGGAGACCGGTGCAACGAGCTCGACTCCGCTGCTCTCGAGCTCCGCGACAGTGCGTTCGATGTCGTCGCACATCAGAAACAGGGCATGCTCTCCGTCGGCTCGACCCCAGCCCGGCCCGGGATGGAACGCGAGCTCTGCCGGCGGCAGGGCGAAGATCAACCATCCGTCGCCTGCATCGACGGAACGCAGGCGCAGCACGTCCCGGAAGAACGCCCGTGCCGCCTCCGCGTCCTCCGCGAAAATGATCGCGTGCGTGCCGGCGATCACCGGCGCCACTCTATCCGCGGAAACTAGAATCGGCGCCCTGGCGGGCTACACGATCAAGAACCTCAAGGACGTCGAGGACGCGGCGACCAAGTTCAACCTCTCGCCGGACCTGGAAGCCCGCTTCGCACGCGAGCTCGAGCTCGAGAACTCGGGCGTCGGCTACCAGCGGCTCGCTCCCAACTTCAGGCTGCCGTTCGGGCACAAGCACGAGCAGCAGGAAGAGCTCTACGTGATCGTCAGCGGAAGCGGCCGCATGAAGCTCGACGACGAGGTTCGCGAGCTCAAGCAGTGGGACGCCGTGCGGGTCGCCAAGGAGACGATGAGAAGCTTCGAGGCGGGGCCCGACGGGCTCGAGCTACTGGTCTTCGGCGCGCCCAACACAGGGCTGCACGACGCCCAGCAGGTGCCCGGTTGGTGGGCCGAGTAGCGCGCGGCGCCTAGTCTCGACAGCCTCAGCGACAATGTGAACGCCGGGGCGGCCGCGGTGCTGTTCAGAGCCAACCCGCGTCTGCCCATGCATCTGCGAGCCGTCTCTCGAGCCTCGACCTTGTCGCCGCCCCGCATGCGGGCCGCCGCGCTGTTCACCCTCATAGCGGCTGGTTACATCGGCGCGGCGAAGCTCGGCATCGAGCTGCCCGTCTCGCACGGCGTGATCACGCCGGTATGGGCGCCGTCCGGGATAGCGCTCGCCGCCCTATTGATCCTCGGTGTCCGGTACTGGCCCGCGGTGGCCGTGGGGGCCTTTGTGGCCAATGCGACCAGTGACGCCTCGCTCGCTGTCGCGACAGGCATCGCAGTCGGGAACACGCTGGAGGCGGTCGTGGGCGCAACGCTCGTGCGCGCGCTCGGTTTTCGCCCCGCATTGGACCGGGTACGAGCCGTGCTCGCGCTGGTGGTGGGCGGCGCCCTCCTCAGCACTGCGATCAGCGCTACCAACGGGGTGGCGGTGCTCACGCTCGCGGACGCGACCGAGGAGCCCTTCGGCTCCGCATGGCTGCTCTGGTGGTTCGGGGACGCGGTTGGAGATTTGATGGTCGCACCGCTGTTGCTCGTCCTGTTCGCTTCGCGGCATGAGCGCCCGAGCCTGCGCAGGCTGCTCGAGGGCGGCGTTCTGCTGGCGGCGGTCGGGGCGGTGAGCGCGGTGGTCTTTCTCACCGGCGCCTGGCGCTACCCGTACCTCCTCTTTCCGCTTCTTCTATGGGCTGCGCTGCGCTTCAGGCAAATCGGCGCGGCGACCGCATCGTTCCTCGTCGGTGCCATCGGGACCTGGGGCGCTGTGGAGGGCACGATTCCCTTCAGCGCGGAAACCGCCACCGAGCGGGTACAGATCGCACAGGCGCTTTTCGCGCTGGTGGCGGTGAGCCTGCTCATCGTAGGCGCGACGCTCGCGGAGCGGGAGGCGGGGAGGGAGACGTTGGCGCAAACGGCGTTGCTGCTCAGCGAAGCCCAGACGCTCACGCACATCGGAAGCTGGGAATGGGACATCCGGCGAGACGTGGTCACGTGGTCGGACGAGCTGTACCGCATCTTCGGCGTCGAGCCGGGCCGGCCGGTCACGTACGGGTCGTACCTCGGACGCGTCCATCCTGCGGACCGAGCACTCGTGGAAGAGGAGGTTCAGCGCGCGGTCGGCGACCGGCAGTCGTTCGCGTTCGAGCACCGGATTGTGCGGCCCGACGGTGCGGAGCGGGTCATCGCGAGCCGTGGCCGGGTGAAGGTGCAGGGAGACGAGGCGGTGGTCATGTTCGGTACGGGCCAGGACATCACCGAGCGGAAAGTGGCCGAGCGCCTCCGCGAGGACATCCTCTCCGCCGTCTCGCACGAGCTGCGCACGCCGCTCACCGCGGTGCTCGGCTTCACCCTTACCCTCCAGGAGCGTCGCAGAGAGCTTCCCGATGATGCGGTCGAGGACGTCCTCGCAGAGCTGGCCGCCGCCGCGGCGCGCCTCGACCAGCTGCTTGTCGACCTGCTCGACGTAGAGCGCCTGCGCCGCGGCCTCGCGGATCTGAAGCCGCACCGGACCGAGGTCCGGGAGCTCGTCGAGCGGGCCGTGGCCGCCTGCCCGTTGAACGGCCGCCTCGTCAACGTCGAAGGCGGCCCGGTCATGGCCGACCTCGACGCTGCCAAGGTCGAGCGAATCGTCGAGAACCTGGTTGTCAACGCGGTGAAGCACACGCCGTCCGATTCCTCCGTCGAGCTGCGCCTGCACGTGCAGGGAGACGATCTGCTCCTGATCGTGGAGGACAACGGCCCGGGCATCCCCGATGAGTACAAGGAGACTGTCTTCGACACGTTCGACCGCGGGCCCAACATCCTGTCGGCCACTCCCGGAGCGGGGGTGGGGCTCTCGGTCGTCGCCCGCTTCGCCGAGCTCCACGGAGGTCGCACCTGGGTCGAGGACACGCCGGGCGGCGGAGCCTCCTTCCACGTCCTCTTCCCCGGCTGCATAACCTGACGTCAGGCAGCGCCTGTCACGGATGATCCCGGTCGGGTTCTGCCGTATTGGAGAGCAGGCTAGCCCAGCGACGAGAGGAGTAAGCAAGTGGCGTACGAGGAGCTCAAGGGGCGTCAGAGCAAAATGTGGGGCAACGGGCCCTACCAGAACGTCACCGAGACGATCACTGACATTCACGAGGTCGTCGTCGAGCGGCTCAGGCCGCAGGGGGGCCAGCGCTGGCTCGATCTCGCGTGCGGCACCGGGGCGGTGGCCGAGCGCGCCGCCGCGGCGGGAGCCTCGGTGACCGGCATCGACCTTGCCCCAGCGCTCATCGCCACCGCCCGTGAGCGTGCGGAAGACCTGGGCCTTGAAATCGACTACCGGGTGGGCGACTGCGAGGCACTGGACATCCCCGACGCGAGCTTCGACGTCGTCTCGTCCACGTGCGGGATCATGTTCGCCCCGGACCACGCCGCGACGGCCGCCGAGCTCGCGCGCGTGACCAAGCCCGATGGCCGCATCGCGCTGGCCAACTGGACGCCGACGGGCGGCCTGGCGCGCATGTTCAAGGTGATGGCGGCGTTCCAGCCGGCCCCGCCGCCGAGCAGCCCCTTCGACTGGGGCGACCAGGCTCGCGTGAGCGACTTGCTGGGCGCCGCGTTCGACCTCGACCTCGAGGAACACGTGTCAACGCTCAGGATCCCGTCGGGCGAGGCGTACTGGGAGCTCTTCTCGACGAGTTACGGGCCGACGAAGACGCTGGCGGAATCACTCGGCGAGCGCCGCGAGGAGCTGCACCGCGCCTGGGTCGACTTCTTCGAGGAGAACTATCGCGTGAACGGTGAAATCGCTCACACGCGCGAGTACCTGCTGGTGCTCGGCACCCGCCGCTAGCCCCCGGAGACGATGCGAACGCCGTTGCCGGACGGATCAGCCGTCAGCACCGCGCCCGCGTCAGCTCCGGCCTCGACGCCCGCCGCCGACAGCCGGTCCACGACGCGGGCGACCTCTGTCGCCGGCAGCACGACCTCGAACCAGCGCAGCCCCCGTGAGCC
>DAITAO010000109.1:0-8429 GCA_036824245.1 Gaiellaceae bacterium | reverse complement strand
CCGGCACCTCGAAGCGATCGCGCAGCTTGCCGTTCACCTGGACGACCAGCTCGAAGGTCTCGCGCTCGAGCAACCTCTCGTCGACCTCCGGCCACGGCTGGTCCCACAGTCGCTCGCCGCCCAGCCGCTCCCACAGCTCCTCGGCGATGTGCGGCGCATAGGGCTGGATCAGCGACACGGCCGTCTCCGCCGCGAAGCGCCGCGCCGGATCGTCGGGCCTGCGTGAGATCTCGTTCGTCAGCTCCATGATGGCGGCGATCGGCGTGTTGAACGTGAAGCGGCGACCGACGTCGTCGGTGACCTTGGCGATCGTCTCGTGGGCCTTGCGGGCCAGCGGGCCGGAGACGGCATCCGGCGCGGCGGCGCCGGCCTCGAGTACGACGCGCCAGAACCGGTTCAGGAAGCGGACGATGCCTTCGATGCCCGTCTCCGTCCACTCCATGTCCTGGTCGGCGGGGCCCATGAAGAGGATGTAGAGACGGACGGCGTCCGCACCGTACTCCTCGACCAGCACGTCGGGGCCGATCACGTTGCCCTTCGACTTGGACATCTTCGTGCCGTCGAACTGCACCCAGCCCTGGTGGAAGAGGCGGGCGAACGGCTCCCGGAAGCTGATCATCCCCAGGTCGTTCAGCACCTTCATGAAAAAACGCGAGTAGAGCAGATGCCCGGTGGCGTGATCGATGCCTCCCACGTACTGGTCGACCGGCATCCAGTACTCGACGATCTCTCGGTCGAACGGCGCCTCGTCGTTGTGCGGATCGCAGTAGCGCAGGAAGTACCAGGACGAGTCGACGAACGTATCCATCGTGTCGGCCTCGCGCCGGCCCTCGCGCCCGCAGCGCGGGCAGGGGACATGCAGCCACTCCTCGTTGGAGGCCAGCGGCGGCTTGCCACGCGGGCGGAAGTCCTCGACCTCGGGCAGCAGCACCGGCAGCTCGTCGTCGGGTACCGGCACGAGCCCGCACTCGTCGCAGTAGATAATCGGGATCGGGCAGCCCCAGTAGCGCTGCCGCGAGAAACCCCAGTCGCGCAGCCGATAACGGACGGCGGGCGCTGCGCGGCCCCTCTCATGGAGCCACTCGACGATGGCCTTCGCGGCCTCGGGAGCAGGCATGCCCGTGAAGTCGCCCGAGTTGACGAGACGCTCGTTCGCTGAATGCTCGACGAAGACACCCTGTGGCGGCGTCCCGCCGTCGGCGGGTACCACCACGGGCACGATCGGCAGTTCGAACCGGCGCGCGAACTCGTAGTCTCGCTCGTCGTGCGCGGGCACGGCCATGATCGCGCCGGTCCCGTACTCCATCAGCACGTAGTCGGCCACCCAGATGGGGATGCGCTCGCCGTTCACCGGATTGACGGCGAAGAAGCCCGTGAAGACGCCGGTCTTCTCCCGGTCCGGATCGGCGCGATCACCGCCTCGGGCCGCGGCCGTGTGCCGCACGTAGTCGCGCAGCTCGTCGGCATTGGGGCTCCGCTCGGCCAGCTGCTTGACGAGCGGATGCTCGGGCGCGAGCACGAAGAACGTGGCGCCGAACAGCGTGTCGGGCCGGGTCGTGAAGACGGGCACGTCGATGTCCAACTCGTCGATGCGGAACAGCACGTCGGCACCCTCGGAGCGGCCGATCCAGTTGCGCTGGATGGCTTTCGTGCGCTCGGGCCAGTACTCGACGTCCGGGTACTCGAGCAACTGGTCGGCGTACGCGGTGATGCGGAAGAACCACTGCTCCAGGTTCTTCGCCTCCACCTCGGCGCCGCAGCGCGTGCAGCGGCCGTCGACGACCTGCTCGTTGGCCAGCACCGTCTGGTCGTTCGGGCACCAGTTGACCGGAGCTTCCTTGCGGTAGGCCAGCCCGGCCTCGAAGAACTTGAGGAAGAGCCACTGCGTCCAGCGGTAGTACTCCGGTTCATGCGCGGAGACCTCGCGCGACCAGTCGATCGCCCAGCCCAGTCGGCGCATCTGGCGGACGATGCCGGCGATGTTCGCCTCGGTGAGCTCGCGTGGGTGGCCGCCCTCGCGGATGGCCGCATTCTCGGCCGGCAGGCCGAACGAGTCGAAGCCCATGGGCCGCAGGACGAGGTAGCCCGTGCGACGGCGGAAGTGCGTGACGACGTCGCCCAGCGTGTAGTTGAGGACGTGGCCCATGTGGAGGTACCCCGAGGGATACGGGAGCATCTCCAGCATGTAGTACTTGCGCTCTGAAGCCGCCCCCGGCTCCGGGTTCGGGACGTAGAACGCCCGCTCGTCCTCCCAGATGCGCTGCCACTTCGCCTCGACCGTCTGTGGTTCGTACCGCTCCATGTCGTCCTCCGGCAATAAAAAAGCCTCTCGATGAGAGGCCGTGGGAAGCTACCGCGGCGGGCGCCGCGTTGCTTCCTGTCCTACGCGAGAAGCTGCTGTTTCATTGCCACGATCGTAGCAACCGCCCTCGTTGCTGTCACGCGCCGTCACCGAACCATCCCCACCCTCGGTGGGGTGTGTTTCCCACCACCAACGCTAGCCGGAGGGAGCGCGCGCGAACGTGCCTGGTTCGAGCCGGTTCTCAGACGTCGCGCGAGACGCGGCCGATGAGCCGTTCCGTCCAAGTGGGGCGCGCCTGGTCGAAATGTCCTGCTACCGCACGTGCGTACGGGCCGGATATCCGCCGCGCGTAGGCGCCGAAGCCCTCGCGGCGCAGCGGTCGCCAGTCCTCGCGATAGGGAAGCCAGACGTGCTGGCGCGAGACCTTGCGTGCCGAGGTCAGGAAGGCGAGCCCGACGCCCGCGGACACCTCGAGGAGCGGCCGCCGCTCGCGCTCGGCCTCCCGCCGCAGCCCCTGGTAGAGCGCCGCGAGCTCCTCCTGGTTGGGAAGCGACTCGGCATGGGAGCGCAGCTCGGCAAGCGACGCACGCAGTCCTTCGAGCTCGACGGGCGGGATGTCGATCAGGCGGGCGGTCGTTCCGGCGCTTCCCTCGAGGGCGCCCAGCAGCTCGTCGATCGAGCCGAACTCGGAGTCCTCGGCGAGCACGCCTTCACGCTTGAGCTCCTCGACGAGCGCGTTCAGATACGTTCGCGAGCCACGCAGGATGTCGCTCGCTCCGGCCAGCAGCCAGAGCGGCGAGAACCCGAAGGCGGCGATCGAGCCGAGCTCCACCACGTTGCCGGCGCCCTTGCGCACGCCGAGCTCGCGCGCGCTCGGTGCGCCGCGCTCCTGGCTGGGCCCGCCCTCGACCCGCCCGACGACCTCGATGGCCACGCGCAACAGGTTCTTG
Source organism: Gaiellaceae bacterium (assembly GCA_036824245.1). Taxonomy (GTDB): domain Bacteria; phylum Actinomycetota; class Thermoleophilia; order Gaiellales; family Gaiellaceae; genus JACVRM01. The sequence goes on along the minus strand of DAITAO010000109.1, from coordinate 5,177 downwards.
GCGGTGGCCTCGTAGAGCCGCGAGCGGCGGACGAACCTGGGCAGCACGAGCTGGAAGGACTCGTAGAGCGTGCCCCCCACCACAGCGACCATGGAACGCACGCCGCGTTCGGGCAGCGAGGCGAGGAACCGACCGCGTAACCTCATGGCGCGAATCGTTGCAGGCGCGGCTATGCGCGGCGCTGGAGGGGCGCGCCGATGCGCCCGTAGCGAGCCGACCGGCCCGCGGCACGAAGCGCGCGGGCATACGCGGCGGAGGGCGTCGGGCCGCCGGCCATGACCTCCCCGGTCGAGCGCATTTCCGGGCCGCGGTCGGCCGCACCGGCGAAGCGCTCGCTGGGGAAGACGGCTTCCTTGGCCCACGCGCCGGCGCCGACGGGCGGCGGGACGGCCGGCAGGTCCAGCTCGGCGAGCGTCCCGCCGAGCAGCAGCCGGCAGGCGTGCTCGACGAGCGGCACGCCGGTCGCCTTGGACACGAAGGGCACCGTGCGCGATGCGCGCGGGTTTGCCTCGAGGACGAAGAGCCGGCCGTCGGCGAGCGCCAGCTGCAGGTTGAGCAGGCCCCGCGCGGCGAGGCCGGCCGCGATTGCCGAGCCGATCGCGGCGATCTGCCGCTGCAGGTCGGGTGTGACGGACGGCCCCGGGAAGACGCAGGCGGAGTCGCCGGAGTGCACGCCGGCCGGCTCGACGTGCTCGAGGACTCCGGCTACCCAGGCGCCTGCCCCGTCGCAGAGCAGGTCTACGTCGAGCTCCACCGCACCCTCCAGGTAGCGGTCGACGAGGCATGCGCCCACTTCCAGAAGCTTCTCTGCCTCCCGCACGACGCGTATGCCGCGGCCTCCCAGAACATGGTGCGGGCGCACGAGCACCGGGTAGCCGAGCCGCTCGGCCACCGCCCGCGCCTCCTCTGCATCGACGGCCACACCCCAATCCGGTGCGCGCAGACCCAGCTCGTCGAGGAGCCGCGCAAAGCTGCCGCGGTGCTCCGCGAGCTCGATCGCGGGCAACGGGTCGCCGAGCAGCTGCACGCCGGCTGTAGCCAGGCCGGGCGCCAGCCGCAGCGGCGTCTGGCCGCCCAGCGACACGACGACCCCGAGCGGATCCTCGAGCGCACAGACGTCGAGGGCCCGTTCCAGCGTGACCGGCTCCAGGTACAGCCGGTCGGACGTGTCGTAATCCGTCGAGACCGTCTCCGGGTTCGAGTTCAGCAGCACAGCCTCGTAGCCGAGCGCCCGGAACGCCTGCGCGGCGTGTACGCAGCAGTAGTCGAACTCGATGCCCTGGCCGATTCGATTGGGCCCGCTGCCCACGATCACGATGGCGCGACCCGTCGGCGCCGGCCGGTCGTCTGAGGGCTCGTACGAGAGGTAGAAGTACGGCGTCCGCGCCTCGAACTCGGCCGCGCACGAGTCCACAGCGAGCCGTCCCGGCAGCGGGCGACGCCGGCGCACCTCGGACTCGTGTACGCCGAGCAGCTCCGCAATGCGCGCGTCAGGCAGACCGAAGCGCTTCGCCGCGGGCACGTCTTCGGTGCGGACGAGCTCGCGCTCGGCGCCCGCGATTGCCCGCAGCTCGTCCGCGAAGTACGGGTGGATGCCGGGCAGGTCGACGTCGTGCCGCGCGGCCTCGAGCAGCAGGTCCCAGCGCTCTGGAACAGGCATCCCGAGCCGGCTCGGGTCTCCGCGAAGCATTCCTTCCTCACGTCCCTCGAGCGCCTTGAGAAAGGCCTCGGCGAAGGTGCGGCCCAGGCCCAGCGCTTCCCCCACCGCGCGCATCTCGCTCCCCAGCACGCGTTCGGCCGCGGGGAACTTGGCGAAGTCGAAGCGCGGTGCCTTGACGGCGACATAGTCGAGGGCCGGCTCGAAGGCGGCCGTCGTCTCACCGGTGATGTCGTTCGGGAGCTCGTCCAGCGTGTAGCCGACCGCGAGCAGCGCAGCCAGCTTCGCGATCGGGAAGCCGGTCGCCTTGGAAGCCAGAGCCGACGACCGCGAGACGCGCGGGTTCATCTCGATGAGGCGCAGCTCGCCCGTGGCCGGCTCGTACGCGAACTGCACGTTGGCGCCGCCGGTCGCGACCCCGACGGCGCGGGCGCACGCGAAGGCTGCCTCGCGCAGCCGCTGGTACTCACCATCGGGCAGCGTCTGCTGGGGCGCGACAGTCCACGAGTCGCCGGTGTGGACGCCCATCGGATCGAGGTTCTCGATCGAGCAGACGACGACGCAGTTGCCCGCCGCGTCGCACATCACCTCGAGCTCGTGCTCCTGCCAGCCCTCGAGAAAGCGCTCGACGAGCACCTGGCCGATCGGGCTCGCGGCCAGCCCGACCTCCACCTGGCGGCGCAACTCGGCCTCGCCTCGCACGACTCCTCCTCCGGTGCCGCCGAGCGTGAAGGCAGGGCGCACGATGGCGGGCAAGGGCACGCCCGCGAGCTCGTCGAGCGACGTGACGATGCGGCCCTCGGGAACGGCCAGCCCCGCCGCGGTCATCGCGGCCCGAAAGGCGAGTCGGTCCTCCGCCCGGCGGATCGCGGCGACGTCGGCTCCCACGAGCTCGACGCCGAAGCGCTCCAACACGCCCGCCTCGAAGAGCTCGACGGCCAGGTTGAGCGCCGTCTGGCCGCCCAGGGTAGGCAGCAGCGCCTCCGGCCGCTCGGCCGCGATCACCTCGGCGAGCGTGTCGGCGTCCAGCGGCTCCAGGTAAGTGGCATGCGCCCACTCCGGGTCGGTCATGATGGTCGCCGGGTTGGAATTGACGAGCACGACGCGGTAGCCCTCGCGCCGCAGCACGCGACAGGCCTGCGCGCCCGCGTAGTCGAACTCGCACGCCTGCCCGATGCGAATCGGGCCGGAGCCGATGATCAGGACAGAGCGAAGATCGGCGCGCTTCGGCACGTGTCGGCGATCGAGTCGAAGAAGGGCAGTGCGTCGAGCGGCCCGGGAGCCGCCTCCGGGTGGAACTGGACGCTGGCGAAGTCCTCGCCGGCGAGGCCCTCGACGGTGCCGTCGTTGAGCGACACATGGGTGACCAGCTCGCCTCCGTCCGCGGCGACGGCGAAGCCGTGGTTCTGGACCGTGACGAGCACCCGCCCGCCGCGGACGTCGCGCACGGGGTGGTTGGCGCCGCGGTGGCCGAACGGCAGCTTGAATGTCTCATGGCCGAGGGCCAGACCGAGCAGCTGGTGGCCGAGGCAGATGCCGTAGAGCGGCACGCGGCCGAGCAGGTCACGGACGGTCTCGATCTGAGCCCCGAGCACGGCCGGATCACCGGGCCCGTTACCGACCAGCACAGCGCGCGGACGAGTCTCCAGGATCGCCTCCGCATCCCAGCCGCCCGGCACGACGGCCACCTCGAGGCCGCAGCCCGCCAGCCGCTCGACGATCGAGCGCTTGCAGCCCAGGTCGACAAGCGTGACCCGGGGGCCGACGCCGATGGTGTACGGCCGTGCAGTGCCCACGCTGCGGTCGAGCGGCCGTCCGTCGATCGGCGGCTCGGCGATCGCGCGGGCGTGCAGCTCCTCGACGCTCGCCTCGCCCAGCGCGCAGCGCAGCACGCCATGGCCACGGATCCGGCGCACGAGTGCACGCGTGTCGACGTTCTCCAGAGCCACCACGCCCTGCTCGCGCAGCCAGGCTGCAAAGGCCCGCCGGGCCGTTCGAACCACGATGCCCTCGGCCTGCACGCGCTCCGACTCGTGCCGTGCGGGATCGACGCCGTAGTTGCCGATCAGTGGGTACGCGAAGCAGAGCACCTGTGCCACGTAGCTCGGATCGGTGGCGGCCTCCTCGTAGCCCGTCATTGCGGTCGTGAAGCACGCCTCTCCAGCGGCCACGCCGGCGGCGCCGACGGAGACACCCGGAAACGCCGTGCCGTCTTCGAGGACCAGATGCGCGGTTTGCATGATACCCACAATATTTGCATAATACGCAAGTGTCCACCGCCGCCATACTCGGGTGCGCCGGCTACACAGGCCAGGAGACCCTCGACCGCCTGCTGGCGCATCCCCAGCTTGAGCCGGTCGCGCTCGGGTCCGACTCGCTGGCAGGTGAACCTGCCGCAGCGCTCGACCTGCGGCTGAACGGCTCACTGCCGCCGTTCGTCTCCAATGAGGAGGCGCTCGCGAGCGGAGCCGACGTGGTGTTCTGCTGCCTCGGGCACGAGCAGGCTGCCGGGCTCGATCCGCCAACCGACACGATCGTCGTCGACCTGTCGGGCGCCCACCGGCTCACAGATACCGCGGCGTACGCGGAGTGGTACGGCTTCGAGCACCCTCGGCCGGAGAGCCTCGACGCCTGGAGCTACGCGCTGCCGGAATTGCTGCCGCCCGCGGGCCCGCTGATCGCGAATCCGGGCTGCTACGCGACCGCGGCGCTGCTCGCGCTCCTGCCGCTCGCCGGTGCGCTGGATCCCGCGACCGTGGTCGTCGATGCGAAGTCGGGCGTCTCGGGCGCCGGCCGCGGGCTCAAGGCGTCCTCACACGCCGGCTTCGTGCTCGAGAATCTCTCGGCCTACCGCGTCGGCGCGCACCAGCACGCGCCCGAGATCGCCCGGGCGCTCGGCTTTCCCGTCTGCTTCACCCCTCACCTGCTCCCGGTGCGGCGCGGCCTGCTTGCGACGTGCTACGCGGTGGCGACCGACGGCGAGCTGCGGGAAAGGCTCGAGGCCGCCTATGCCAGCTCCCCGGCCGTACGCGTCCTCCCCGAAGGACATACGCCCGAGCTGGGGCGCGTGCAGGGCATGGACTGTGCCGAGATCGGTCTCTTCGCGGACCGGGCGACGGGGCGGGCGATCGTCGTCTGCGCGCTCGACAACCTCGGCAAGGGCGCGGCCGGCCAGGCCGTGCAGAACGCGAACATGGCGCTCGGCCTCGACGCGACGCTCGGCCTGCGACTGAGCGGGGTGCTCGTATGAGCATCACCGCCGCCGGGGGCTTCGTGGCGAGCGGCGTTCACTGCGGCATCCGGCGCAGCCTGGCCGACCTTGCACTCGTCCGCTCAACCGCGCCGGCGACAGGAGCCGGCATGTTCACGGCCAACCGCATGCAGGCGGCGCCGGTCACCATCAGCCGCGAGCATCTGGAGCTGGCCGAGCCGCAGGCGGTGGTCATCAACTCGGGCGTCGCCAACGCCGCGACCGGCGTGCGGGGCGAGCTCGACGCGCGGGCCACCGCGGCCGAGGCTG
>DAITAO010000108.1:0-8484 GCA_036824245.1 Gaiellaceae bacterium | reverse complement strand
CCCGCACCGCGAGCAGCGTCTGAGGAACGCGCGAGCGCGACCGGTCCCGTGGAACGATCGGCCCCTCCGCCTTGTAACAGACTGTTGCAAAGTCGGTCAAAGGAGTCGTTTCTCCTCGAGGAAGGCCACGATCTGCTCGGCGGCGGAGCCGTCGTCCTCGATCCGGCGGCTCTCCCCGCGCGGTGGTGGGTCGTTGAGTGCGATGACAGTTGTTCGCGACCCCGCCTGACCAACGAGCTCGGGCGCAAGGCCGAGGTCGTCCGCCGAGACCGTGTCCTGCGGCTTCTTCTTCGCGCCCATGATCCCCTTGAGCGACGGATAGCGCGGCTCGTTGATCGCGTCCGAGACGGCGATCACCGCCGGCAGCGGAGCGCGGATGACGTCGTAGCCGAACTCGGTTTGCCGGCGCCCGCTCACGGCGCCGTCCTCGACGGTCAGCTCGGCCACCTGCGAGATCAGCGGGCGGCGCAGCCGCTCGGCGACGGCCGCCCAGAGGACCGCGCCCTCAGAATCGGCTGCGTACTGGCCGAAGAGGACGAGGTCGGCAGACTCACGCTCCAGGACGGCCGCGAGCGCGCGGCTAGTCGCGAGCAGGTCCGAGCCGGCCGCCGCATCGTCCGTGATGAGAACGGCGCGATCGGCGCCCATCGCGAGCGCCTTGCGCATCGCGTCCGCCGCCGAGGCGGGCCCCATCGAAACGAGCACGACTTCGCCGGCGCCGCCGGTGTCCTTGAGGCGCAGCGCTTCCTCGACGGCGTTCGCGTCGAACGGGTTCAGCGCGCCTTCGGCGCTGCGATCGAGCCGCTTCGTCTGCGGGTCGATGCGCTTGTTGGGGGTGTCCGGCACCTGCTTGACGCAGACGGCGATCTTCACAGCCGCGAGACTCTATCCACCTCTCCCCAGGCGAGGGGTCAAGGCGCCGGGCGCCGAATCCGATGTTAGGGTGCGCCACTTCGCGCGCAGACGGGAGCGAATGCGCAGCCTCCGAACAACAGCCCCCGGGGTGCTTGTCACCCTTGCCCTTGCAGTTGCCGCCGCGGCCCTGGCCGCGCCCGCCGGCAAGCCGCCCGCGCGCATCGTCTTCCCGGTCATCGGACCGGCCGCCTACACCGACGACTTCGGTGACACCCGCCCGCAGGGCCGTCATGAGGGAAACGACATCGTGTCCTCCTGGCGCGCGCCGGCGGTGGCGGCGGAGGCCGGGAAGGTCGAGCTGACGACGAACGCGCGCGCGGGCTGCATGGTCTACCTGCTGGGCAAGAGCGGCACCGAGTACGTCTACGTGCACCTGAACGACGACCTCACGAGCCGCAACGACAATCGCGGCAAGTGCGTCCCGGGAGTGACTTTCCCGAAGGGGCTCAAGACCGGTCAGGACGTCGAGGCGGGCCAGCCGGTCGGCTACGTGGGCAACTCGGGCGATGCGGACGGGCATGCGCATCACCTCCACTTCGAGCTGCACCCGGGCGCCGGCGCTCCCGTGAGCCCATATCCCTGGCTACGCAAGGCCCAGCGGTTGCTGTTCTACGCACCGCTCGGCTCGACGTTCATGCTCGGACTGACGGGGACGGTGCAGGAGACGGATGGCACGGCGCTGCGGCTCAAGGTCGATGCCCTGCGCTGGTGGCCCAACGGCATGCGCATCACGAAGGTGGGCAAGACGCTCACCCTGGACGTGAGCGCAGCGGTCGTCGAGCAGCCGGCACCGGCCAAGCGGGCTTCGCCGGCGGCCCTCGCAGCGGCCGAGGCGGGTCAGCGCGTCACGGTCTTCACGCTGCCGTCTCCGGCAACGCGTGAGGCGCAGCTGGGCAAGGCGCTCGTTGCCAACCGCATCGTCGTCCTGCGGTAGTCACTGGCCTGCCGAGAGCGGCTCGAGAATGACTCGCTATGGCGTTCGGCGCCTGCGAGCGATGAGCAAGAGAAACGCGGCTGCGCCCAGCACGAGGCCGAGAATGAGTGAGGCGACCATCCATTTTCGAACAGGAAAGCCGTCCTCCACAGCGGTCGGAAACTGAATTCCGTAACCAATCAGAACGGCCGCGAGAGTCGCAAGCGCTACGCCGACGATAATGCGAGCAATTCGCACCCGGGCGGCTCCGTGCTCGCGTTGATTCGTCCTCACTAGCCCGAATTTCTGCGCGTCTAACGCGAGGGACTCGCCTTTCTCAGCGTCCTGCGAAGCGCGGCTCGCGCTTCTCTGCGAACGCGGCCATGCCCTCGGTCGCGTCCTCGGTGCCGAAGAGCAGGGAGAACAGGCTCGCTTCGTAGAGGAGGTTGCCGCGATGGTCGCCCTGAAGGGCCCGGTTGCACGCCTCCTTTGCATGGGCCACGGCGACCGGGCCCTTGGAAGCGATCAGGCGCGCCGTCTCCATCGTCCGCTCCATCAGCACCTCGGGCTCGTAGACCGCATTCACGAGCCCGTGCCGCAACGCCTCCTCGGCATCCACCATGCGACCAGTCAGGATCAGCTCCTTGGCGAACCCGGCGCCGGCCACTCGTGCGAGCCGCTGCGTCCCGCCCCAGCCGGGGATGAGGCCGAGGTTGATCTCGGGCTGACCGAGCTTGGCCTGCGAGGAGGCGAAGCGGATGTCGCAGCCGAGCGCCAGCTCGCAGCCGCCGCCTAGTGCAAAGCCGTTGATGGCAGCGATCGTTGCCGGCCGCATCTCTTCGAGAAGCGCGGCTGCGCTCCCTCCCAGCAATGCGTACTCCTGCGCCTCGAGCACGGACTTCTGGCTCATCTCCTTGATGTCGGCGCCCGCGATGAACGCGCGGTCGCCGGCCCCGGTCAACACCACCGCGCGCACCTCGGGATCGTGAGCCAGCTCGTTCAGCCGCGCCATGAGCGCCCCGAGCGTCTCGCTGTTCAGCGCATTCATGGCTTCGGGGCGATTGACGGTCAGCGTCGCGACAGCCTCGTCGCGCGAAAGCTCAATCATGCGACTGCGCGCGCGCGGAGGAAGTCGACGATGTCGCTCGTCGGGGCGCCCGGCGTGAAAACCTCGGCGACGCCCATGCCCTTGAGCTCGTCTGCATCCTCCTGTGGGATCGTCCCGCCGACCACGACGAGCACGTCCTCTGCGCCGTTGTCGCGCAGTCCGTCGAGGATGCGGGGCACGAGCGTCATGTGTGCGCCCGAGAGGATGGAGATGCCGACGGCGTCCGCGTCCTCCTGGATGGCCGTCTCGACGATCTGCTCAGGCGTCTGGTGCAGCCCGGTATAGATGACCTCCATGCCGGCGTCGCGCAGGGCGCGGGCGATGATCTTGGCGCCACGATCGTGCCCGTCCAGCCCAGGCTTGGCGATGACTACACGGATCTTGCCCGCCACTTTCGGTGAGTATATGAGCGTGCAACTCACCGTCGTCGGGTGCTCACCCGCGTGGCCGAACCCAGGCGGGGCACAGTCCGGCTACCTCGTGAACGGTCGGCTGCTGCTCGACTGCGGCCCGGGCGTGCTCGCGCGGCTGCGCACCGAGAACGGTCGCTGGCCCGAGGTGGACGCGATCGTCATCACGCACTTCCACCTCGATCACTGGGGTGACGTCGTGCCGTGGGTCTGGGGACGGATGTTCGGCCTGGGGCGCAGCCTGAGACAGCCGCAGCTCTGGGTGCCGCCCGACGGAACGCGCGAGCTGGAACTCTTCGGCGGCACCTTCGGCACGCCCTGGATGTTCGAGCGGACGTTCGAGGTTTACGAGTATGCGGAGAACGAGCCGTTCAAGGCCGCGGGGCTCGAGGTGCTTGCCGTGCGCCTACCGCACTACACGCTGCGCACCTTCGGACTGCGCGTCGCCGACGGAACGCGCACGCTTGCCTACTCCGGCGACTCGGGCCCGAGCGAGCGGCTCGCCGAGCTGGCGCACGACGCGGATCTGTTCGTCTGCGAGGCGACGCTCGAGCGGGGTGAACTGGACGGTGAGCCGCGCGGACATCTCTCGGCCGAAGAGGCCGTCGCCGCATTTCGCGAATCGGGAGCGCACCGGCTGCTGCTCACCCACCGGCCCGCTGAGCTGGCGCTGGACGAAGGGCTGGAGCTCGCCTACGACGGGCTCGAGCTCGAGATCTGACTAGGAGGGTTTGACGAAACACAGACTGTGCCGTCGGGCCGGGTTCCGCCAAACCCTCTTCCTAGCTTCGATCCCTCGTGGAAGGCAGCGGAGGCAGTTCCCTCCGCGCCCCCGCACGACGTTCCGCGCGCCGCGTCCGCCACCACTCGGTGATACCGAGCGCAACAGGCGTGATCACGATCAGAGCCAGGATGCTGAGCGGCACCAGCAGCCAGCGGGTGCTCAGCTTTGAGTTGCTGATCGGCTCCGTCTGCTGAGCCGGTTGGGCGGCAGGCGTGTCCTCGGCGGGCGCGGCGACCGGTGCCTTGGGATTGATGCGCAACGGGTTGAAGGACTCCACGAGCCAGCGCCGGGCGGCCCCGCGCCCCACCTCGCGCAGCTCGGTCGTGAAGTCCGAGACGCCCACGTCGGCTCCGGGCCTGGGTACGACGCTCACGTCCAGGAGAACGGAGTGTGGGTGCGACGTAAGCACCTGGAGGATCTCGACGCGCTGCCGGGCCGCGGGGAATGGGTATACGGGAATGTCGCCTTTGGCCCATTCGGCGCGGCTCATTCCCTCACGGAGCGCAGGCGTGGCCAGGTCGTACGAGCGCGGCAGCCGCCTGCGCGCGACCGCGGTCGCGACGAACTCGTCCAGCACACGCCGCACCTCGGCGCGCCGCTTAGCGGTGAAACGTACGGTGGGAGCGTCTCGTTGGACGACGGCGGGGTCGTTCTGCCGCACGGGCAGATCGTTGCTTTCAGGGCTCGGGAGCAGCAGGGCGAACACGAGCACGATCCCGGCGACCGCCACGAGCCCTGCCGCCCACGCGAGCCGGACGCGCCGCCGTCGCCCCATCGGTCTCAGGCGCCGAAGTACGCGCGCCGGGCGCGCCGGCCGACGTACCACTCACGCAGAGCAAAGGCGAGGGGCACCGCCACGACCAGCCCTAGGATGGCGAGAGGCACGAGTAGCCATCCGCGGCCGAGCTCGCCCTCCGTGCCCACCGCGGCAGCTTCGGGCGCCACCTGCGGCACGACGGAGCCGGAGCCCCCGTCTCCGGACGGCGGCGTGACGTTCGCGGACGCAGGCGCGAAGTAGTCCACGCGCCACAAGCGCTCGTTGCCCTTGCCGGCCGCCTTCAGGTCGAGGAAGAAGGTCATCGGCTCAAAGTCTCGGCTCTGCTCTTCGGGCAGCAGCCAGAAGACCAGCCCCAGTGCGTTCTTGTGCTGGTAGTCGACGCGCCACGGCGCCAGGCGCGGCGTCTTGGCCGGGTACGGCACGACGGGTATTTCCCCGCTCGACCAGGCGCGACGGTCGTAACCGCCGCGCATGTTCGGCGTGATGAGCTCCCATGATGCGTCGAGGTTCTCCCGTCGTACAGCGGTGTTGATGAAGCGGATGGCTGTCTCGTAGGCAGCCGTCTTCTCCGACTTCGTGGCGCGGACGGTTTTCGGCTCCTTGACGATCACAGCCGGATCGTTCTGGCGCGGTTTCAGGTCCAGGTCGCGGCCGGTGTCGCCGATTCTGACCGCCGCGCCGATCGCGCCCACGGCCAGGAGGCCGGCGCCTCCGAGCCACAGCATCCGGCGCCGCCACCGGTATGAGCGGAGTACCCCACGCATCGCCTCAGAGTAGCCCAGTTGCCCGGCCGCTCACCTATCCGCTACGGGTACTCGGACAGTCGAGTACGGCGCCCAGTAGTTGACGAGCCAGCGCTTCCCATCGCCACGGCCCACCGCCTTGAGCCCGATGAAGAAGATCTGCGGCTTGAATTCCTTTGCGTCGCGGCTCGGGGTGAGCACGACGCGCAGCATGGCCCTGCGCTCGAACGACTCGTCGATCTTGAAGGGCGGAGGCTTGCTGAAGTCCACCGGGTACGGCTGCACGGTGCTGGTGCCCCGCATCCATTCTCGCCTCGTGTTCCCGACCCGGAGCTCGGGGTGCGCCAGCCGCCACGCCTCGGCCAGGCCCTCGCGCGCCACGGCCGTCTTGATGAAGCGCGCCGCCACCGTGGTCGTCTCCTTCGAGAGCTTCACGGGCTTCCCGGGCGACTCCTGCGCAGCCGGGCGCTCGGCCGGCGGCGGCGGGGGCGCGGTCGTGTCGGCGGTGTTGCCGTAGAACGTGATCAGGAAGGCACCGAGGCCGACGACGAGCACGGCACCACCCACCCAAGGAGCCAGGCGAGTGAGCCGGCGAGAAAACGCTCGATGAACGGCCGCGTCCAGAGCGCTAGTCGCCGGTCTGCGGAAGCGGCGGGTTCGAGCGGGCCTGCCAGTAGTAGACGCGCCAGCGCTTGGAGCCACCGTTGCCGACCGCCTTGAGCCCGATGAAGAAGATCTGCGGCTTGAAGCCCGAGGCGCCCTTGCGAGGGGAGAGAACGACCTGCAAGTCGACCTGGCGCTCGAAGGAGTCGTCGATGCTAAACGGAGGCGCCTTTTCGAGATCGACCGGGAAGACGGAGAACGGGAGCACGCCCCTCACCCATTCGCGGTGCGTGAAGCCGGCCCGCAACTCCGGGTGCGCAAGACGCCAACCCTTCTCGAGGTCGCGTCCCGTCACGGCGCTCTTGATGAACTCGCTGGCGACCTGCTGCACTTCCTTGGCAACCTTGACGCGCTTGCCGACCGGCTTGTCGACGATCGCGGGGCCACGCAGCTGCGTCTCAGGCTCCGAGTCGTCGGCCGTGTTGGTGAAGTAGACCCCGAGAAACGCCGCTACGCCGACGACGAGCACGGCGCTGCCCACCCAGGGGGCCCAGCGATACAAGGTCCGCCTGGACCAGAGCTTATGAGCGCTCATTCGTTCCCTTAGACGTGCGCCTGCGCGGCGCGGTTAGAAGACCGGCGTCTCGCGCCAGACCCCCCACACCTCCCGAAGGGCGTCGCACATCTCGCCCATGGTGACGTACGCCTTGGACGCATCGACGATCAGAGGCATGAGGTTCACGTCGCCGTGGGCGCCTTCCTTGAGACGCGCGAGGGCAGCCTCGGCAGAAGCCGTGTCGCGGCGCCCGCGCAGCGCCTGCACACGCTCGATCTGCTTGCGTTCGAGCGCCGGGTCGATGCGCAGGATCTCGATGCCGGTCTCGTCCTCCAGCTCGTAGCGGTTGACGCCGACCACGATCCGCTGCCGCGCTTCCACCTCTGACTGGTAGCGGAACGACGCGTCTGCGATCTCCCGCTGGAAGAAGTTCTCCTTGATGGCTGGGATCACGCCGCCGAGTTCCCGAATGCGCTGGAAGTACTCGTATGCCGCGGTCTCCATCCGGTTGGTGAGGTCCTCGACGTAGTACGAGCCGCCGAGCGGGTCGATCGTGTTGACGACGCCGCTCTCGTGCGCGATGACCTGCTGCGTGCGCAGCGCGAGGCGAACCGAATTCTCGGTCGGCAGGGCCAGTGCCTCGTCGAAGGAGTTCGTGTGCAGCGACTGGGTGCCGCCGAGCACGGCGGCGAGCGCTTCGATGGCCGTCCGCACGATGTTGATCTCGGGTTGCTGCGCCGTCAGCGACACGCCGGCCGTCTGCGTGTGGAAGCGCATCAGCCACGAGCGCGGGTTCTTGGCGCCGTACGTCTCGCGCAGCTCGCGTGCCCAGATGCGCCGCGCAGCGCGGTACTTGGCGATCTCCTCGAAGAAGTCGAGGTGGGCGTTGAAGAAGAAGGAGAGCCGCGGCGCGAAATCGTCGACGTCCAGGCCGCGCTCGACGCACGCCTCGACGTAGGCGAACCCGTCCGCCAGCGTGAACGCCAGCTCCTGGACCGCATCCGAGCCGGCCTCGCGGATGTGGTATCCCGACACCGAGATCGGGTGCCAACGCGGCATCTCGCGCGCGCAGAACTCCACCATGTCCACGACGAGCCGCATGGAGGGCTCCGGCGGGAAGATCCACTCCTTCTGCGCGATGTACTCCTTGAGGATGTCCGTCTGGATCGTGCCGCGCAGTTCGGCGCGCGGCACCCCCTGCTCCTCCCCGACGCACAGGTAGAAGGCGAGCAGCATCGCCGCCGGCGCGTTGATCGTCATCGAGGTGGAGACTCCGCCGAGCGGGATGCCGTCGAAGAGGGTCTCCATGTCGGCGAGCGAGTCGATCGCGACGCCCTCGCGGCCCACCTCGCCCAGCGAACGCGGGTGGTCGGAGTCGTAGCCCATCAGCGTGGGCATGTCGAAGGCGGTCGAGAGCCCGGTCTGGCCGTGTTCGAGCAGGTAGCGGAAGCGCTCGTTCGTCTCCTCGGCCGTGCCGAAGCCGGCGAACTGGCGCATCGTCCAGAGCTTCCCGCGGTACATGGAGGGGTAGACGCCGCGAGTGAACGGGTAGACCCCGGGATAGCCCAGGTCGCGGTCGTAGTCGATGTCGACGGTGTCCCGCGTATAAAGCGGCGCGTTCTCGAGCCCGGAGATGGTCGAGGACAGCTCGCCGTCGCGCTCCGGAGCCGCGTC
>DAITAO010000107.1:0-8530 GCA_036824245.1 Gaiellaceae bacterium | reverse complement strand
TCGTGGCGCTCGGCTACTCGCTCGTCTACGGCATCCTCGAGCTGATCAACTTCGCGCACGGCGACGTCTTCATGCTCGGCGGCATGCTGGTCGCCACGATGGTCGCGTCATTCGGACTGAGCGCGGGCGACGCGGACCTCTTCCTCTGGTCGATGATCATCCTGATGCTCGTCATCGTGATGGCCTTCTGCGCGGCCATCAACACGTCCATCGAGCTCGTCGCCTACCGGCGACTGAGGCACGCACCACGGCTGGCGCCGTTGATCACCGCGATCGGCATGTCGTTCATCCTCCAGAACATCGGCCTCGTCTGGAAGGGCGCTCGGCCCACGTCCGTGGACTCGATATTGCCACGTGGCGAGTTCTTCACGATTGGCGGCGTCACGTACACGTGGGACAAGTTCATCGTGCTGCTCTTCACCGTTCCCGTCCTGATGGGTCTGATCTGGCTCGTGCAGCGCACACGCCAGGGAAAGGCCATGCGCGCCACCGCACAGGACCGCGACGCCGCGGCAATGATGGGCATCAACGTCAACCGCACCATCTCCTTCACGTTCTTCACGGCGGGCATGCTGGCTGGTGCCGCCGGCCTGCTCTACGCGCTCTACATCACGAACATCCGCTACGACGAGGGCTTCCGGCTCGGCCTCATCGCGTTCACGGCCGCGGTCGTCGGCGGCATCGGCAATCTGCCCGGCGCCGTGCTCGGCGGGCTGCTCATTGCGTTCATCGAGTCGTTCAACAACGGCCTCGGCTGGGCGACTCCGGGGAGCGACTGGACGCAGTCGATCATCTTCAGCGTGCTCATCGTCGTGCTCGTCTTCCGTCCGGAGGGCCTGCTCGGCGAGCAGACGCCGGAGGGCGGGTAGTGGCGAGACCCCGTTGGCTACGCGTGGACCTGGGCAGCCGTCCCGGCGTCGCCGAGCTGCGCCGGCACTGGCAGCGGCTGCCGCGGCGCGTGCGCGGGGCCACGCTGCCGGCTGTTGTCATCTTCCTGGCGTTCCTGTACCCGTACTACCGGGATTCGCTGTTCGAGATCCCGGTCTTCGGCCCGTTCCCGACCGTCGACACCGCGGTCACCATGACCATCTTCATCATGATGGCCATCGGCCTCAACATCGTGGTCGGCTACGCCGGGCTGCTCGATCTCGGCTACGTCGCCTTCTACGCGATGGGTGCCTACACGGCCGCGTGGTTCGCGTCGCCCCACTTCGGCGAGAGCGGCACATTCCACTTCGGCTCGGTGGGCGTCAACCCGGAGGCGGCCGGCTTCCACGTCTCCATCTGGATCCTCGTGTTCGTGGCCGCCATCTTCACCGCCCTGATCGGCGTCATCATCGGCTTGCCCACCCTGCGCCTGCGCGGCGACTACCTGGCGATCGTGACGCTCGGCTTCGGCGAGATCATGCCCCAGATCGCGCGCAACGGCGACGACCTGTTCAGCACCGGGTTCAACCTCACGAACGGCGCGCAAGGGATCAACCCGATCGACCCGCCCGGCTTCGGCGAGACGCTGGAGCGCTGGGTCGGCCTGCCCGCCGACTACCTGACGGCCGAGGAGAGCCTGCGCTGGTTCTACTGGACTGCGCTCGTGCTGCTGCTCTTCACCGTCTTCTGCAGCGTCCGGCTGCGGGACTCACGGCTCGGTCGCGCCTGGGTTGCAATCCGCGAGGACGAGACCGCCGCCGCCGCGATGGGCATCCCGCTCATGCGCACGAAAACGTGGGCCTATGCCGCCGGCGCCTTCTTCGGCGGCATCGCCGGCGCGTACTACGCGAGCTTCAAGAGCGGCACCTTCCCCGACGACTTCTTCTTCAACATCTCCGTCTTCATCCTCTGCATGGTCATCCTCGGGGGCATGGGCAACGTGTGGGGAGTGATCGTGGGCGGCGCCTTCCTCGCCTACCTGAACCAGGAAGGGCTCGGCAACATCGGCGCCGAGATCAACAGCACCTTCGGCACGGACATCGACGTGCCGCTCTATCAGTTCGGCATCTTCGGCGTCATCCTCGTCCTCGTCATGCTCTTCAAGCCCGAGGGGCTGATCCCGAGCGCCCGCCGCAAGGCGGAGTTCGAGGAAGGCGTTCACGACGAGCCCCTCTACGACACGCAGCACAGTGGCTGACCTGCTCGTCGCAGAGGGAGTACGCAAGGAGTTCGGAGGACTTGTAGCCGTCAACGACGTCGACTTCACGATTCCCGAGGGATCGATCTGCAGCTTGATCGGCCCGAACGGCGCCGGCAAGACGACCTTCTTCAACATGCTCACAGGCGTCTACAAGCCGACCGCGGGCAGCATCGTGTTCGCCGAAGAGGACGTGACGGGCAAGCCGCCCCATGCGGTCACCGAGCGCGGCGTCGGCCGTACCTTCCAGAACATCCGTCTTTTCGCGCTGATGACTGCGCGC
Organism: Gaiellaceae bacterium; assembly: GCA_036824245.1. Lineage (GTDB taxonomy): Bacteria > Actinomycetota > Thermoleophilia > Gaiellales > Gaiellaceae > JACVRM01. Next base: position 6,122 of record DAITAO010000107.1, on the reverse strand, counting down.
GAGAACGTCCTGGTCGGAATGCACGCCCGCCTGCACGGCGGCATCTTCAAGAGCATCCTGCGCACGCCCGGCATCAAGCGCGAGGAACGCGAGGCGTCCGACCGGGCGCGCGAGCTGCTCAACTACTGCGGGCTGCGGCGGGGCCACGATCAGTACGCGAAGAACCTCTCTTACGGCGACCAGCGGCGGCTAGAGGTCGCCCGTGCGCTCGCCACCGAGCCCAAGCTGCTCTTGCTCGACGAGCCGACGGCGGGCATGAACCCTCAGGAGACGGCCGAGTTCACGGCGTTCGTCGCGCGGCTGGGGGAGGAGCGCGGTGTGACGGTGCTGCTGATCGAGCACGATATGCGGGTGGTGATGGGCGTCTCGGAGCGCGTCACGGTGCTCGACTACGGCGAGAAGATCAGCGAGGGCACACCCCACGAGGTCCAGCGCGACCCGCGTGTCATCGAGGCCTACCTGGGCTCGGCGGCGGTGCAAGGATGAGCGACCGGGCCCCGCAGCCCCAGCGGGGACAGGCGGACGGCGCGCAGCCGATTCTGCGGGTGGAGGACGTCCATACCTACTACGGGACGATCCACGCGCTCAAGGGCGTCTCCATCGAGGTGCTGGAGGGCGAGATCGTGACGCTGATCGGCGCCAACGGCGCCGGCAAGTCGACGACGCTGCGGTCCATCAACGGGCTCAACCATCCCCGCGAGGGGACGATCCGCTTCGAGCAACGCGACATCACGAATGCGGCGCCGCACGACATCGTCAAGATGGGCATCTCGCAGTCGCCCGAGGGGCGCCGCCTGTTCCCGCGCATGAGCGTGCGCGAGAACCTGGAGATGGGGGCGTACCAGCGCTCCGACCGTGCGGCGATCAGCGAGGACCTGGACCGCGTCTACGGCCTGTTCCCGCGCCTCAAGGAGCGCGAGTCACAGCGCGCCGGGACGCTGTCGGGCGGCGAGCAGCAGATGGTGGCTATCGGCCGCGCGCTCATGGCGCGGCCCAAGTTGCTGCTGCTGGACGAGCCGTCCATGGGGCTGGCGCCGATCTTCGTCGAGAAGATCTTCGAGATCGTGCGCGAGATCAACGAGCAGGGCACCCCGGTGCTGCTGGTCGAGCAGAACGCCCTCATGGCGCTCGAGACCGCCTCTCGCGGCTACGTCATGGAGACGGGCCGAATCGCATTGGCCGACGACTCGGCAGCGCTCCGCCGAAACGAGAAGGTGCGTCAGACGTACCTCGGCGAGGGCGACTAGCGGGGACTGCCGCCGCAGGGGACTGTCCCATTCGGTGCAGCTTTGGGATCGGAAGGTAGGCGTTTCGGGATCCGACGGGTCTTCGCCGAGGTGGCCCAGGTTTTCGTCAAGTTCGCTGGCTTCGGTGCACTCGGTGTGGTTGCCATCGCCATTGCTCTTCCTGACGAGCGCTGTTCTGGCCTATTTTGTCGTCTTTCTTGCCGCTAAAGCGGCATCGACCTCATAAGCTCGAACGTCACCGTGCGAGCGAGGCTCGCGCAACCTTTACAGCCTCCTTCTGGCGCGCTAACCGCGCCCTAACCGCGGCCGGGAAGACTCACACTGTCCCAGTGCGATAGCCGGAGGTGTCCGGAATGACAACGCTGCTCATGCCAGCGCGCGCGCTCGCCGTCGCCGTGGCGCTGCTCGCCGGAGCCCTGCTCGCGGCCGGAGTGTCCGCCGAGGGCGACCTGGCCTCCGCCGCTCGCCCCAAGAAACCGAAGCCGACGAAGCCGAACATCGTCGTCGTGATGACCGACGACCAGGACGTCGCCTCGCTCGGCGTGATGAAAAACGTCCGCTCGCTGCTGGTCAGGCAGGGCACGACGTTCGCGAACAACTTCGTCACCTTCTCGCTGTGCTGCCCCTCGCGGGCGACCTACCTGACCGGCCAGTACCCGCACAACCACACGATTCTCGGCAACGCTCCCCCCGCCGGTGGCTACGACAAGCTGAAGCCGTCCCACGCCAACACGCTGCCTGCGTGGCTGCAGGCGGCCGGCTATCGAACAGTCCACATCGGCAAGTACCCGAACGGCTACACGGCTGACGACGGAGTGCCCCCGGGCTGGACCGAGTGGTACGGCTCGGTCGATCCGCTCACCTACAGCTTCTACAACTACGTGCTGAACGAGAACGGCACGCTCGTCCGCTACGGCGACGCACCGTTCCACTATCAGGCGGACGTCTACTCCACCAAGGCAGTCGACGCCATCCGCCGGCTGGCGCCGAAGCGCAAGCCGTTCTTCCTGTCCGTTGCGTACCTGGCGCCGCACTCCGGTGCGCCCATCGAGTCGGACGACCCGGCCAGTCCCGCGTCGCCGGTGCCCGCGCTCCGGCACAAGAACGCGTTCGACACGACGCCGCTGCCCGCCACGCCGTCTCTCAACGAAGCGGACGTCTCCGACAAGCCGGTCGGCATCCGCAATAGGCCGCTCCTCACGGCAGCCCAGCTCCGGAACATCGAGGAGACGTACCAGCAGCGACTCGAGTCGTTGCTTGCGGTCGACGAGGGCATCGCGCGCATCATCGGTGCGCTGCGCAGGTCGGGTGAGCTGCGCAACACGCTGTTCGTCTTCACCGCCGACAACGGCTTCTTCCATGGAGAGCACCGCGTGCCGGCGGGCAAGGTGCTGCTCTACGAGCCCTCGATCCGCGTGCCGCTGATCATGCGCGGGGCCGGGGTGCTGCCCAACCGCACGGTCAACGCTCACGTGGCCAACATCGACCTCGCGCCCACCATTCTGGCCGCAGCCAAGGCGAGCGCCGGTCGCACGCAGGACGGTGTCGGACTGCTCGCCGTAGCCCGCGGTAAGGCACGCCCACTGCAGCGCGATCTGCTGATCGTCAACGGCCCGGCCGGCGCCAACGCCTTCACGGCGATCCGCACGCTGCGCTATCTGTACGCCGAGTACGGCAATGGCGAGAAGGAGCTCTACGACCTCGCAAGCGACCCGTACGAGCTTCAGAGCAGGCACGCAGATCCGGCCTACGCGCCGGTCCAGGCCCAGCTCGCGGCGCGGCTCGCCGTCCTGCGCACCTGTGCCGGCGTGACCTGCCGCGTAGTCGCGCCGTAACGCAACCACCCGGGCGGGCAGCCCAGCTGCGCAGCTGCCCGCCCGGGCTCAGTGCTACAAAGACACGCTATGACGCGCCGCTCGGCACTCGCACTGCTCCTGCTCGTCGCCGCAGCCGCGATGCTGCCGGCCGGCCTCGGCGCGGGAGAGGAGGAACGAGCGCAGGCACCGAAGCGCTCTCGCCCGAACATCATCGTGTTGATGACCGACGACCAGACCGTCGAGAGCATGCGCGTGATGCGCAACGTCAAGGCGCTGATTGCCAATCAAGGCGCCACGTTCACGAACGCGATCGCCTCGTACGCGCTGTGCTGCCCGTCGCGTGCCACGTTCCTTACCGGCCAGTACGCGCACAACCACCGTGTCCTGACCAACAAGCCGCCGCTGGGCGGCTACCGGCGCCTGCATGTGAGGACAACGCTGCCGGTGTGGCTCCGCAAGGGCGGCTACTACACCACGCACATCGGCAAGTTCCTGAACGGCTACGGCCTGCTCAAGCCTCGAGAGATCCCCGCTGGCTGGAGCGAGTGGTACGGGACGGTCGACCCCCACACCTATCGCTACTGGAACTTCACGATGAACGAGAACCGCAAGCTCGTGCGCTACGGCAACGGCATGACCGACTACCAGACGGACGTGGTGGCACGGAAGGCGGTCGACGCGATCGAGCGCCAGGCTGCACGGCGCAAGCCGCTCTTCCTCTCGGTCGGTTTCGTCGCGCCGCACAGCGGCTCGCCGGTCTCCGTCGACGACCCGCCTCGCATGGCCACGCCGGAGCCCGCCCCCCGGCATCGCGACCGCTTCGTGTTCGAGACGGTTCCCACGCCGCCGTCCTACGACGAGCCCAATGCGGCGGACAAACCGGTCGGCATCCGCAAGCGTGCGCCGCTCGAGGACTACGTGGCGTTCGCCATCACGGAGAACTACCAACAGCGCCTGGAGTCGCTGCTCTCCGTCGACGAGGCGGTCGGCCACATCATGGCGGCCCTCGAACGTACGGGCGAGCTCGCCAACACGATCGTTTTCTTCACATCCGATAACGGTTTCTTCCACGGTGAGCACCGCATCCCGAGCGGCAAGGTGCTGCCCTACGACGAGGCGCTGCGCATCCCGCTGTACGTCCGCGGCCCCGCGATCAGGGCCGGGGTCGTACTGCCGCAGCTCGTTGCCAACATCGACGTAGCACCGACGATTGCGGACGCGGCTCGGGTCCCGCCGGGACGGATCGTGGACGGGATCTCGCTCATGGAGCTCTTGCGCTCGGGCACGTGGTCGGCCAAGCGTGATGACGTCTTCATCGTGGGAGGGCCCTTCAGCAAGCCCTACCACGAGTTCCAGGGCGTTCGCACCGCACGCTGGCAATTCGCCCTGTACGGCAACGGCGAGCGGGAGCTGTACGACCTGGAGAAGGATCCGTACCAGCTCGAGAACAAGGCCAGGGAGCCCGGGTTCGCGGACGTGGTCGCCGACATGCGCAAGCGACTCGACCGGCTGCGCTACTGCTCCGGGCCCTCCTGTCGCTCCGAGGAAGACGGCTTGACGAACAACGGGAAGTAGGGCGGGGACGGCACGAACCCGATACGCGCCAGGCCCTCAACACGCCCGCGCGCCATGGTGAGCGCTGCGCCGAGGCCGTGGGTGGGCACGAGGCCGAGGCAGCGCGCCGCGGCGGCGTCCCGCGAGCCCGCGACGAGCACAGTCCCGAGACGCTCGAGCGCCGGGCGGCACCCCCGCCAGTCGACGAACGGCAAGAGTGGGTGGCAGGAACGGCCGTCGCGATATTCCGTGAGCGCTCGATCGTCGCGCGCAGCTGCCTGCTCCGCCGACGCCAACGCGTCCGGATCGCGGCCTTCGCGGAGCGTGTTGTAGAGGGCGCGGTACGGCTGCTGCGTCGGGTGCGGGAAGCGGCGGCCCAACCGGTGCGCCAGGATCGCGGTGCCGCCCGGCGCGACCGGAAAGCTGTCGCGCCACAGGCGCAGCGCGATCCCGAGGCCGAGATAGGCGGCGAGCACTGGATTGGGCCGTTCACGCGGCAGGTAAGGCGTCGTCTCGGGCACCCCGATGCAGAGCACGTCAAGAGGCTCGTCGAGCCGCACGCCGCGCGCCTCGGCGGCGCGCAGCAACGCCTCGGCATGGGCAACCGAGGGTGGCCCGGCGAAGACCGCTGAGGCGGTCACCTCGCGCGACACCCTGCGCAACAGGCGAACGCGCAACGCGCTCGGCAGCCGGCCGAAGGCGCGCCGGAAGGGGAGTCGCGCGATGCGCTCAGCGGCGTCCGGGTCGTGCGGATACCCGTGCAGCGCGCCGGTCAGCACCGGGTTGCTGAGCGCGAGCGAGAGGCCCACGAGCCCCACGCGCGCCGCCAGCGCCCGCTCGAGCTCGAGCGCGAGTGCCCAACCTCGGGACGCTCCGGGCTCGAGCAGCGAGTCCGCGCCCATCAGGGACAGGGCCTCAGGACCGCCCGCGCCGATCAGTGCCGCGGGCCCGCCGTGCAAGACGGTCTCGGCGCCCGTCACGGCGACCACGACGTCCGTGTCGAGGAGGCTCGGGCTCACCCGGAGTGGGACGCCGTCAGCGGAGGCAATGTGGACGAGCCCCTCATCCTCGACGTCGTGTACCCGGACGGTGCCCCGGAAACGGCGTGCGAACTCGGGTGAGCCGATCAGCTCCAGCTCGTTCTGCCGCGCCCGGCGAGACAGGCCCCCGGCGACGAGCAAGGTCTGCCGCTCCGCGGGGATGCCGGCCGTCCCAAGGGCGCTGACGGTCGCCTCGAGCGCGGTCGCCCTTGGGTCGTGGAGCGCTCCGGGGATTGGGAGTGCCGGCGGCTCCACGAGCACCGTGGCGCGGCCGCCGGGAGGCACGAGTGCCTCGAGCGGTGGCCCGGCCAGCGGAAAGCGCAAAGCGTCGCGCACCGCCGCTGCAATGTCCTCGATCGGTGCAGCGGGCGGTGGGGGGCGCAGTACCACTGCGTCGTGAGGCGCGTGAACGAGCAGCACGCGGCTGCCGGCCAGTAGCGGGAAGCGCATCAGGCGAGCTGTAG
>DAITAO010000043.1:0-25854 GCA_036824245.1 Gaiellaceae bacterium | reverse complement strand
CGAGCTGGCAGATACTGGCGACGGGCTGCCAGTCGCTGGCCGCCCCACTGCCCGCCGTCCTCGACAACTGAAGCGAGCATCGCTCGGTGCCTGCACGCGCATGAATCGGTCTGCGCCCTGCTTCGTCCAGCATCCTACGTCGGGTTGTCCACGCGTCTACAAGAGATCGTCCTCGTCCGCCACGGGGAGACGGAGTGGAGCCGGGCCGGCAAGCACACGGGTCGAACCGACGTGCCGCTTACCGAGCAGGGCGAGCGGGACGCCGAAGCGGTCGGCGTCGCGCTCCGTGGGCGGCGCTTCGCACTCGTCCTGACGAGCCCGCTCGCGCGCGCACGCGACACTTGCCGGCTCGCGGGTTTCGGCGAGGTGGCCCAAGTCCGGGACGACCTGATGGAGTGGGACTACGGCGCCTACGAATGGCGCACGACGTCGGACATCCGCGCTGAGCGCCCCGGCTGGGTGCTCTGGCGGGACGGGGTCCCCGACGGGGAGACAGCTGCCGACGTCGGTGCGCGCGCCGACCGTGTGATCGGAGAGCTGAGTTCGACTACCGGCGACGCGGCTGTCTTTGCCCACGGGCACCTGCTGCGGGTGCTGGCGGCGCGCTGGCTCGGGCTGGAACCCGCAGCGGGCGGGCTCTTCGCGCTCGATCCCGCGACGCTCAGCGTCCTCGGCTACGAGCGTGAAACCCCGGTGCTGCGCTTGTGGAATGCGGCTAGCCGCGGCCACCCGGTGCCGTGAGGCCTCGTACCCGCGCGGCGAGCCGCACGGCGTGATCGCCCGCGGCGGGGAGATTCCTGGCGTCAGCGGCGGCGCGCAACGCGCGCAGGCGCGTGTCGACCTCCAGGCGGCCGGCAGGCCGCAGCGTGTGGGCGATGCGGTCGCGCAGCCATTCGAGCACGGCGACGTCGCCGGTCACTCCGGCGAGGTCACCGTCGGCGGCGTCGAGGAGCAGCTGCCGCGCGCGCAGGTCGAAGCGGGCAGCATCGATCTCGGTGGGCGGTCGATGGCGCAGCTCGAGGTCGAGCGCGGATTGCGCGACATCGATCGCGGCCCGGGCCGCGGGCTGGGATCGCTCGGCCCGCACTGCGCCCGCAAGCGTTTCGAGGGCTCTCCTCAGGTGCGCGGCAACTCGCGGCGGCGGATCGTCGGCTCGCAGCGTCTTCCAGGCCGCGTTCATGTGCTCGAGCGTGGCCGTTGCAGCATCCCAATCCTCGGCGCGCACCGAGTCGAAGATCCCTGCGGCACTGGACGAGAGGGATTCGAGCGCGGCCGGCGGCGGGCCGGGGAGCGCGTCTGTGGGCACCGCCAGCGCCACCGCCTCGACCTCACCGCCGGAGCCGGTGAAGAACTCGCCGTAGCCGGGGGCGAAAGTCTTGGCCTCGCGCGTACCGTCGAGGTGGAGCTCGCTCGTCACGATCGCCGCCTTGACGGCACCGCGCGGGCCGGCCACGGTCTTGCCGATCGACCTGACCTCGACCTCCTCGAAGACGCCGCCGACGATGTTCTCGGGGCGGAAAACGTCGCCGACCTCGGGGTCCGCCGGCATGATCATCGCCACGGGACTGCCCTCGCGCCCCGCCTGCCAGGTGCCCTCTGTGTCGGCCACTACGCCATTCTCGTAGTTGAAGACATCCTCGCCGAGGTACCAGACCGATCCGTCGTCCGCCTGGGCGTACCAATCGAGTGCGACCTCTGCGATGCGCCCGTTCAGGTAGGCGACGTACTGGGAGGTGAGGGCGTCGATCCGCCGGCCCGCCCAGACGATCGTCTTGGTTCCGGGCAAGAGTGTGGTCTCGACCCGAAGCTGCTTGCCCTCGACGCTTCCGAGCAAGAGGGCGGAGTGGAGCCGGCTGATCGGGAAAAGCGGGTTGGTGATGTCCGTGGAGTTCGAGAACGCCGGTGTGTCGAGATCCACGCGCCTGCTGACCGGCAGGCAGCCGCGGCCGTCGTAAGTGCCGCACGCTCTTGGTATCCGTCCCGCAGACGAGGTGGTCGACGTCTGGCCCTCCGACGATGCCTTCGACTCGTTGTCGCCCGCACACGCGGCAAGCGCGAGGGTCGCCGCCAGCCCCATTACGATGACCGCGGTCTGGAGAGAGCCTCCGGATCGCAGGTTCAAGAAAACCGGCTCACGCTGCATGTCGTCCTCCTGCCTGGAGGCGGCGTGGCGGCGCCGCTCGGCCCCCGCTACGCCGCCCGGAGCTCGGGTTCAGTCGTCGTTTGGCCCGTCCTCGTCACCGGGGCCGTCGTCGTCGGCCTCACGGCCGATGACCTGGAAGTTCTCGTCCAGGTTGACCTCGACCTGGCTTCCGTCACCGAGGCGGACCTCGACGCCGTAAGCGGCGCCGTCGTCGCCGGTTTCGGTCTCGGTCACCGTGCCGCCGCCTGTGTGCTCGAGCGCGGCCGCGGTCGCCCTGTCGAGGGTGGTGCCGGTGAGAGGCTTCTCGTCGCCCCCGCCGGCGGTAGCCCACGCGGCCCCGCCGCCCGCCAGTGCGGCCAGCAGCGCCACTCCGATCGCGATCTTGAGCACCCTTCTACGCATGTCCGTCCTCCTTGGTTCGTCAGTCGTGCTGTGCGGACGGTATGGAGGCCGCGTGAGATGACGATGAGTGCTCGAGCGGTCACATCGCAACGGTTGCGCGCGTTCCAGCTCGGCACTCGGTGTCTTGGCAGCCCCTTACGGGAAATAAAAAAGAGCGTTGGCCATCAAGACGTTTGGACCCGTCGACGAGCGGAGCCTGCAGCAGCTCGAGCGATGCATGGCGGCCGGCGACGCCGAGCTCGGTGTGCTCTGCGCGGACCATCATCCGGGTTACTCGCAGCCGATCGGCGGCGGAATCGCCTACGCGGGTTACGTATCGCCGTCCGGGGTCGGTTACGACATCGGGTGCGGCAACAAGGCGGCGCGCACGGAGCTGACGCGAGCCGACCTCGACGATCTCGGCGGCGTCCACTCGATCATGGGCGAGATCACGCGGCGCATCTCGTTCGGCATGGGCGTGCCCGCGCAAGAGCGGGTGGACCACCCGGTGCTGGACAAGATCCGCGAGGGGGATTTCACGCCGCAGCGCAAGCTGACCCAGCTGGCCGAGTCGCAGCTCGGCACGGTCGGCTCGGGCAACCACTACGTGAACCTGATGGAGGACGAGAAAGGCCGCATCTGGGTGGGCGTGCATTTCGGCTCGCGCGGCTTCGGCCACAAGACGGCGTCGGGCTTCCTCGCGCTGGCACAAGGGCTCCCGTTCGAGGGTCGAGCAAGCGAGGGGGAGATGGACTCGCCGCCGGTGCTGTTCGAGATCGGCTCGGAGCTCGGCGAGTCGTACGTCGCGGCGATGGAGCTGGCGGGCGAGTACGCCTATGCCGGCCGCGACGTGGTGGTCGCGAAGGTGCTCGAGCTGCTCGGCGCAGAGCCGGTGCACGAGGTGCACAACCACCACAACTTCGCGTGGCGAGAAGAGCACTTCGGCCGCGACTACTGGGTGATCCGCAAGGGTTGCACGCCGGCCCGCCCGGGCCAGGAGGGCTTCGTCGGCGGCTCGATGGGTGATGACTCCGTGATCCTCGAGGGCGTCGCCGGCGAGGAGGCCGCGCAATCGCTGTACTCGACCGTGCACGGCGCCGGTCGCGTAATGAGCCGCACGCAGGCAGCGGGCCGCGTGCGGCGCCGCAGACGCTGGGCCTGCCCAGCCCCCAAGTGCAAGCAGATCCTCGAAAAGGCGGACGGCTGCCCGGATCACCCGGGCGCGCGGCTGCGAAAGGTCTGGGTCGAGGAGCAGCTCAAGCCGGGTGTCGTGGACTGGCCGGCCGCGCAGGCACGACTGCGGCAGCAGGGCATCGTGCTCGTCGGCGGCGGGGCTGACGAGGCGCCGGAGGTGTACAAACGTCTGCCGGACGTCCTCGCGGCCCACGCGGGCTCGGTGCGCGTGAAGCACACGCTGCGACCGCTCGGAGTCGCGATGGCCGGCCGCGACGTCTATGACCCGTACAGGGACTGAGGGTCGCTCACGTCGCGTCGGGAGACGGTGCTACCGGCGCTCTGCGGCGAGCCCTTCGTCCGGCTCGGAGGATGCGTAGGCAGCCTCTCGCACGGCCTGGTCGGACTCGAGGACGGCGCCGAGAGCCCCGCCGATGGTGGCGAGTGAGGTCACGAACCATGCGAGCGTGGCGTAGTCGCCGAGGCCCACGTCGCGACCGAGGGCGTCGCTGAGGAGCCCCGGCGTGATCACGAGCCCGGCGCCCGCGAGGACGAGTGCGAAGAGGGCAACGTACAGAGCGAGGATTCCGACGCCGACGGTTGCCGCGGTGGCGACGTTGAAGAGGACGACTTGCTCCCGGACGCGCGGATCGGGCGCTCGCTCCCACAGCTCGTGCGCCACGATGATCAGGATGACCGTGACCGCGATGGAGAGGACGCTGCTGACTGCGAGCCGCCACCAGCCCATCGCTGCGCTGATCCGCCAGATGTCCGATACGACGACGCCGTAGGCGCCGGCCGCCAGCGCCGCCGCCAGGGCACGGTCGAGTCGTGCGACCAGGCGCCACGGCCGGTTCGCGCGCACCATGCCGAGCAGCAGGCGAAGATGGCCGAAGAGCACAGCCGGCACGAAGAGGAAGCGCAGCCGGCCGGGGTCCTCGGTGTCCGCCGCGAGCTCGCGCAGGACGCGCTGCTCCCATCGCCCGGGCCTCTGCGGGTCGTCGTCGCCGATGAGCTCGCCGACGAGCTCGAGCAGCGTGCGCCGCAGGCGGCGGCGCAGGTGCATCGCTCCCAGAGCAGGGAGCGAGACGAGAGCGACGGCGTGCGTGCGGCTGACGTGGCGCGTGGCCGGGCGGCTATCCAGCCTCAGCGGCAGGTCCGTGACCACCACGGCGAGATCCCAGTCCCTTCCGAGCAGCTTTTTCCGCGCCGCGTCGAAGATCTCGGTGAGCGGGGCAGGCGGTGTGACGAGCCGATCCTCCGCCAACTCGATGCGCCAATCGACAGATCCGTACCGGCTGCGCAGGCCGTCGAGGAGGTCGTCGGCTATTCCGGCGGCCACCTCCCTGGCGAGCCCGGGGGCCACGACCATCCCCAGGACGAGGCAGGGCTGCGCCGAAGCGTGCGGCTCGGTCGCCGCCGTCCCGTCAGTTCCCGTCGCTGCGATTGTCCGTGCTCATGGCCGCCAGCGCCTCTTCCCGATCAGGCGCCGCCTCTGTTGGGGCCTGAGGGGCCGCCTCGATGTCGAAGCGCAGCTCGTCGTCGACTACGTCGACCATCACCTTGCCTCCCGGCTGGATCGTGCCGGCCAGCACCATGCGTGAGAGCTCGTTTTCGACGCGGCGCTGGATGGTGCGGCGGAGCGGGCGTGCGCCGTATTCAGGGTCGTAGCCTTCACGGGCGAGCAGCCGCACGGCTTCGTCGCTGAACTCCACCTCGATCTGCTGGGCATGGAGGCGTCTCGCGAGTCGATCGAGGAGCAGTTTGGTGATGTCGACGAGTTGCTTCTCGCTGAGTGAGCGGAAGATGATGATGTCGTCGATGCGGTTGATGAACTCCGGCCGGAAGCTCTGGCGCAGAATCTGCATCAAATCCGTCTTCAGCTCCTCGAACGACTCCTTCTTGCGCGTGTGCGCCTGGATGCGGTCGGCGCCCAGGTTGGAGGTCATGATGACGACGGTGTGTTTGAAGTCGACGGTGCGCCCTTGTGCGTCGGTGAGGCGGCCGTCGTCGAGGATCTGCAGGAGGATGTTGAAGACGTCGGCGTGTGCCTTCTCGATCTCGTCGAACAGCAGCACTGAGTAGGGCCGTCGCCGCACCTGCTCGGTGAGTTGGCCAGCTTCTTCGTAGCCGACGTAGCCGGGTGGTGCGCCGACCAGGCGTGAGACGGTGTGTCGTTCTTGGAATTCGCTCATGTCGAAGCGCACCATTAGGTGTTCGTCGCCGAAGAGGGCTTCGGCCAGCGCGCGGGCCAGCTCGGTTTTGCCGACGCCGGTGGGGCCCAGGAATAGGAAGCTGCCGACCGGCCGGTTGGGGTCGCCCAGCCCGGCGCGTGAGCGGCGCACCGCCTCGGCGACGGCCGCCACTGCTTCTTCCTGTCCGACGATGCGCCCATGCAGCTCCTCTTCGAGGCGTATGAGCCGCTCGCGCTCTTCGCTGGTCAGCTGCGAGACGGGGATGCCGGTCGCCCTGGAGACGACCTCGGCGATATCCTCGGCGCTCACCTCCGGTGCGCGCTGGCGGCCCTGGCGGCGGTCCTCAAGCTGGTCGCGGCGGCTGGAGATCTGTTCCTTGACGTCGTTGGCGCGCTGGTAGTCCTCGGCGGCGGTGGCCTGGTCGCGCTCTCTGGCCAGCCGGCGTAGGTCCTCCTCAAGCGATCTGGTGTCGTCGTCTTTGGTCTTGTTGCGCAGGCGTACGCGCGCGGAGGCCTGGTCGATCAGGTCGATGGCCTTGTCGGGCAGGAAGCGGTCGCGGATGTAGCGGTCAGACAGCTCGGCGGCAGCCACGATCGCCTCGTCGGAGATACGCACGCGGTGGAAGGCCTCGTAGCGGTCCTTGAGCCCGTGCAAGACCTCGATCGTCTCCTCGACGGTCGGCTCGCGCACCAAGACCGGTTGGAAGCGTCGCTCCAAGGCGGGATCCTTCTCGATGTTCTTGCGGTACTCGTCCAGCGTCGTGGCGCCGATCACGTGCAGCTCGCCACGCGCCAGCGCCGGCTTCAACATGTTCGAGGCATCCATAGCCCCCTCAGCCGCGCCGGCGCCGACCACCGTGTGTAGCTCGTCGATGAAGAGGATCAAGTCCTCGGAGGCGCCGCGCACCTCGTCGATGACGGTCTTCAAACGCTCCTCGAACTCACCCCGGTACTTGGTGCCCGCGATCATCCCAGCCAGGTCGAGCGCCACCACCCGCCGGCCCGCCAGCGTCTCGGGCACCTCGTCGTTGACGATGCGCTGCGCGATGCCCTCCACGATCGCCGTCTTGCCCACACCCGGCTCACCCAACAGCACTGGATTGTTCTTGGTGCGCCGCGACAGAATCTCGATCGTCTGCTCGATCTCATCCGCCCGCCCGATCACCGGATCCAGCTTGCCCTCCCGCGCTTCCACAGTCAGATCACGGCCAAACTCGTCCAGACGCGGCGTCTTCGACGTCTCGCGCGGTGTGCCCGACTCCACACCGCGGATCACCGCACCGCGGAGCCTCGTGTGCGAGACACCGAAACGCTGCAGCAACCGCCCCGCCTCCGTGTCCTCGTCGCGCGCCAGCGCCAGCAGTACGTGCTCCGGTCCCACATACGAGGCGCCCAGCTCGCGCGACTCCTCATAGGCGGCTAGCAGTGCCGCCTTCGCATCCGGCGACAGCGACGGCGCCACATCCGTCCGCTCACCCCGCTCGGCTTCCTCCTCCAGCTGCGCCGCGATCGCCTCCGGGTCGGCGTCCAGCTCGCCCAGCACGTGCCGGACGACACCGTCCTGTAGCGCCCCGTACAGCAAGTGGTCGCTGTCCAGATCGAGGCTGCCCCACTCCAGCGCCGTCTGCGCCGCCCGCTGCAACAACTCACGCGTCGCATCACTGAAAAACTGCGTTACGTCGACACGCTCCATCTGCCGCGCCGGCGCTGCGGGACGGTCCCCGGCGGGCGATCCGCTGAAGAAGTCGGAGAAGAAATCGTCGAACAGGCCCCCAGCGCCAAAACGGCCCGAGAGGCGTTCCTCTGCGAGGTCGAGCTCACACAGATACTCCGTCTCCTGCGTCCCATCCGGACGGATCCGCACCCTCGACGCGACGGCGGGCCGGCCATGACGCTGGCACACCTGTTCGACTGCCACTGGGGCCTCCTCGATTCGATGGAGTGGGCGGGGCCGGCACGAAGCCGGCCCCGTGATTCAAGACTTCACCTCGATGCGTCGCCGTTGTGCGCGCTCGGTCTTGGGAACGCGGACCGTGAGCACGCCCTCGGTGAGGCTCGCTTCGATCTTGTCGGCATCGACCTGATCGGGAAGCCTGACGCGATACTCGAAGCGTCCGGTTCGGCGCGCGCGTCGCCGCATACTGCCTCTGCGCTCGCGCTCCTTGATCTCACCCGTGATGCTGAGCTCGTTGGCGACAAGCTCGATGTTCACGTCCTCGCGCTTGACACCCGGCAGCTCCGCTTCGACGACGTATGCGTCATCGTTCTCCTCGATGTCGACGAGCGGGGACCAGCCTGTGGTGTCCGTCAGCTGCGACGGCAAGCCGAATCCGCCGAAGGTCTGCTCGAGCATCCTCCGCATGCGATCCGTTACCTGCTCGAACTCGCGTATCGGCTCCCACCGGTCGGACGCGGCCGAGGAACGGCGCTCAGGAACAAGCTGAGACATCTAGTCACCTCCTTTCTGCCGCATCTGCTCCATACCCGGCGGCGTCCCGTCAAACCCTGCATGCGCCCGAGCGAGCGCAATTTGCGAGGTTTCGGTGGAGACGAAGCGGCGTAGACTGGCCCGGTGACCGAGCTCCCACTGACCGGCCGCTGCCTGTGTGGCGGCGTGCGCTTCGAGGTCACGCAGGCGCCCGTCTCGGCCGGTTACTGCCACTGCACACGGTGCCAGCGTCGTACGGGCACCGCCGCCTCGCTGCAGGCGCGGCTCGTGCCCGGTTCGCTGCATGTCACGTCCGGTGCACAGCTATTGCGGGCGTTCGAGCCGCCCGACGGCTTCCCCAAGGTGTTCTGCTCTGCGTGCGGATCGTCGCTCTGGAGCCGCAATCGCGACACCGAGGATCCGCTCAGCGTGCGCTTCGGCGTCCTTGACGAAGATCCCGGAGTCAGGCCCAGCTACCGGCAGTTCGTCGCCTATGCCGCCGAGTGGGAGGCGATTCCCGACGACGGGCTGCCACGCTACCCCGAGTCACGTCCCCCGGACCTCTGACGCTTGTGAAGGAGCTCGTCGACGGCCTGTGGCGCTGGACTGCGCCTCATCCAGAATGGCGCCCCGCGCACCCCTGGGGACACGAGGTGGCGAGCTTTGCGCTCGAGCTGCCGGAGGCGCTCGTGCTGGTCGACCCGCTTGTTCCTGTCGAGGGCGACGCCGCCGCCGGGCCGGTCTGGGCGGCGCTCGACCGCCTTGCTGAGGGCAAGGCCAGTGTCTTCGCGATGATCACGGACCCGTACCACGTGCGCTCGAGCGAGGCGATCCGCAGCCGCTACGGCAGACGAGTGGGTATCTGGGGACATGCGGCGGTCGCAAGGCGCCTGCGGGGAGCACCGCTCGAGCAGGTCGAGCCCGGCGAGGCGCTGCCCGTCGGGGCCAAGGCGTTTGCCATCGGCAACCCGCGCAGGCAGGAGATGCCGCTCTACTTCCCGTCGCACCGCGCGCTGGCGTTCGGCGACAGCGTCGTCGGCGTGGACGGAGAGCTGCGTGTCTGGGAGGTGGCGCGGAGCGAGCAGCGGCTGCGCTGGTACCGAAGCCGATTCCTGCCAAGCCTTCAGCCGCTGCTGGACCTGGACGTCGAGCATGTGCTCGTCACGCACGGTCCGCCCGTCATCGGACGGGGCAAGGAAGCGCTCGCGCGGGCCCTCTCCGCGGATCCATGGAACTACCGATGACCGGGGCGGCGTTTCCATCCCGCGGCGGCGGGTACCGGGGAAGCGATGAACAGAATGTTTCGCAGGATGCAGCGCTTCGGCAAGAGGTGGTCGGCACGTCGCAGTCAGGGCGAGATGCCGAATCGGGAAGCGGAGCTCTTCGAGGCCGGTACGCCCCAGGACGTCACGAGCGTCCGTGCGAAGAGCCAGCGGCACGGGAAGTCGACGGCCGATAAGTGGAATCAGTAGCGCCGGGCGCGATCTGGCACTTGGGCTGTTCGATCACCGCCGTCTTCGGGTAAGGAACGGTCGAGGGTGCGGCATGGCTCGCCGCGGCTCGAACCGACCGGCGGAGAGGAGGAGCGATGTGCCATCCCGTAGTTGCCGAGACTGTTCGCAAGCGGGCGCTCGAGGAGGGCGTCAAGCACCTCGATAGGCGCACGGCGCTGCTTGCCGGCGCGGGTGCGGCGCTGACGCTTGCGGCGCCGGGCCGCGCGCTCGCGTGGGGCAAGAAGGAGCGTCGTGACCGCGGTGGCCGCGTCCAGGACCTCACATACGTCTTCCGCGAGGGCTTCCCGATGTTCCTCGGCGCCCCGCCGCCCGACTCCGTGGTGCACGTCACCATCCCGGCGAACGGCTACTACGGTCTGCGCTGGTCGTTCTGGGAGCACACCGCGACGCACCTCGACGTGCCCGCGCATTTCGTCGCGGGTGGGCGGACCTCGCCTCAGATGACTCTCGACGAGCTCGTCCGCCCGCTCGTCGTCGTCGATATCTCGAAGCGGGCCGGCAAGGACGCCGACACGGAGGTGACTCCCCGTGATCTGTTCCGGTTCGAGCGCCGGCATGGCCGCATTCCGCGGGGCGCCGTCGTCTGCATGGATTCGGGTTGGCAGGCGCGGGTCGGCAGCGAGGCGGCGTACCGCAACGTGGGGGCGGACGGTCTGCAGCACTTCCCGGGTTTCGGCAAGGACGCCGTTCAGTGGCTCCTCGCCGAGCGGGACATCGCCGGCATCGGCGTCGACACGCTCAGCCTCGATCCCGGCAAGTCGGCGACGTTCGACACCCATGTGACGGTGCTCAACGCGAACCGTTACGGGATCGAGAACCTCGCCAACCTGTCCGAGGTTCCGCCGCGCGGCGCGACGATCGTCGTGGGTCTGATCCCGTGGAACGAGGGCTCGGGAGGCCCGGCGCGCATATTCGCGCACTGGTAGACGTCAGCCGCACCGTCCTGCTCCGAACGAGAGCCGCTTCCTGAGCGGCCCTGGCCGCTTGGCGGTTCTGACTTCAACCACAACACAACGCGCGCCCGCGACCACGAAGCTGCCGTTGAACTCGGTCCAGCGCCCCACGGTCTTGCCACGTAGGAAAGACGGTTCCGTCGGCGGACAGGCATGGAATGTGACCTCGCGCTCGCCGTCGGCGAGGCGATAACCGTGGGCGGGGTTTCCGGCGTAGTCCACGTCGTAGAGAAACGCGAGGTGCCGTTGTTCAGCTCGGGGCACGGCGAGCGTGACGACTGAGCCGGCTCGGGCGAGCACGAGGAGCTTCTGCGGCCGGAAGCGGCCGGGCCGCCTCGGGAGCGCCGCGAAGGCGCTGCGTGGGCGTGAGGCATTGTCCAACGCCGCCAGCGCGAGCGGCCCGATGCGCACAACGTGCCGCTCGTAGCTGGCCGGAATGCCGCGTGTGAAGAGGCCACTCTCAACCCGCGAGGCGCACGGACGGTCCGCCGTGCGGCGAGCCTGGCCTGGCGCGGCGCTCGTCGAGCCCGCGCCGAGCGCGGCAGCCAGCCCGATCGCAATCAGCCCGATGCAGGTCAAGCAGGCAAGACCCACGCGGCTTCGTCGCTCCACCACCCACATTACGCCAGATCGGGCCCGTGCAGTCCGTGTGCAGTCGTCAACGCGCGAGAGCGGTTCGGTACAACTGCAGTGGACCATGGGTCCTCTCCCAACCTCTGCCGTCCGCGAAAGACGGCTGCCGGCCGTTCTGGCAGCGGCTCTCTTCGCACTCCTGGCGGCCGGGGGCGGTGCCGGCGCCCCGGCCGCGCTGCGCGTCCAGGAGTACCCGCTGCCGGCTGGCAAGAGGCCGCACGACGTTGCCCCGGCCCGCGACGGCGGCGTCTGGTACACGGCTCAGGGCTCGGGCGAGCTGGGCTGGCTCGACCCCCGCACCGGCAGAACGCAGCACATCGCGCTCGGGCAGGGTTCGGCTCCCCACGGAGTCATCGTCGGGCCTGACGGCGCGCCCTGGATCACGGACGGCGGACTGAACGCGATCGTGCGGGTCGACCCGCGTTCGCGGCGCGTCCGTCGCTACCCGCTTCCGGCGAGCACCGGCTACGCGAACCTGAACACGGCCACGTTCGACCGCCGTGGGATCCTGTGGTTCACCGGGCAGAGCGGCATCTACGGGCGGCTCGATCCGAAGACGGGCAGGCTGCGTGTCTTCCGAGCCCCACGCGGCGAGGGGCCGTACGGCATCACGACAACGCCTTCGGGCGCCGTCTACTACGCGTCGCTGGCCGGCAGCTACCTCGGCCGCATAGACGTGCGCCGCGGGTCGGCGACCGTGCTGCGGCCGCCCACTGCAGACCAGGGCGCACGCCGCGCCTGGTCGGATTCACGCGGCCGGATCTGGATCAGCGAATGGGATGCGGGCAAGCTCGGCATGTACAACCCGGGCACACGCCGCTGGCGCGAGTGGCGGCTCCCGGGGGCCAATCCGATGCCGTACGCGGTCTATGTGGACTCCCGCGACGTGGTGTGGCTGAGCGACTTCGGCGCCAACGCGCTCGTGCGCTTCGATCCAGCCACGGGCCGGTTCACCCGCCTCCGCCTGCCGACAGCCGACGCCGCAGTTCGCCAAATCCTCGGCCGCCGCAACGAGGTCTGGGGAGCCGAGTCCGGAGCGGACAAGCTCGTCGTCGTGCGCACCGGCTAGCGGCATCTCCCGGGTCAGAGAGCCGGGAGCTGATCGAGCAGGTCGAGGAGCTCCTCGACCGGGATGCGAGCTGCGATCCCGCGCACCAGATCGGCGATGGTGGGGTCGATCGCGCCGGCTCGTTCGGCGTCGTCGACGGCGCGCACGAGCGCGGAGCGGACGAGCTCGTCGAGCTCCTCCTCGGAGATGCCTCGCTCGCGGGCGAAACGCGCGAACGACTCGCCGCTTGCGAGCGCGAGCACCATTTCTTCGCGCGTGACGTCGAGCTCGCACGCGGCGCCGTCGAGCGCAGAGAGGACGATCTGCTCGGCCACCTCCTGGAAGCCCTCTGGGTCCCGCCAGTCGCGCGCCGTGCACGGATCGGCCACCTGCGCAGGCGCAAATGAGGCTCCACCGAGAACGAGGTAGGCGACGACCAGCCCGAGGGCGGCTGCGGCTGCCCACGCGATCGCGCGCATCAGGCGCTCACGTCCCGCCGGCTGATCAGAATCGGGACGAGGGCGGCGAGGCCGAGCAGGGCGGCGGCCAGGAAGGAGCGCGAGAAGGCGTTCGTGACCGCGCGGTCGAGCTGGTCCTGAAGTCTCGACACGAGGTCGGCGTATGCCGGGTCGTCACTCTCGCCCAGCACCTCGTCAACCGCAGGAATGCGCGCTTCGTCCTTCGCCTCGTCGACCGCGACGAGGACGTCACGAGCGACGGAGATCTTGTCCAGCGGCGAGATACGGCTGTCCAGCACAGCCGCGGTGCCGGCCGCAAGCGCCTCGTCCTCATTGCGCTCGAGATCGGACGTGAAGAGGGGTGTGAGCACTAGCAGCCCGAGCACGACGCCCGCGTGGCGCGCGGCGATCGTCCAGCCGCCGTGCACGGCCTGGGGTGAGCGCCCCTGAAGCGCACGCTCGATGAGCGCCGAGAGGGCGAGCCCGAGTCCGGCCCCCACCGCAACCTGCGGCGTGATCGTCCACCAGGCACTCGCGCCCGGAAGCCAGCCGAGTGCGGCCAGACCCCCGGCGATCAGGATGACGCCAGAGGCTGCGCGTGCTCGGCGGTCGATCTCGCCCGCCCAGCGGCCGGCCGCGATCGCCGCCAGCGGCATGATCGTCACCACCACGCCCGCCGTCAGCGGCTCGAGCCGCCAACCGTTGATCAGCAGGATCACGAGCAGGAAGAGCGCTCCTACGAGCGCGCCCGAGACGAGCACCAGGGCGACGTTTGCGCCCACGTCCGGCCGCTCGGCGGGCTCCGGCACGCGTGCGGCTCGTAAGCCGACCAGGACGAGCAGCGCGGGCAGGAGGACCGGCGCCTGGAGGAGGAAGATCGACTCCCAGCCGAACAGCTGCGTCAGGACGCCTCCGGCTGCGGGTCCCAGCGCGGCGCCGAGGATCCCGGCCCCCGCCCAGACGCGTGCGGCACGGACTTCGTCGCCGGCTGCCTCGGAAAGCAGGTCCAGAGCAGCGCACACAACGGCAGCCCCGGCGACCCCCTGCAGGCTGCGGGCGGCCACGAGGACGCCG
Source organism: Gaiellaceae bacterium (assembly GCA_036824245.1). GTDB lineage: Bacteria > Actinomycetota > Thermoleophilia > Gaiellales > Gaiellaceae > JACVRM01. The sequence continues at coordinate 11,855 of DAITAO010000043.1, read as the reverse complement.
AACGACGGAGCAAGGGCGCAGAGGAGTGAAGCGGCCACGAAGACGACGATTCCCGCGCCGAAGACCGGTGCCGGGCGGCGGCGAGCGACGAAGGCGGCGGGCAGCGCGGACAGCGCTAGGGCGAGGTTGAACGAGGTCAGCGCCCAGGCGAGCGTCGCGATCTCGACGTCGTACCGGGCCAGGATCTCCGGGAGGGCAATCGTGACGACCGACGAGTCCGCCAGGACGAGGGCGACCGCGAGGCCCAGCAGTGCGATGCGGGTAGGCGCCTGCAACAGCCCAATACTCACTACTGGCGCAGGTTCCCTCGATATGGGGATGAAAAGCCTGCCTGCCTGCTGCTTGATGGGTGAGACGGCCGTCCCCCGGCAAGGGGGAGGCCTACCCCTCGACCGGTGAGGATTGATGGACTGCGGCAGCACCCGCAACGACTGCACCATTAGGCACGGCTGCTCTCGGCTTCGGCTTCGCGAGGAGCGCGGCCAGGTGCTCGTCCTCGTCGCGCTCTCGATAGTCGTCCTGATCGCCATGGCGGGGTTCGCCATCGACGTGGGGTACGCCTACTACTCACAGCGCTCGTTGCAGGCGTCGGCCGATGCCGCCGCGCTGGCAGGCGCGCAGGAATTCCCCGACGCCGGTAAGGCCGAGAACGTGGCACGGGCGTACGCGGGCAGCGACGGCGGCAAGAACGCGCGGAGCAACGTGCCGGGTGTCCTCACGAGCGTGTCGACGAAGTGCATGAAGTCCGCGCCCGGCTGCCTCCCGAGCGTGATCGCCGTCAAGCAGGAGGCCACGGTTTCGACGATCTTCTCGCGGGTCGTGGGGATCGACGAGTTCGACGTCTCGGCGAGGGCGACCGCCTGCTCGCCGTGCGGCGCGCGGGCGCTCGACATCATGCTGGTCTTCGACCGCACCGGGTCGATGTGCCAGGACCATTTCGGAAACGCGGATCCGTCCTGCGTCGACCTCAACAACGCACGGGAGGGCATGAAGACCTTCCTCGGCTATCTCGATCCCGAGATCGATGCCGTCGGGCTGGCGGTGCTCCCGCCCGCGCCGAGCGCGGCCGAGCGCTGCATGACCCCGCAGACGGCGTACTACAACTCCACGGCGTCTCCGTATGTGATCGTGCCGCTCTCCAACGACTACGCGTCAAATGGGCAGCTGAACGACTCGTCGCCGCTCGTGTCGGCGATCAACTGCCAGAAGGGCAACGGGCGGACCTCCTACGCGACTGCCGTCGAGCACGCGCAGGCCGAGCTCGACGCGCACGGGCGAGCCGACGTCCAGGACGTGGTCGTCTTTCTGAGCGACGGCGCCGCGAACATCGGCCCGACCTATTACCCGGTCGGCTCCTCGTACCGTGCGCAGCCGTGCCATCAGGGCGTCTCCTCGGCGAACACGATCGCCGCGGGTGGAACGCTCGTCTACACGATCGGCTACGACCTGAACGCGGACGGCGGCGACGCCAACCGCTGCACGCATACCAACGGGAACGACGAGCAGCCGTCCATCACCGCGTACCAGGCGATCCAGTCAATGGCGTCCGAGCCGGCCAATTTTTACAACAAGCCAAGCCCCGGCCAGCTGCAGACGATCTTCGCGCGTATCGCGGCCGACATCCAGCGGCCGGCGTCCAGGCTGATCCCGGACGACCCGAGCTAGATCGAGCGCCCCTCGCGGGGTCGCCGTCTTTTTCCTTACGCGGGCAAAACCCATGAGTATCGACGCACGGCCGAAAAAACTCATCACTCGTTCGAGGGAATGGCCCCCAAATATCCCCCACCCGAGGGAAGCACACGCCCCCGTATTGGTGCATATCGAGTGGACAACCGTTCGAAAGGCGAACGGTCACACAGGGGGTAGGGAAGTGACTCAGGTCCTCAATCGCTGGTACATCCAGCTCGCAACGCTCGCCAGGAGCGAGAAGGGCCAGACGATGGCGGAGTACGGGATCATCCTCGTCCTCATCGCCGTCGCCGCGGTCGTGGCTATCACCGCGCTGCAGGGCGACATCAGCGCCGCCCTCAACAAGGTCGGCGACAAGCTCAATCCGTAGAAGCGAGGCGGCCGGCGAGCCTTTCGCCCACCGAAAGGCTCGCCTCGCTCCGCACGGCTTCACACAATGCTCAAGACAAAAACACTCAGAAATAGCAGGGGACAGGCAATGGTCGAGTTTGCGCTCGTCCTGCCCGTCCTGCTGCTGCTCGTGCTGGGCATCATCCAGTTCGGGATTGCTTTCAACAACTACCTGACGGTGGTGGATGCCGTGCGCGCGGGCGCCCGGACGGCAGCTGTGAGCAGAGAGGCGTCCAACCCCGACGGAACGGCCGAGGCGAAGGTTCGCCTGGCCGCCTCCGATCTCGACCAGGCTCGGCTCGGCGTCACCGTCGACTCGTCGTGGGAGCAGGGCGAAGACGTAGAGGTCTCCGCCTCGTATCCCTTCGAGATCAGCTTGCTCGGCCTGGTCGTCAAATCGGGATCCCTGACCAGCACTACGACGGAGCGGGTGGAATGACTTACAGAATCCGACATCTCGCGATCGCCTTCGGCCTGACGGCGCTCGCCGCCTTTTTGACCATCATGTACGTGGCGAACGACCGCTCGGCCGACAAGCGCGCCGTCGAGCAGGTCACGGTCCTGGTGGCCGGCAAGACGATCGAGCCGGGCACGAGTGGCACGGAGCTCTCGCTGACGGAGAAGAGCGTGCCGCGCAACGCGGTCGCGCCGGACGCGATCACCGAGGAGAGCGCGCTCACCGGTCTCGTGGCGCGCGAGACGACCTACAAGGGCGAGCAGGTCATTGCCAGCCGCTTCGCGTCCGCTGCGGTGGAAGGCCTGCGCGGCGACATTCGTGGCAAGCTGCGCGTCGTCCAGCTGCCCGGCGACGAGCATCAGCTGCTGGCCGGCACGCTCGAGGCGGGCGACCGGGTCGACTTGGTCGGCACGTGGTCGCTGCCCGAGGGCGGCCAGAAGCATGTTTCGAGCGTGATGCTGCGCAATCTGCGCGTGCTCGATCCGGCTACCGAGCCGGGCGACAGCGAGATCGGCGCGGACGAGAACGCTGCGGTGAAGCTTGCCGTCACCGACGAGCAGGCACAGCGGCTCCTCTGGGTTGCCAAGCACGGTGCGTGGATGCTGCAGCTGCGGCCGGCGCGCAAGGCCCAGGACAGCAAGCAGTCGATGGCCTCCGCCGACAACCTGACGAAGGTCGGGACGTCTCGGTGACGACCATCGAGGTCCCCAGCGCGATCCGCCAGCGCGTGCCCGTGCTCGTCGCGGGCCTGGTGGACTGCGAGGACGAGCTGCGCGAGGCACTCGACCGGCAGCAAGAAGTCGAGGTGGTCGGCCGCCAGTACCACGTCACCGGCGCCGATGACGGGCTGGCGGGTGCCGCTCCCGCCGTCGTGCTGCTCGGCGTGCCTGGCGAGTACGGCGATTCCTTCGCCCGCTTCAGTCTGCAGATGGACGTCGAGGCGTTGCGGAAGCACACCGAGGCGCCGATCGTCCTGCTCGTCTCCTCGGCTTCGCCCGAGTTGCTCGAGGACGCGCTCGAGCTGGGCGTGACGGACGTGCTCGTTCTGCCGCGCATGCTCGACACGGTCGCATTCGCGGTGCGCAAGGCGAGCCAGGGCGCCGGTCGCCCCGCCGCGCCCGAGAGCAACGGCGAGCGCGAGCGGCGCGGCCAGATGGTGATCGTCTTCTCGCCGAAAGGCGGTACCGGCAAGACGGTGCTCTCGACCAACCTCGCCGCGACGGCGGCGCGCAACGGCCGCTCCGTGCTGCTCGTCGACCTCGATCTCCAGTTCGGAGACGCGGGGATGATGCTCGGGCTCACGCCGTCGAAGACGATCCACGATCTCGTGACGGCGCCCGGCGAGCTGGACGCCGAGAAGCTCGCGGGCTACACGACCGAGCACTCGAGCGGCCTCCACCTGCTGGCGGCGCCTCCGACGCCCGAGGACGCCGACACGGTCACCGAGGCGAAGGTGGCCGAGATCCTGGGTGTCGCGCGCACGGCCTACGACGTGGTGGTGCTCGACACGTCGCCGTTCTTCTACGGGCCCCTGCTGGGGACGCTCGGCGACATCGACCGGCTGCTGCTCGTGTGCGGCCTCGACGCGCCGACCATGAAGAACGTGCGGCTCGGCCTGCGCACGCTCCAGCTGCTCTCGTTCCCCTCCACGCGCCTCGACCTGGTGCTGAACCGCATCTCGCCGAACGGCGACGTGACGAAGGAGCAGGTCGAAGGAGTGGTCGGGCGCCCGGTACGGTTCGAGGTGCCGCAGGATCCTGCCGTCCTCAAGGCGGTCAACCGCGGCGAGCCCGCCGCGCTGCTCGACCCGGACGGAGCCTTTGCAACGGCAATCCGCGGCATCGAAGCCGCAGTCATGCCGGCCGCGGGCGGGCCCGCGTCGCCGGCCGACTCCAAGCGCCGCTTCCTGAGGAGGGCACGATGAACTTCGAAGATCGTCTGAGGGGCGAAGGCCCCAACCTGAGTGAGCGGCAGACCGCCGGCGACACGGAGCGGCAGGGCGCCTCGTTCCATGCCCGGGCGCGCACGGGCGCCGATCCGTACGCCGCGCTGAAGTCAGACGTCCAGCGAGTCGTGATCGGCACGCTCGGCCCGCAGGTGTTCGGCGGCGCGAGCGCGGCCGACCTGCGCGACAGCGTGACCGCGGCGGTCACCGCGGAGCTCGAGGCGACGGAGATTCCGCTGGCCCGCGAGGAGCGCCAGCGCCTGATCGGCGAGATCGTCGACGACGTTCTCGGCTACGGCCCGCTCGAGCCGTTCCTGGCCGACGACACGGTGACCGAGATCATGGTCAACGGCTTCGACCGGGTTTACGTCGAGCGCGGCGGGCGCATCGAGGCGACCGGCGCATCCTTCGCGGACGACTCGCACGTGATGCGGATCATCGAGAAGGTCGTCTCGCAGATCGGGCGGCGGATCGACGAGGCTTCGCCGATGGTCGACGCGCGCCTGCCGGACGGCAGCCGCGTGAACGCGATCGTGCCGCCGCTCTCGCTCGAGGGCCCGGTGCTGACGATCCGCAAGTTCGCGCGCGACCCGTACACGATCGACGACCTGGTCGGGTTCGAGACGTTGACCGAGGAGGTCGTGCAGTTGCTCGACATGGCCGTCCGCGGCAAGCTCAACGTGCTCATCTCGGGCGGCACCGGCACCGGCAAGACGACGCTGCTGAACGCGCTGTCGGCGTTCGTGCCGGACGAGGAGCGCATCATCACGATCGAGGACGCGGCCGAGCTGCAGCTGCAGCAGCGCCACGTCGTCCGGCTCGAGTCCAGGCCCCCGAACATCGAGGGCCAGGGCGAGGTTCGCATCCGCGAGCTTGTGCGCAACGCGCTTCGCATGCGGCCCGACCGGATCATCGTCGGCGAGGTGCGCGGAGCGGAGACGGTGGACATGCTCCAGGCCATGAACACGGGCCACGAGGGCTCGCTGACCACTATCCACGCCAATACGCCGCGTGACGCGCTGGCCCGGCTGGAGACGCTCGTCCTGACGGCGGGCGTCGATCTGCCCCTGCGCGCCATCCGCGAGCAGATCTCCAGCGCGTTCGACCTGATCGTGCACCTGTCGCGCCTCGTGGACGGCTCGCGCCGCATCACGCACGTGACCGAGGTGCTGCGTATGGAGTCCGAGGTGATCACGCTGCACGACCTGTTCCTCGCGCGTCCCGCAGACGGGTCGACCTGGAACGACGGCCACGCCCGCAACGTGCTCACGCCGCTGGCGGCAACCGGGCTGCAGCCGCACTTCCTCGGAAAGCTCAATGCCCGCGGCATCGCGGGAGGCGAGGAGTCTCTGCGGATGCACGCGACGCAGAACGGGAAGGCATCGTGATGACGCTGCTTGCTCTTTCAGGCGCGAGCGAGGTGCTGTACGGGACGGCCGTGGGGCCCGCGGCACTCGTTCTCGTGGTGGGGGGACTCGTCCTCGCCGCTGTCTCGCAGGTGGCGAAGGCGCGGCGCAGCGTAGCGCTGCAGCGCCGTGTCGAGGCGCACCTCGAAGCGGGGGCGGTCGAGGAGACGCTGACTGTGGGGGAGCGCGCGCGCGGCGCGCTGGTCGCACTGCGTGGCACGACCGAGTGGCTGCTGGCCGACTCGCGCCCGCTCGCAGGCGTCCAGCGCCTCGTGGCGCGTGCGGGCCTGCGCTTCAAGGCCGTCGACTTCCTGTACGCGGTCGCCGTCTGCGGCCTGAGCGGGGCGGTGGCCGTCGTACTGGTCGGCGGCTCGACCGGCGTCGCGCTGCTGGCGCTCGCACTGGGCGTCACGACGCCCTTCCTGGTCGCGCTGGTACTTGCCCATCGCCGCGAGCGCGCGTTCGACGAGCAGCTGCCCGATGTGCTGCTGACGCTGGCAGCCTCGCTGAAGGTCGGACACAGCTTTGCCCACGGCCTCCAGGCCGTGGCGGAGCAGGGGCGCGCACCTGCCGGCGAGGAGTTCTCGCGTGTTCTTGCGGAGACCAAGCTGGGAAAGCCGGTCGAGTCGGCGCTCGCCGATCTCGCGCACCGCGTCCACTCGGACAACCTCACCTTCGTCCTGACCGCGGTCGCGATTCAGCGAGAGGTCGGCGGCAGCCTCGCCGGCCTGCTCGAGGTGGTCGCCGAGGTCGTCCGTGACCGGCAGCAGCTCGCGCGCAAGCTGCGCGGACTGACGGCCATGGGCCGCGCGTCCGCGGCCGTGCTCATCGCGCTGCCGTTCGCGGCCGCGCTGGGCCTGACCGCCATCAACCCCGAGTACATGAAGCCCCTCTACACGACGTCGACGGGGCACGTGCTCATCGGCGTCGGTCTCACGATGATGGCCGTGGGATCGCTGCTCCTCAAGCGGATCGTCTCACCCGGGAGGTAAGGAAATGCTGCTCGTCTTCGCGCTCGTCTGTTTCTTCCTCGCCTCACTGCAGGTGGCGCGCGCGATCGCGCTGCCGGCTCTCCAGCGACGACAGACGTTCGATCGTGCCCGCGCCTACGGTGAGGAAAACGAGGAACGCGATATCGCTCTGCGTGAGCGCATCGAGTCCGCGTGGCGGACGTTCGCCCGGCTCGGGCGGCGGCTCTCGCCGGCATCGCTGCGGGACACCGCCGACGTACGCCTCGTCGAGGCCGGTGTCGCCGATCGCTTCTCGACGACGGACTTCTTCGCCGCGAAGACGCTGCTGGGTGGGCTTGGTCTCGTGATCGGAGCGCTCACCGCAGACCAGATCGGCGGGAAGCTGGTGCTCGGAGCGGCGTTCGCGGTGATCGGATTCCTGACGCCGGACATCACGCTCGCTCTGCGGCGGCGTTCACGCCGCAGGCGCACGCTCGAGGCGCTGCCGGACGCGCTCGACATGTTGGCCGTGAGCGTCGAGGCGGGGCTCGGGTTCGAGGGTGCGGTGGCGAAGCTCTGCGAGCACACCGAGGGCCCGCTTGTCGACGGTCTCAGGCTCGCGCTCGCCGAGATGCAGGTGGGCGAGAGCCGGCACAGCGCACTACGCCGCTTCTCCGAACGATCCGGGCTGCGCGAGGTACAGGCATTCGTCAGCGCCGTGGCACAGTCAGAGCAGCTGGGCAGCTCGATGGCACAGCTTCTGCGCGTGCAGGCTACGGATGCACGGCGGCGCCGGCATGCGCTGGCCGAGGAGCGGGCCATGCGGACGCCGGTGAAGATGGTCTTTCCAACCGCCCTCTTCATCTTTCCGGCTGTGTTCATCGCGATCCTCGGCCCCGCGGTGATCACGCTCGCCAAGGTGCTCTGACACGATGCGGCTCCGTGGGGAGCCGCATCGCGTTGATCAGGAGGGATGACGGCACCCCGGTCTGCGAGCGGTGTGTCGTCGCAGACGGTCCGGTAGCGCGGATGCGCGGCCTGCTCGGCCGCCGCGAGCTGCCGCCCGGCGAGGGCATCCTGCTGCGCCCGGCCGGCTCGGTGCACACGTTCTTCATGCGCTTCCCCATCGACGTGGTCTGGCTCGACCGCGACCTGCGGGTGACGAGCATCCGGCCGCATCTCGTGCCCTGGCGGATGGCCTTCGGGCCTCGTGCAAAGGCCGCGCTCGAGCTGACCGCCGGTGAGTCCGAGCGGCGCGGTTTGAGCACCGGCGATCAGCTCGATCTCGACACGCCGCGCTGATTACTGTAGGCACGAACCAACCTAAAGGGGGAGGGCCGGACGCGGGGCGAGGCCGATGGAATGCAGCATGCGGCGCGCGTGGCGCTCTCTGCTCGCACGTCTTCGCTCTCAACTGGGTTCGGAGAGCCAGTACCAGCTGCTCTTCGACGGGAACCCACATCCGATGTATGTCTTCCACGCCGAGACGTTCGGCTTTCTCGCCGTCAACCGTGCGGCCGTCGCGCAGTATGGCTACAGGCTCGAGGAATTTCTGCGCATGACGATCATGGACATCCGGCCGTCCGAGGACGCAGCCGCCGTGCGCGAGGCCGTGCGGAGAAACACCGTCCCCATGGGACCGCGAGGCGTATGGCGGCACCGCCGCAAGGACGGTTCCGTCTTCGACGTCGAGATCACGGCGCAGGACCTCGTCTTCCAGGGCCGGCCGGCGGTGGTCGTGCTCGCGGTCGACGTGACAGCGCAGAAGCGCGTGGAGGAGGCTCTGCGCCGAAGTGAGGAGCGCTACCGCGACCTCTTCGAGAACGCGTGGGAGCCGATCGCGACCGTCGACCTCGAGGACACCATCACGGAGGTCAACGCAGCCTTCGAAAACGTGCTGGGCTACGCGCGTGAGGAGCTACTGGGCACCAACATCCGCGACTACATGACGGCCGAAGGGCGGCAGACCGCCGAGGTCGAGCGCGACCGCAAGCTCTCGGGTGAAGAGAAAGGGACGCGCTACGAGCAGGAGTTCATCGCCAGGGACGGACGGTCGGTGATCCTCGAGGTGTCCACGCGGGTCATCGAGGAAGACGGTCACGCGATCGGCGTCCAGGGCACTTGCCGGGACGTAACCGCGCGCAAGGAGGCAGAGGCAGAGCTTCGCAGGCTGGCGGAGCTGAACCGCCGGCAGGCCCTCCACGACGGATTGACCGGTCTCCCCAACCGCGCCCACTTCCGTGAGCAGCTCGATCACGAGGTCGCGGTCTGCCGTCGAACGGGCAAGGAGCTAGCCGTCCTGCTCATCGACCTGGACCGCTTCAAGGAGATCAACGACACGCTCGGCCATCACTACGGCGACCTGCTGCTGGTGGAGCTGGCCAGGCGCTTCGAGACCGTGCTACGGCAGACGGACACGGTGTCACGGCTGGGCGGCGACGAGTTCGGCATGCTCCTGGCGCACCTCGACGACTCCCAAAGCGACACCGAGCTCGCGCTCGCTCGCATCCTCGAGGCGCTCGAGGAGCCGTTCGTGATCGACGGGCTGCCGCTGACCGTCGAGCTGAGCATCGGCGTCACGTTTTATCCCCGCGACGGCGACAGCGTCGACGTGCTCTTGCAGCGGGCCGATGTCGCTATGTACGTGGCCAAGGACGCGGGCGTCGCGTATGCGTTCTATGCGCAAGAGCTCGACACTCACGATCCAGCCCGCCTGGCGCTCATCTCCGAACTTCGGCGGGCGATCGACGAGCGCGAGCTGGTGCTCCACTACCAGCCCAAGATGAATGTCGGCGCGCGGGAGGTCTGCGGTGTCGAGGCGCTGCTGCGCTGGCAGCATCCGACGCTGGGTCTCGTCCAGCCCGCCGAGTTCATCCCGCTGGCGGAGCCGACCGGGCTGATCCACCCGCTGACGCTCTACGTGCTGGACGAGGCGATTCGGCAGTGCCGCTCCTGGGAGGACGCGGGCCACCGGCTCGACGTCGCCGTGAACGTTTCGATGCGCAACCTCCTCGAGCCGAGCTTCCCGGCCGAGGTCGAGGAGCTGTTGTGCAGGAACGAGCTCGCCGGTGAGCGGCTGACGCTGGAGATCACCGAGGGCGCGATCGTCACCGACCCGGCGCGCACGCGGCTGGCGCTCGCCAAGCTGAGCGGGCTCGGCGTCGAGATCTCGATCGACGATTTCGGCATCGGCTATACGTCGCTCGGCTACCTGGGGCGCCTCGAGCTGAATCAGATCAAGGTCGATCGCTCGTTCGTCACCAACATGGCGAGCGACGAGGGCAACGCTGCGATCGTCCGCTCGATCGTCAAGCTCGGCCACGACCTGGGGTTGGAGGTGGTCGCCGAAGGCGTCGAGACCCAGGACTCCTGGGACGCCCTCGAGCGACTCGGGTGCGACACGATCCAGGGCTACTACGTGAGCCGGCCGCTGACCGTGGATGCGCTCACCGCGTTGCTCGCGCAGACCGCGAAATCCCGCGTCACGGACGGGGCCGCCGCCTAGCCTCCTCCGTCAGTCGCGGGCGCGCCAGAATGCTCGGCGATGCTGGCGGTGATGGTCTCGCGAAGCGGCGGTCCCGAGGTGCTCGAGGTACGCGAGCTGCCTGCGCCGCAAGCGGGAGCCGGCGAGCTGCTCGTCGACGTCGAAGCAGTCGGCGTCAACTTCCGCGACATCTACGAGCGCGAGGGGCGCTACTGCAACACACCACCGTTCGTGGCCGGCGTGGAGGGCGCCGGGACCGTCCGCGTGGTGGGCGATGGGGTGACCGGGTTCCAGACGGGCGAACGCGTTGCCTGGAGCGCAGCACCCGGAAGCTACGCCGAGCAGATAGTCGTGCAGGCCGAGCGTGCCGTACCGGTTCCGGACGGCGTCTCGAGTGAGCTTGCCGCCGCTGCGCTTCTGCAGGGCATGACAGCGCAATACCTGGCCACGAGCACGTACTCCGTACAGCCGGATGACGACGTGCTCGTTCACGCAGCCGCCGGCGGCGTGGGCCTCTTGCTGACGCAGGTCGTGAAGATGCACGGCGGGCGCGTAATCGCCACGACTTCGGACGACGCCAAGGCGGAGCTCGCGCGCGGCGCCGGTGCCGACGAGGTGATTGGCTACGAAGGGTTCGCCGAGCGTGTGCGTGAGCTGACCGCGGGCACAGGGGTCGCCGTCGTCTACGACGGCGTGGGGAAGACGACCTTCGACGGCAGCCTGGCGGCCCTTCGGCAGCGCGGCACGCTGGTGCTCTTCGGCGCCGCGAGCGGGCCGGTGCCTGCTTTCGACCCGATGAGGCTCGAGAACGAGGGCTCGCTCTTCCTCACGCGTCCCACGCTTCGGCATTACACGGCGTCACGGGAGGAGCTTCTCCAGCGGGCAGCCGACGTATTCGGGTGGATCGCAGAGGGCAAGCTCGACGTGCGGATCGGAGGGCGCTACCCACTCGCGGACGCACGCAGCGCCCACGAGGATCTCGCCGGCCGGCGCACGACCGGCAAGCTGCTCCTCCTGCCTCGCTGAGCAGATCTCGGTGCGGGACAGACGGGAACAGACGCCGCGGGCTCCTGCGCCTTCGCCGGACCTGCTGCTTCTGTGAGGGTCGGTCCCCGACGCGCGGGCTCGGGGTTGGCGCAGGAGCGGGCTGGTTGGCGGGCGTGGGTTCCTGAGGGGACAGACCCTCGGTTGGCTGCCTACGGGTTGCGACCACGTTCGTCGTGCGGACGCTTTCGCCGCGGGCTCCGACGCCTTGGCCGGACCGGCTGACCTGTGAGGGACGGTCCCCGACGCGCGGGCGCGTGGTTCGCGCAGGAGCGAGGTGGTTGACGGACGTGGGGTGGTTGAGGGGACAGACCCTCGGTTGGCTGCCTACGGGTTGCGGTCACATTCGTAGTGCCGACGCTCACGCCGTGCGCTCCGGCGCTTGGGCAGGACGTGCTGCTTCTGTGAGGGTCAGTCCCCGGCGCGCGGGCGCGCGGTTCGCGCAGGAGCGAGGTGGTTGGCGGACGTGGGATGTTGAGGGGACAGACCC